>JAIUMY010000090.1 GCA_022565335.1 Opitutales bacterium
CATAATATGGTACACCCCTTCTCCCTCTTCAATGACAATACGTTTCATGCCTCCCATCCTAAAGAACCCACCCCCACAGTCAAGCATGAATAACCCGAACATTCATATGTCAAGTAATTAAATTACCAGTTATTTTTTATACGGGGAAAATTTCTCTATTATCAATGCTTTCTACTTCGGAAAATTCTTCTTTTGATAAAAATCGGTTTTAAAAGGGCAGAGTTTGCTTGTCTAAAACGGCGCGAACAGGTTGACTGAAGAAATGGATTTCACCTCACAAACCCTGCAAGAGCTGGAAGCGAAACGTAGTAATCTGTCTTCCAAATTCGGTATCGTTGGTCTAGACGGCTTTGTCGACACCATTGTAAACCCCGTCGACAGTCGTTACGGCACGGGTGATGACTTCACCGCAATTCCTTCAATCGAAGAATTTGCAATGCGAGTAGGCGCGGCCGCAGGGAAAAGCACTAACATCGAAATTTTTCCACGCGTCCAAAAATTGGGGGGGAATGGTCCCATTCTAGCGAATGCCTTACGTGAGGCAGGATCGAAAATTCGCTATATTGGGGCACTCGGAAAACCGAAGATTCACCCGGTTTTTGCCGAATTTGCCAAACAAACAGAGGCCATTAGTTTAGCTGAGCCTGGCCAGACAACCGCTCTGGAATTCGATGATGGCAAAATTATGCTGGGCCAAACCTCCTCACTGGAGGAAGCCACTTACCAATCCATGATCCAAGCCATCGGAGAAGGTGCCTTCTTCGATATGGTTTCCCGCACTGACTTGGTGGCCTTGGTCAATTGGACAATGATTCCCAAAATGACTGATATTTTCAATGCCTTGCTGGATAAGGTATTGCCGAACCTCGATACCAGTCGCCAAAGAACTTTCTTTTTTGATTTGGCGGACCCGGAAAAACGCTCGGACAGCGACATCAAGAGCGCTCTTTTAACGATCAAAAAGTTCCAATCCTTTGGTCGGTGTATTCTCGGTCTAAACTTCAAGGAGGCACAAACGGTGGCCCGCATTCTGGGGACCGAACCCGGTGATCGCGATAAATCAAATTTAAAGCGCCTGTGTGCCGGGATAAGGCAAGAGCTTTCGATCCACACAGTTGTTGTCCACCCTACGGAAAGCGCGGCTTGTGCGACCAAGGAAGACAGCTGGTTCGTCCCTGGCCCCTATTGTCAAAAACCCCGCATTACCACCGGAGCGGGGGATCACTTTAATGCCGGTTTTCTGACCGGCATGCTGATGGGCCTAAGTCCCCGCGCATGCTTGGTTAGCGGAGTTGCGACCTCAGGTTTTTATGTTCGCCAAGCGCGCTCTCCGTCTCTTAATGCTCTAGATCATTTCATACGAAACTGGCCTTCTTCCTAACCCCTATCTCATCATGTCAAAAAAACCTGGAATTTTCATTTCATTCGAAGGATCGGAAGGTAGTGGGAAAACTACCCAAATTGATCGTTTGGCAAGCAAACTGGAAGAACGCGGAGAGGATGTCCTGGTGACCCGGGAACCCGGAGGCACGGATATCGGCGAAGATATTCGTCACCTGCTCAAGCACAACAGTAATGGAGAGCAAATGTGCCCAGAAACCGAGCTTCTCCTTTTCGCGGCAAGCCGAGCTCAACTGGTCCGCCAGATCATTGTCCCAGCGCTCAAGGAGGGGAAAATTGTACTCTGCGACCGTTTTCTTGATTCCACAACCGTCTATCAGGGCGTCGCCCGACAATTGTCCTCAGAACCCGTTCATGTTATTAATGCTTTTGCCGTAGGGGATATGCAACCGGACCTTACGGTCGTTTTGGATATCCCGGCCGAAGTGGGGTTTCAACGGATCAAACACCGGGCTTCGGATCTCCCGGATCGGATGGAAAAAGAGAATATCGAATTTTATAAACTCGTTCGGGAAGGATATCTGGTTTTGGCCGACTCTTTGCCGGAGCGTTTTACGGTCATCAAAGGGGATCGTAAACCCGACGAAGTTGCCATCGATGTTTGGCAGGAAATCAGTGATCGTTATTTTCCTGATGAGTGAAATTGCGGCGGCCAGTAGAGAAGTGCTTCTGCGCAACGCCCGAAAGGGACGCTTGCCCCATGGGATCCTACTTTCTGGTCCCGACCTGGCTTGTCTGGAGGAGACCGCTTATTCGCTGGCCGGAGAGATTTTAAAAAACCCTGCCAAAGGAACCGGCGAATTTTCCCACCCTGACCTTTACCACCTCCGCCCGACTGGAAGACTTCGGCAAATCTCCGCCGATGATACTCGGGGACTGATTAAAAACCTTTTCCAAACCGCTTTCGGCGAAAACGGAAAAGTGGCCATGGTCCATGAAGCTGATTGTTTTCATCAGTCCTCAAGCAATATTTTTCTCAAAACACTCGAAGAACCTCCGGCCGGGACGTATATCATTCTCCTCTCCACGCGTCCCTACTCGCTTCTGGCAACTATCCGCAGTCGGTGTTTATTCTTTCGTCTTCCCGGCCAGGAGGAAGAGCATCAGGATGCCGAAAGTGAAGCATGGTTAGAGGATTTTAGGCAATTTCTGCAAAGTGCGGGCGAACCAGTACAAAAATCTGCGGACTTGGCGCCTACCCTAATGCAAGCCTACGGACTGGTAGTTCGCTTTGGCGAAGTACTGCAAAAGCAGGTCGCCAACCTAAAAGGGGAAGCAAAAGACTTGGGACCAGATGATGAGGAAGCCCAGAAAGCCTGGGAAAAACTCATGGAAATCGAAGCGCGGCAAAAACTTCTTCGCCAGGTAGCAGATCATTGTCTTGCCTTCGCCCGCCAATCAGATGGGCCCAACGGGCACCAAATACCGCTCCAACCTCTTCGGGAAACGATTCAGGAAATTGAGCGGGCAAATTACCTTCTCCAGTCCAACCTCCAGGCCGCGGTCGCCATCGAACAGGTTTTACTTACCGCACTTCGTTCCTGGGCCTTATACAATCGCTGAAAATTTTCGTCATGACTCAAAATATACCTGCCTACATAGAACAATTCGAAAAAAACGCCTTTGGCCTCTTTCTGCATTGGGGACTGTATTCCCACCTGCGAAAAGGAGAATGGGTTAGCCATCATCACCGATTGGACCGAAATAAATACAATACTTTAATGGAAAAGTTCACGGCCGAAGCTTGGAACCCTCGCGAAACCATCCGTTGGGCAAAAAGCAATGGCATTCGCTACACCTGTCTGACTACCCGCCACCATGATGGTTTTTCGCTGTATGACACACGCGGGCTGAACACCTTCGATGCTCCCCATTCCGCGGCAGGACGGGACTTGGTCGCAGAATTCGTGGATGCCTGCAGGGCCGAAAAAATGGGGATTTTCTTTTACCACACCACCCTTGATTGGAATGAAAAGTCTTTCGATGAAGACTGGGACAGCTACTTGGAATATCTAAACCAATCGGTGAAAATCCTCTGTACCCAGTACGGAAAAATCGACGGTCTTTGGTTTGATGGAAACTGGTCCCGGCGTGAACGTGATTGGAAAGAAGACGCGCTCTACGGAATGATTCGCAAGCATCAACCAGAGTGCATGATCATTAATAACTCCAGCATTGAAGCGTTGGGAGATCTCAATCATCCCGCACTTGACGCCGTTACGTTTGAGCAAGGTAAACCCACGAAGCGAACCCATAAAGCCGGTGAAAAATATACTGCGGCAGAGATGTGTGAAACCATCAACAGCCATTGGGGAGACGCGCAATTTGACTATTCGCACAAAAGCCCGGCCGAGTTGATTTCGAGCCTTGCTGCCTGCCGCCGTTACAGAGCCAATTTCCTGCTCAATATCGGACCTCTAGCGGACGGATCCCTACCCTCCTATGAAAAAGCGGCGATAGATTTGGTCGGTAAATGGGCCCGTGAGGCTGGCGAAGTTCTTTACGAAGGCTTGCCCGTGGAGGCTGAGACCTGCGGGGACGATTTTGTTCTATCCCATCAGGGGGATTGGTATTATTTTTCTCATTATCTACCGATAACCGATAATATGCACCTTGCCGAAGGCGAGCCTCGGGGTGATGGGTGGCAGACGATCTCGGCTGAAAAAATGCCGACCTTTCAAAAAGCCACGTGGCTAGACAATGCGGAATCTCTGGACCTGGTAATGGACTCGGACAAAGGGTTATGCTGCTTTCGCGCCACGCCAAACCCCTACGGCAGTCAGCGTATCGTCAGGATCGCCAGACTCTCAAAGGGCTGATTAACAGCATCTTAATGCACTCTGGCAAAGGTCAGATTGTGTCAACAAATGAATGACCTGATAATTTATAAATTTCCGGGTCATTCATTTGTTGACAGAGGTTGGTGTGAGGAAATTTGATTACTTGTGGTCCCAGGGGAGTCGAACTTTGACGGGGCGGTGGCGCCAGACCTCGTAGGGGGTGAAAAGTTTGCCGGGGTTTAGAATTCCCTGCGGGTCGAGGGCCTTTTTGACCGCTTCCATGGCTTTGATCTCGGCGGGGCTGTGCTCCATTGCGAAAAATGGGGTTTTGGCCAGACCAATGCCATGTTCTCCGCTGATGGTTCCGCCAAGTTGGAGAACTTTTTCCATGAGGGACTGAACAGCCTCCTCGGCGTTGGCGCTTTGCTCAGGATGGTCACGATAGAACATGATGTTTACGTGGAAATTCCCGTCCCCGGCATGACCAAAAACGGCAATTGGCAAAGATTTTTCCTGACTCAAGGCCCGGGTAAATTCAATGAGCTCGCGCTCGCGCTCAAGTGGCACAACAACATCTTCGTTGAGCTTGGCATCCCCCAGTTCAAACATTGCGCCAGAACACTTACGGCGTACTTCCCAGAGGCTTTGCGCCTCATTCTCGTCGGCGGCCTCTTTCCAAGCGAGGGATGATTTCCCGAGAATGGCCAAAACCTGCTGCCGGTCCTCCTCTACCGCCGCTGGGTGCCCATCTAATTCAATAAGCAAAACCGGACGGCCTTTCTGTCCGGCAAAAATTTCCGCCCCGGTAGCCCGCTCGGCACACGAGACACTTTCGCGATCAAGAAATTCGGTAATGGAAGGTATCACCTGTTGCTCCCATAGAAGTTTCACCTGGTCAAGGGCCTTGGCTTCCGATTCAAAACAAGCCAGAATCGTCCAACGAGCCTTTGGCTTGGGAACCAATCGAAGGGTCGCCTCAACGATCACTCCCAAGGTACCCTCACTGCCAACCCACAAATCGCGGAAATTGTAACCTGCCGCATACTTGCGTAGAGGACGTGCCCAGCGCACCGCTTCGCCGGTGGGCAAAAACCCCCGCAAAGCCAAAACATAGTCCCGGGTAACCCCGTATTTCCCGCCACGCATACCCCCGGCATTGCAGGCCAGATTTCCGCCAATGGTGCTATACCGGTGGGAAGAAGGATCGGGGGGATAAAACCAGCCCTCGGCCTCGGCCGCTTTTTGAATATCGGCAATTTTTGCCCCAGCCTGCACGGTGGCCATCCCGGCTGCCCGATTGACGGAGATGCCCTCCCAAGACGATAGGTCCAATACCCACCCCCCCGAGAATGGCGAGGCCGAGCCTGTCAGGGACGATCCTCCCCCACGAACGGTAACCGGAACTTTATGTTCATTCGCCAATTCCAGAACTTGTCCGATTTCACTTTCCTTTTGCGGACGAATCAAGGCATCCACCGTAAAGGCAAGCTTGCTGCCATCATAAGCATAAGGAGCCAGTTCGTCCGGCCCGGTCATAACGGAGTCTGGAAGTTTCTCTTTTAATAAATCGGTGGCTTTTTGGAACGAGGGGTTTTCCATAACACCATATTGGTGCAGATCAGAGTTTTCTCAATCTTCTTCCCACGGTTTTTCTCATTCGGTAAAAAACAGCTGTGGTTTTTGCACTTCCACCCAATCCCCTTCGGCCAACTCCCGAACCTCCAAAGAAAACAGCGCCCAACTCGTTCCCTCAGGCACAAATCCGGAGAGCCAAACAGGCTTCCATTCTTGCATCAACCGATCGGAAAACCCGCTGAGAAACCCTTTTTGTTTCGGCCCCATACGGTGGCCCCGGTGGTCAAAAAAATGAGCCTGAACTTCCGCTATGGCGCCACGGCTTAGGCGGCCCCTCATCTCCAATCCCCAGCGAAAAACGTTCTCGCCTTCCGGGGTCTCCCAGACAAAACGACGAAACAAATGATGCCTTCCCCCGGGCTCGAAACGCAGGACCGCATCCTCCACGGCAACATTTTCCGCCCCTCCGGTCGCCACGAGGAATTGCCAACCATCCTCGTCTTCTTTCCAATTCCAAGAGCTCTCCGCCAGTTGATTGGGCAAATCCCGGGCTTTTCCCCAAGCCGAAAAGCCACTGTGGGGGAACGCTTCACTCAATTTCGCCCAAGCATCGGTTTGCCAAATATATTGGTCCGCATCGGGTAAAGGCTGCTTCCCCCACTGACCCGGCAAGGGGCGCAAGGTTTGGTCCTTTAGGTAGCCCCAGGAATTTCGTAGATTCCGAGCCTCACGGCTATCGTCAGCGATAAACCCGTCAATCATCTCTTGCAGGCGCAAGCCCGTTTCGCTGATTTCCTCCAGCATTGCCTGCAGTTCGTCTTCTCCCGGTTCGCCATAGGCCAAATTCCAAATGCTTTCAACCCAGCGGCGATACTTGGCAAAAAAGGCAAATTGGGCCCGAACCTGCTCTAAATTCTCCCGCTGTTCCGGGCTCACGCCACCGCCCTTCGCTACATTTTCAGCCACGCCAAAAATCTGCTCGACCACCGCTAAAGAATCGACCGGAAACAACTGAGCCATATAGGTCTGCCGAAAACCGCGAATCCAATACGGGTTTCCCAGACTCGCATCCGCCACTTCCCTGCGCAGTTGACTTCCTTCCCGCCAGTAATATTCCGCCCAAAGGTAAAAAACCTCCATCAGCGGCCCTGCAGCTCCGTAGCGTTCCGCCGCAACCTCGGTCAGCAAATCCGCAACGGTTCTCTGGGGGTCGAGGATTTTGCGTCGCAGAACCTCTTCCTTGGTCAAATCCCAGTAGGTTGGCCCCATCTCCGTGAAAACCGTAGTAAACCCCAACTCATAGGCGTGGTTCAGGCTTTTCTCCATCGAGGTCCAGAACATCCGTGGGATCAGAAAGCTGCCGCCGTAAAAATAGTCATAAATCCCCAGCTTTTCGGGTCCGGCCTCCGCCCATCGGGCCATCAAATCGCGATCCTCTGCCTGAAACTCCTCGTCATACCACTGTGTTCGGTCCGCCGTCAGGTAAGGAAGAATCTGCCGGTGAACCGGAAACGGAGGCGTATTTTCCGCCCAAAGGTAGGCCAGGATGGTCAAGTATTTATCCGGGAATTCCTCCTCCACCAATTCGGCAACCCGATTGGCAAAGGTAAACATCAACGCCGAAGCATCCGGACGGTTGCGAAAAGTGTTCTCGTACTCGATCAAGTCCTGACAGAGCGGGCACTCGCAGTACCGGTTGGAATCGTTCATCCCAATCGGGAAAGAGACCGCCTCCGGGTTTTCCCGAAAAAAATTGATCGCCGCGTCCGCAGCCCATTCGGCGGCAGTGGGATTTCCCAGGCAAGGTTGCCAGTCCCGATAACCCGGGCTTGGCCGGAAATGCCGGCCGGCATAAAGGGGGAAAACATCGGGTTCCTCGAAAAAGCGATCGGCCGTAAAAATGCGGTGTAAATTGTGCCGCGGCTGGAAAGGCACCTCCTCCTCGCTCCCCCACATCATCTGTGGGTGATTCTGCCCCCAGACAACAGAACCCAACAATCCGGTGAAGCATAGCCAAAGGAATAGTCTCATGCTCCCCAGAGTAATTCGGATCGGGGCCCTGCCAACCCCCTTTTTCGGACTTTATAAATTACCTGGGAATTTGGATGTCAACAAAACTAGCCGGGTTTGGGAGGGGGGGTTGCTTTTCTCTCGAACAAAAGGAGCGAATCCTTTACCAAGAGAAGCCTAGGCATTTGAACCTAACTCTCTACAATCAATGATTCTCTCACTATGAAAGTTGCCGTATTCAGCACCAAACCTTATGACCGTCGTTTCCTTGAGGAAGCCAACAAAGAGCACGGGCACGATCTCCATTTTTATGAAACCCGTTTAAACGAGGAAACGGCTCGCTTGGCGGAAGGGCACGAAGCGGTCACAGTATTTGTCAATGATGATTGCCGGGAGCCGGTGCTCAAGCTTCTTCAAGACGGGGGCACGCGCTGTTTGGCCCTGCGGTCGGCGGGTTTCAACCATGTTGATTTGGCTGCCGCCCTAAAGATGGGCTTTACCGTCAACCGGGTTCCGGCCTACTCCCCTCATGCCGTCGCCGAGCACACATTGGCGCTTTGTTTGGGGCTCAACCGACAACTTCACCGGGCCTTCAATCGGGTTCGCGAGGGCAATTTTGCGCTTGATGGGCTACTCGGGTTTGATTTACACGGCAAAACGGTAGGGATTGTCGGCACCGGTAAGATCGGAGCGATCGTGGCCCACACCTTTCGCGGTTTCGGCTGTAAGGTTCTGGCCTACGATGTTCACAAAAACCCTGATTGCGAAAAAGAAGGGGTCGAATATTTACCCTTGGATGAATTGCTTCCACGGGCGGAGGTCCTCAGCCTGCACTGTCCGCTGACCCCGGATACCAAGCATTTGATCAATCAGGATTCCCTGAAAAAGATGAAAATGGGGGCCATGCTGATCAATACCAGCCGTGGCGCCCTGGTCGAAACCAAAGCCGTGGTGGAAGCCCTCAAAACCGGGCGCCTCGGAGCCTTGGGCCTGGACGTCTACGAAGAGGAAGGCGATCTTTTCTTCGAGGATCTTTCCAACAAGGTCATTCAGGACGATGTTTTCATGCGCCTTTTGACTTTCCCCAATGTTTTAATTACCGGGCACCAAGCCTTCTTCACCAAGGAAGCCCTGCAAAATATCACCTCCACTACACTCGGCAATATTTCGGCCTTCGCCCGTGGCGAGACCAACGGTAACGAACTCTCCGAAGAATTTCTGGCCAACGGATAAACCCTTTTACTCAAAACAGAAAAACCATGAAACCACTCCAAAGTTCCGACTGGAAAGAACTCATCAAACCGGGCAACCGCGTCTTCGTTGGCTCCAACGCCGCCACGCCGCAGTATTTGGTCAAACAAATGCTGGCGCACAGCGAAGACTTTCACGACATCGAGGTTGTCCACATCCTCACCCTTGGTGAGGTACCTTGGGTGGACAAAAAATACTCGGACACGATTAAAACCAACTCCTTCTTTCTGGGGCACGGTTCCCGCGACGCGGTTAATGATGGCCGGGCGGACTACACCCCGTGCTTCCTCTCCGAGTTGCCAGGACTTTTCCGGGACCGGGTGGTGCCCATTGACGTCGCCTTGATTGGGGTCAGTCCTCCCGACGAATACGGCTACTGCAGCATGGGCGTAAGTATCGACGTGGTTTCCGCCGCCTGCCGACATGGCTCCCGGGTTATCGCCCAAGTCAATCCCTCCATGCCCCGCACTTTGGGGGAAAGTTTTATCCACGTGGACCAGATCGATGCCTTTCTGGAGCACGACGAGCCGATCCCCGAAATTCCCATTGCGGAACCCGACGCCGACACGACGAAGATCGGTCAATACGTGGCCCATTTAATTGAGGACGGCTCCACCCTACAGATGGGCATTGGCAATATCCCCAATGCCGTTTTGCGGGCGCTGCAAAACCACCGTCACCTCGGCATTCATACTGAAATGTTCAGTGATGGTCTGTTGGATTGTATTGAGAAAGGGGTGATCGACAACAGTCGCAAAACCTTCCACCAAGGGATGACCGTCAGCTCTTTCTGCATGGGGACCAAGCGCCTCTACGATTACGTCCACAACAATCCGCACATTGCCTTTTTCCCGAGCGAATACACCAATTCGCCGATCAACATTGCCCGCAACGACAAGATGGTGGCGATAAACAGCGCCATCGAAGTGGACCTCACCGGCCAAGTAGTGGCGGACTCCGTCGGCTATCGGTTTTATTCCGGCATTGGGGGGCAGGTTGATTTCATCCGTGGCTCGGCCATGAGCAAAGGCGGCAAACCGATCATCGCCCTACCCTCGACGGCGAAGAAAGGAACGGTCTCCCGCATCACTGCGAAGATGGCCGACGGTTCCGGCGTAGTGACCTCCCGCGGGGATGTTCACTATGTGGTCACCGAATACGGTATCGCAACCTTACGGGGCCGCAGCATTCGGGAGCGGGCCCTCGAACTCATACAGGTGGCTCATCCCAAATTCCGTGATGACTTGCTTCGCGAGGCACACAAAACCAACCGGCTCCCGACCTACCAAATCAATCGCCCCAATTACATCGATGACCTCGAAGGTCTGGAGGTAATGAAGGTCGTCCTCAAGGACACCCCTTATGTCCTCCGTCCGCTCTTCCCATCTGACGAAGGCCGGTTGCAGGAGTTTTTCTATTCCCACAGTGACGAAACCATCCGCCAACGCTATGGCCGGGAAGAAAAGCGGATGACCCGTGAACGCGCCTATCAATTGGTCAACGTGGATCAGACCAAAGACCTCGCCCTTGCCATTCTGGAAGTCCAGGGTCCGCGTGAGGAGATCCATGCGGTCGGACGTTACACTCTTGATGAAAACGGTGAGAGCGGTGAAATGGCTTTCGTCGTTCGGGAAAGCAAGCGGCGCGTCGGCATGGGTCGCAAATTGTTTGAGACCTTGACCAACATTGCGCGCAAGCGCGGGGTGAAGAAACTCTGGGCCAAGGTCCGCCGGGACAATTTCCCAATGCTCCATCTTTTCGAAAAAACCGGTTGTCGCCGGGTCGATGAGGAGAGTTCGGACGAAGAACGGATGTTCGTATACGACCTGTAAGGGGTTGCGTAGGCAGACAGTGGACGTCTCTTGCCGGATTCAGCCGTAGCCTGCGGCCGCGTTTCCGCACTATACGGCTCGCCAGCAAGGCTGGCTCACGGAAAGCGCCAGCAGGGCTGGCGCAGTCCAAAGACGGCTTCGCCGTCGGATATACCGGCCCGACAAAACATAACCGGTCCCCCTTCGTGCCGTGGGCACCTTGGACTTGTAGGATACACCTATGCTTCCACTTTTTACAGTCCTTTTGAGAATGGGTCATTTAACTCGTCGGAAAAAGGACTGGAAAAAGCCTTCGAATGCTTTCAGCGTTCTTAGGTGCC
>JAIUMY010000091.1 GCA_022565335.1 Opitutales bacterium
ACGACCACCAAGAATCCGCACCGCAGTCCGACTACGGAAACCGCCGGATTCTCCCGCCAACGTCCGCAAAGCACCGTAATCGGGCTGCTTCCGTATCGTCCTCCATAGCTCGAAGAGCGACGGATGGAAGCGCCCGAACGAATCGGCTGGAATTTCACGAACATCCGATGATCTGCCCCGACGTTGCCAACCGCCCCCAAAACCTTCAGGTCCTGCCCACCGTGGATCGGGAGGTAAACTCCCTCCGACAAAGCAGCCGTCCAAAATCTCACGATTTCGGCTACAACAGCCAATCGGGGCGTAAAGCCCCTCCGACCAAACAGCCGGCCCACCCGGCCTACCAGGTCAGTAAACCGCCGGCGAAGGTAAAACCAGCCCCCACCGAACAGAAAATGATGTGGTCTCCGGTCTCGAAAATCCCTTCCTCCGCGGCCCAGCCCAGGGCCATGGACACCGAAGCAGCCGAGGTATTGCCATATTTCCCAATGGTCACGACAAAACGCTCGTAGGGAATGCCGACCCGTTTGCTCACCGCCCGCAAAATCCTTTCATTGGCTTGATGCGGAACGATCCAGGAAACCTCCTCCGGCGACAGGCCATGGCGCTTCATGGTCTCTTCAATAATATCTCCGAAGGCCCGAACCGCCTGCTTAAAGACCACCGGGCCGTCCATGCTGAGGTAGAAATTCTCGTGATTGACATCGCCCTTCTTTGGAAAAGGCATACGCGCGCCCCCTCCCTCGCGTTGGATCGCTTCGTAAAAATTGGCGTCTCCGCTCAACTTCATTCGGTCCAAACGGTGTCCCCCTTCTTCCGCCGTCAAAATGGCCGCTCCGGCACCGTCACCGAATAAGAAGGCGGTAGCGTGATCCTTGGGATTGGTGATACGCGAAAGCAACTCTGCGGTAACGACCAACAAATTCCGGGCGGTTCCTCCTTTGATAAAGGTTCGGCCAACTTCCAAAGCATAGAGCCAGCCCGAGCAGGCGGCATTCAAATCAAACGTAAGTGCTTTGGCAGCCCCCAAATGCCGGGCCAAATCACTGGCCGCAGAGGGCACCGGTTGATCCGGCAAAATAGTGGCCAGAATAATGCCGTCCAATTCCTCCGGGGCCATCCCGGCCATTTTCAAAGCATGGTGACTGGCCTTCGCCGCCAAATCCCGGGCAGATTGGCCCTCTTTGGCATAATAACGGGTTTTGATCCCGGTAATGCGCACAATCTCATCCTCCGTCATATCCGGAAAGGCCTTTAGAATTTCTTTATTGGAGCGCAAATTCTCCGGGACCGCATAACCGATTCCGGCCACTTGAACGGTAGTAGTCGCAGAAGAGCTGGCCAAGGTCCCCTCGTCTGCCGGTTGCGCGGCTTTCTCGGCCAACCAACGGGACACATCATCGCCCGAAACCCGGCCTCCGGGACCCGTGGTGGTCAATCCTTCCCAAGAACCCGGTTGAAGACCGGCCTCCCGGGCCAGCTTAATGGCCCGTGGAGTCCATTTGGGCCCTTCGGCCGACACCACCGTCGAAACCACCGCGCCAGCACTTTGCGGAGCGGGGACCGGGGGCTTGCTGGTTTTTGAGGTCTTTGCTGCAGGCGCTGACGAAGCCTCCCTGGCTTCACCATTTCGAGCCAAATGGCGCAACGATGGATCCTCGGTTTCCAATTCCAGCAAAGGGGAATTCGTCGCCACTACATCTCCCGGACGCGGTACCCACCCCACGACTTTCCCATCGGCCGGGGCCTCGTAATCAAAAACTGATTTGTCACTTTCCAGCTCGGCAATTCGCTCCCCCTTTACGACTTCTTGTCCGGCTTCTGCAAATAAGTCAATAACGGTGATTTCATGCACCGTAGCTCCCATGGAAGGGACTGGAATGTGGGCGATAAATCGGCTCATAGGGAAAAAGTCTTACCGGAAAAAAGGAACTTGGTCAACGAGGGACACTGAAGAGGGTAAGGAAATTGAGAAAGGGGCGGATTCCCCTGAAAATTTCCCCTTTTTCGGAACTTACCCTTGTCGTTTTGAAGAATCTCTTTTGAGTGAGGGGAGAGACTTGGCACTTTTATTCTGATCCCAACCACTATGAACCCATTTCTAAATTCTGAATTCACCATTTCCTGGGCCACCCTTACCCCTGATTCTCTCCCCGGAGCGGTGGAAGAGGTTTTGACCACCGCTTCCCAAGAGATCGACGCTATCGCCACGGCCACCGAAACCCCAACGTATGAAAATACTCTGATGCGCTTGGAAAGTGCTACCGAGGCAGTCGGAAATACCTGGGGGAAAGCAGCCCACCTGTTATCAGTGGCCGACTCGAAGGAAATGCGCAAGGTGTACGGTGAATGGCTGCCCAGAGTGTCCGACTTTTTCAGCGGCATCCCGTTGAACGAAAAACTCTGGCAGCGCATTCAATGCTTGGCCCAGACCATCGATCCCGATTCCCTCTCTCCGGCCCAACGCCGTCATTTGGAAGAAACGGTAGCCGACTTCGAGGAAGATGGCGCGGCTCTTCCCGCTGACCAAAAGAAACGCCTGCGGGAGATAAATGCCCGCCTCGCTTCCCTCACCCGCAACTACGGTGAAAATGTCCTTGATGCCACCAACGCCTGGGAACTTCTCATCGAGAAGGAAGAGGATCTCGCCGGGCTACCGGACCGGGCCCGTGAGGCGGCGCGGGACAGAGCAAGGGAAAAGGAAATGGGCAGCGAAGAAAAACCGGTTTGGCGCTTCACCTTGCACCAGCCCTCCCTGGAACCGTTTTTGACGTATTTGGAAAGTGATACCCTCCGGCGCAAAATGTGGGAAGGCGCCTCCTCGGTGGGCCGGGAGGAACCCCATAACAATCGCCCCGTGGTTGACGAAATCCTGGCCCTCCGCGAGGAAAAAGCCCACCTCTTGGGACGCCAAAGTTTTGCCGACCTGGTCCTCAAAAGACGCATGGCCAAGTCCGGGGATGAGGCCCTGGCCTTCATTGAGGACCTCTTTGAGCGGAGCGAAGAGGCCTTTCGCCGGGAGGCGCGGGAACTGGAAGATTTCAAAGCTTCACGAACCAGTGGTTCACAGACCCCCCTGGAACCTTGGGAACTTATCTATTGGGCCGAAAAACAACGCCAGGCCGAATATGATTTCGATGAAGAGGCTCTGCGCCCTTATTTTCCCATTGATCGGGTTTTGAATGGCCTTTTCTCCCTAGCGGAGAAGGTTTTTGGTTTAACCATCGAGGAACAAGCTTCTTTCTACCGAAACTCACCGGATGAGCCCGCTGGTGAGGGGGCCGAAGTCTGGCATCCCGAGGTTCGCTTCTACGAACTGCGGCAAACGGATACCAACACCCACCTGGGTTCCTTCTACGCTGATTGGCATCCCCGCGAAAGTAAGCGCGGTGGCGCTTGGTTCAACAGTCTCCTCACCGGAGGGCCCAAGACCGACGAAGACGGAAAACAAATCCGCGAACCCCACCTTGGTGTAATCTGCGGCAACTTAACCCCCTCCGGCAAGGATGGCCCGGCACTGCTTACCCATCGCGAGGTGGAGACGATTTTCCACGAATTCGGCCACCTGCTCCACCACCTGCTGGGGGAGGTCGAGGTCAAATCCCTGAATGGCGTCAATGTCGCTTGGGACTTCGTCGAGTTGCCTTCACAAATCATGGAAAACTGGTGCTGGCACCGGGAGAGTCTGGATCTCTTTGCGCGCCACCATGAAACCGGTGAACCCATCCCCGAAGACCTCTTCCGCAAGATGACCGATGCCCGCCGTTTTCGCGCCGCTTCGGCGATGGTTCGGCAGTTGCAATTTGCCAAACTCGACCTGGAGTTGCACCACCATTACGAGCGTTACCCCACCAAGACCCGGGACGAAGTTCTGGCCCAAAACCTGACGCCCTATCAAATCCCCACCGCGACCCGGCAACCCTTGATGCTGTACCGTTTCTCCCACCTCTTTTCCAGCCCCACGGGTTATGCCGCCGGATACTATTCCTACAAGTGGGCCGAGGTTCTCGACGCCGATGCCTTCACCCGTTTCCAAATGGAAGGGCTTTTCAATCGGAACGTAGGCCGTCAGTTTGTGGACAAAATCCTCAGTCAAGGCAACCGTGCCGACCCGATGGATCTGTACCGCGACTTCATGGGCCGAAAGCCCGAACTGCTGCCCCTCCTAAAACGCAGCGGCCTGGCGTAAGCGCACTGGTCTCGGCTACGAAATAACACACAGACCTGGAGATCACCCTTCCCGAAGTGGGGAATTATAGTTGTCGTTAAATGGGGAAAAATGGCTGTTTGTCGGAGGGGCTTTACGCCCCGATTGGCTGTTTTCAGTAGCGCTGGCTTCAGCCTGCGATCCTTCTAAGGGCTCACATAATCCGTCCCACGATGTCGCCCTTACAGGGCTCGTCGATGGGGGTAACTCCTGTTCCCGGGGCGCTGCCCCGGGCTTTGGCATGACGCACCGTTGGTGCTGGCTGGCAAACCCGTCCGCCACTCAGCGGGACACCGCCCTCGCCCTCACAGGGACGCACCCGCTCTGCCGTAATCGGGCTGCTTCCGTGTCGTCCTCCATAGCTCGAAGAGCGAAGGATGGAAGCGCCCGAACAAATCGGCCGGAGATTCGCGAACCTCCGAAGATTTTCGCCGACGTTGAAGGCGTTTGAAATTCCGCCAGGTCCTTTCCGCCACGGATCGGGCGCTGAACTCTCTCCGACTACGCAAACAGCCGTCCAAAATCTCACGATTTCGGCTACAACAGCCGTCCAAAATCTCACGCCTTCCTCCTTCGCCAAGGCTATGGCGGGACGTGCCGGCTACAGCAGCCAATCGGGGCGTAAAGCCCCTCCGACAAAACAGCCCACGGATCGGGCGATGAAGCAGCCCGACTACGTAAACAGCGGAACCATCACCGCATTCTGAACTTGACCATATCTGTTGAGCACAGCGAAATCCCGCTAAGCGGGAACCTCCGCCCTCCGACATTCGTCTCACTGACCGCTGCGCAGGCGTTCTTCGAGTCTTTGGGCCAGGGGGCGGGCTTCTGCTTCGCCGGGAAACCCCCAGAAATAAACGGTCAGCTCGGGGGAGTCTTCCGGATCACGGAAATGGAAGAGAATCTGCCATTGGCTTTCCCCGTTGGTGAATTCGGTTTTTTGGACCGAAGTTTCGCGAAAAAGAGACCAGGGGAGGGTGGTGGCCTGGCCCTTTCGGGAAATGCGTATGGTCTGTGATTTTCCGGAAAAACGAAGCTCGCCCCAAAGCCCCCGGAGCATCCGGCGGAAGAAAAAAGCGATTAAAGTGGAAAAGACCGGAGCAAAAAGAATAAAAGCCAGGTACATCCGGAACTTATGATCGACCAGATCCTCATTCAAGGAGGCCAGAAGTTCGATAAAAATACCAAAACTGACTACCAGTAAAAGGAATGACCCCAAAAAAGCGTAGAGCGATAATCTTCCGACTTTTGGTTGCAGCAGAAACCCTTCCTTGGTTTCCAGCCAAAAAGGCCGGAGCGCCTGATTATAAGGGGTTCTGGCGGGCGAGAAGAGAGCTTGTTCGGGAGCTGGCGGCATCCGGCACAGAAAGAGGGCGGGAAACCGTTCAGGAATCCGGATACATCATCGCCTGGGCAATCTCCTTTCGGACCTCGGCGCCCAGAAGATTTTCCACTAATTGCAACGCAAAGGGAATGGCCGTGCCCGGACCATGTGAAGTGGTCAACTTGCCGCATTGCACGACCGGTTCGGGAAGAAGCGGACAAGGCATTTTATCGCGAATGGAAAAATGTCCGGTAATCCGGTTATACGGTTCGGGAATCAATCCGGCCTTCGCCAGAACCAGGGGAGCGGCACAAATGGCCGCCAGCCAGCGACCGGCTTCCTTTTGCCGGAGGATCAGCTGGCGCAAGTCCTCATCCTCGCACAAATGCCGCACTCCGGGACCGCCGGGAATAATAATCAAGTCATATTCACGATCGTGACACTGACTCAATAAACGGTCAGCCACCACTTGAATGCCGGTTTTGCCAATGACGAATTTATTCTCCAGATGGGCGGCCAAAGTGCATTTAATTCCCGCTCGACGCAATATATCTACGGGAGTGAGCGCTTCGATTTCCTCAAAATCTTCGGCCAAGATGATCAGCGCTTTTTTACTCATACTCTTAGTATTAGGGGAAGTATCGGTAAAGGGAAAGAGTGAATTTGCCTTTTTCGTTATTTGAGATTCACCTGAGGTATGGTTTTGGCGCGAAAAAAAGTGATTATTTTGGGATGTGGCTACCTCGGGGAGTATGTCGCCCGGGATTTTGCGCGGAGGGATTGCGAGGTCGTTGCGGTCCGCCGTGACTGGCCGCGGGCGTGTTTGGAGGAAAGGGAGAATCCGCATATCCGCCGCCTTTCCCTGGACCTTCACCAGCCGGACTGGTATAAGACTCTCCCCAAGGAGCCGACCATTGTTTTGAACTTCCTGAGCGCCGGTGGGCAGGGCTTGGAGGGCTATCGCCGCAATTATCTGGAATCCCAGCAGCGCATTGCCCAATGGCTTGATCAACTTTCCTCTCCCCCGGAGCATTACCTTTTTACCAGCAGTTCCCGTGTTTATCCGCAGGATGGAGGCCGGTGGGTCGGGGAGGCCGATGCGCCTGAACATCTCTCCGAAGACGACGCCGGAGATTTGCTGCGACAGGCGGAAAAAGCCATCTTTGCCTGGCCGGAAGGTCTGGTCGAAAAAAGAACCGTTCTTCGCATCGCTGGGATCTACGGGCCGGGACGGAATTTTTTGCTCCGGCAAATCAAAGCCGGAGGAAGCTTTGTGCGGGAATATTGCCAGCATTATCTCAACCTGATTCGCGTGGAGGATATTGTTACGGCCATTACTGCCGTTCTGGATACGCCGCGGGAGGAGAGCCGGAAAATTTACAATCTCAGTGACGGAAACCCTTCCCGCAAAGAAGAAGTTCTGCTTTGGTTGGCCCTGAAAACTGGCCGTAAGACCCCTCTTTGGGCGGGGCCAGAGTCTTCGAAGGTTTCATTCCGGGGTCGTGCCGGAGTGAGAACCAGTCGGCGGATCGACACGCGGAAAATCCGCCGCGAAACCAAATGGCAACCACAATACCTTGATTTTCAAGAAGGGTTTAAGGAACTTATCTGAAAGCTCGGCAGGACTGTGAGGTTTGGGAGACGAGTTCTCAGAAGCTGACTCGATAGACTCTCTGGGTCAGTTCTTCATAACTTGAAAGTCGACGGAGATCCGATTCATCAATTGTCGCACTGTCTTCATCCCAATGAAAAAAATGACCGCCGTTGATTTCAATTTCGCGGGCTACCACCGAGCCAAAGGCCTCACTGTTTCCCCGCAGATTGACCAAAGCCTCCGGAGCATAAACTATCGCGTAAAAGCCCGCGGTACCCCCGACATCGATGATCTGGCTTTCTCCCCCCATTCCGAAAAACCGTAAATTTCCCGGGTTATGGGTTTCATTGGCCACTGAGTTTCCGGAAAAACGCAGATTTCCGTGAGCATAAACGTCAGCTGAGGCATTTTCTCCTTCGAGGATGATTCGGTCATTCCCGGTTAAGCTTATCTCATCCGTGGTCTCAAGGATCACCGGCCCGACAATTCGGAGGGTGGAAACATTTCCACCAATCCCAAAATCCTCAACTTTGTAATGTTGTACTGTTTCGCCGCTGGAATCACCGATAGTAATTGTTCGGTTCCCATCGGTGCCCTCGGCTTCCGGATAGGCGGTGAGCGCAGAGGTGGAATCCGGTGCCTCGACCTGGGGAAATTGCGCGACGAAATCGGTTGAAACGCGGTCCTCATTGTGATTATCCGGGTCATCATAGGTAACCACCTGTCCGTGCGTGCCAAAATAGGGTGCCTCCGCACCGGTGGCCGCATAGCCGAAAATTGTGGCGTGGCCCACATGCACCGCATCGCGTTCTACCGAAGTGCTGCCAAAAGTAATCTCGCTCCCACGATTGTCTTCCCCATAAGGTCCAAGGGAGCTTTTGTAGCTATCGAAAAAGGAGGCGTTCCCGGAGACTCTTATTCGGTCAAGGGCGACAATCCCTTGCGAATGAATGGGCAACGGGGCAAGGTTGGCCCGGATTTGCCGAACAATCACCCGGTCATCAGTAACGAAGATTTTCCCCTGACTCTCCACGACGGGTTCCTCCTCATCGGCGTCATGAACACGGATCCGGATCTCGGCGGACCGAGCTCCCGGTAAATCAAGATTTTCGAAAACACCTTCCCAGTATCCACTTTTTTGGGTCCATTCGCTTCCGGTAAAGCCGTTGGGGCTATTGATTTGGTGAATCGAGCGTTCGACCCCACCTTCTGCGAGGTTCAAGGCAGCATTATAATAGAGGGACGAATGCGAAAACTGCATTTCCGATTGCGCAAGTCGCAAAAAAGAGCCTACGGCGAAAGCCGTGATCAAAAGAAGCACGGTTATGCCAAGGATTAAATTGCCGCGGGAATTTTGGGGTATGGGGGCGATGTTTTTCATGGGTCAGCCTTTGTTGCGGAGAATAAAGCGGGTTGAATAAATTTCCTCGGTAATGCCTCTTTGGCCTCTCCTTTCGAGGAGCCGAAGTTGCATTTGGACTTGTTTGATTTCGGCGGGGTTGTTGGTTTCCAAACGATTGAGATTGTAGCCCACAAAAGTGAACTGCTCCAGACCCCGTAAAAGGGTACTTTCGCGAACTGAAGTTACTTCCGATAGATCAGGCGAAAGAACCCTTTCGGTGCGTTTTAAAAATCGTTCTTCGGGCTTATAGGTAAGAGTGATCAGCCTCGGACTCCTTTGCTCAGTTTCCTGGTGGAATAAAGTGATGCTCCCTTCCTCGGCTTTGAAGTGGACGATGTCTGCGGCCACCCTGATGTCCTGCCCCACAAGTTCCACCCCCTGACGGGTTTGCCCGCTCAGACTGGCATAGGCGGAGAGATTATGGGAACTTCGCCCGATGAAAATCAAAGAGTGAAACAGGGCTCCGGCAATGAGCGTGCCAAGAGACAAGGCGGTCATGACTTCCAGCAGGGAAAAGCCTCGCCGGGAGGTGGAGCGAAAGGCCTTGAGGCGTCTGGTGGTTTGCTCTCTCATTAGAATTCGGGGTCGGGGTACAGTTCTTGCAATTCCTGACTTCGACTGGTTGAAGGCAGGGCGCCATAATAAAAATCATTGATCCCATTCCGGGTGATGTAGGAAAAATACTCGCGCTGGGAAATCGGTCCGCGGGCAGGCTTCCATTCGACCACTACGCGTGCCAAAAGCAGGCCGTCCTCAATCTCCTCCAAGGTGCGCTTGGTTTGAAAACGCTCGCTGGTGTCGGAAGGAATATGCTGTGTTGCATCCCTTTCTTCCCAGTCCGGATAACGAACCAGGTTTTCCATTTGGGGCCAGTTTTTAAGACGCATGATTTCCATTTCCGATTGTAGAATCTGCGAGACCTGGGTGCTGTCCCGGGAAAATTGCGCCATGGCAAACCCACGATTCAGAGCCGCCATGGCCATCGCCACTACGGTCATGATAACCATTACACCAATGATTACTTCGATAAGGGTAAATCCAAAACGGTTACGTGTTTCTTTGCGCATGGTCCTTGGGGGATTAAGGGAGGTAACTGTAGTAAATATAAACATACCCCCAATGATTTCGCAAGAAGGATTGCCTTGAAACGCAACGATTAGCAGAGATTTACAGCAAAGTTACTTGTTTTTTGACAATAAAGATAGAAAATAACCTTTTTCGGGAAGAGAATAAGGTTTTCAAGAGACCGAAAACCCGCTTTGGTAGGGGGATGTCTATGCCCGTTGAAGACTCTGCCAATACAAATAAAACGTTTCATACCGCTGCGACCTCACCCCATGATGGTTTTTCCGGATGGTCTTCACATTACCCCTTTACCAGCCATTTTCTGAAGGTCCCGGCGGGGCATCTTCACTACGTCGATGAAGGGCAGGGGGAGCCGGTGGTGATGGTGCATGGCAACCCCACCTGGTCCTTTTTTTACCGGCATCTGATCACCGGCCTGCGGGGCCAGAACCGTTGTTTGGCCCTCGATCACTTGGGTTGCGGATTTTCAGATAAGCCCGCGGATTTCCCGTATCGACTCAGCAACCACGTGGACCACCTGGAACGCTTTTTGATCGAACTCGATTTGCAAAATATTACCCTTGTGGTCCACGATTGGGGAGGGGCCATTGGAATGGGGGCGGCCTTACGGCAAAAGGCGCGTATCAAGCGTTTGGTCATCATGAACACCGCCGCCTTTCCCGCAGACCGAATGCCCTGGCGCATTAAGGTTTGCCGTACCCCCGTTCTCGGGCCTCTGGCGGTGCGGGGGGCAAACCTCTTTGCCCGCGCGGCCCTGCGTATGGCCATGGCCGATTCCCGCCGCATGACCCGCAACACTGCTAAAGGGTATCTCTTGCCTTACGATTCCTGGAAAAACCGCATTGCCCTTCAGAAATTTGTCGAAGATATTCCCATGGACTCCTCGCACCCCAGTTACCGTCTACTGGAGGAAATCGGAAACGGTTTGAAAACCTTTTCCGAGCTCCCCATTTTTATCGCCTGGGGCCTGCGGGATTTCTGTTTCACCCCGTGGTTTCTGGAAAAGTGGAAAGCTCTCTATCCCCAAGCCGAAACCCACGAATACCCCACCGCCGGCCATTATCTTCTCGAAGAAGAAGGCGAGGACATTCGCCGCAAACTCCGCAATTTCCTCAACCGAAACCCGTAGCTCAGTAAATCGGTGGAGCTTTCAGTAGCGCTGGCCTAAGCCTCCGACCGCTCCTTGTCGGAGGGGCTTTACGCCCCGATTGGCTGTTGTAGCCGACACGTCCCGCCCTAGCCTTTGGCGAAGGAGGAAATCGTGAGATTTTGGAAAACCGCCCGGAAGAACCACGAATAAACACTAATAAACACGAATTGATAGGGAAAGGGAAACGCTGAATTGGCTGTTTTGTCGGAGAGAGTTTACCCCCCGATCCGTGGCGGGTATGACCTGGCGGTTTGAGGAACGCCTGCAACGTCGGGGGAGATCATCGGATGTTCGTGAAATTCCGGCCGATTCGTGCGGGCGCTTCCATCCGTCGCTCTTCGCGCTATGGAGGACGATACGGAAGCAGCCCGATTATGGAAGAACGGGTGCGTTTTTGGGAG
>JAIUMY010000092.1 GCA_022565335.1 Opitutales bacterium
CATGGAAGTGATTGCCCATCAGGCAATAGGTCAGGATCTTCACCCCACAAAAACCCGCCACCTTAAACAGCATCCGCCGCATCACTGCCTTCTCCTCTTCCGAGAAAAAGATCTCCCCATTCACCGTCCGCGACATCACATGATACAACGCCCGCTGACCCCTTACTTTAATTCGTTCCTTTCGCATACCCCCAAAAAAACCAAAATTCCGTCAATAGTCAAGGGACAAACCCATAAATTCTTTATTGGAATATAGACAGGAAGAGGTTGGGGGTATAGGATTTTAGCTATGAACCTAAATGAAGTTTCTGAGGCGATTGAAATGGTGGCGGAAGCTCGGGAAAAGTTGTTTTCCGAGATTCACCGGACGGTAATTGGGCAGGATGAGGTGATTGAGGAGATCATCATCTCCATTTTGGCCCGGGGGCATGTGTTGCTGGAAGGGGTACCGGGGTTGGGCAAGACTTTATTGGTCAAATCGATTGCGCGGCTTTTTTCGCTGGATTTCAAACGTATCCAGTTTACTCCTGACTTGATGCCAGCGGATGTATTCGGGACGGAAGTGGTGGAGGAGGACGCCTCCACGGGGAAAAGAAGTTTCCGCTTTGTGAAGGGACCAGTATTCACGAACATCTTGCTGGCCGATGAAATCAACCGGACCCCGCCGAAAACCCAGAGCGCCCTTCTTGAGGCGATGGGAGAGGGTCAAGTAACCGCGGCCGGACAAACGCACCCGCAGGAACCGCCCTTTGTTGTTTTAGCCACCCAGAATCCGATCGAACTGGAAGGCACCTATCCCCTCCCCGAGGCGCAGCTTGATCGATTTTTGCTCAATTCGGTGATGGGATACCTCTCCACCAAGGACGAAGAGGATATGGTCGCGGCCACAACCGCGCCACCCAAAGCTTTGCCTGAAGCCGCTTTTACCCAGGAAGAAGTTCTGAAATTGCAAAAATTGGTTCTTCAGGTCCCGGTGGCCCGCGAGGTCATAAGTCATGCCGTCGCGCTGGTGACGGCCACCCGACCGGATAATCCCTATACCATTCCGGCAGTGAAAAAATGGGTAAAATGGGGTGCCGGTTCCCGCGCCTCCCAAGCTTTGGTTTTAGCGGGCAAGGCGAAAGCCCTTTTGGAAGGTCGCTACAATGTATCCAAGGAAGATATCGACGCTTTGGCCAAGCCAGTGCTAAGGCATCGCATTATCACAAATTTTCAGGCCGAAGCGGAAAACATTCGCCCTGAGGACATCATCTCCGAAGTGTTGAAGGATCTTGCTCCGCAGAGTTAATTGGTATGCCGACGCGCCCACCATTGGTTGATCTCCTTTCGCCTGCGACTTTGCATCAAGTTGGCAGTTTGGCGATGATTGCCCGCATTGCGGTGAATGGTTTTCTTTCCGGTCTCCATCGAAGCATATCGCAGGGTCAAGGGGGGGAGTTCCTGCAATACCGGAACTACTATCCCGGCGATGACTTAAAGTATGTGGACTGGAAGGTTTTTGCCAAAAGGGAAAAATTCTACACGAAGGTGTATCGCGAGGAGACCAACATGGACCTGCTCATTGTCGCCGATGCTTCCGGCTCGATGGATTATCAGGGCACTACGGCGCCCTGCGGGAAATGGCGTTATGCCTCTATGCTGGCAGCATGCCTGGCCTATCTGGCGACCAAGCAAGGTGATAATGTGGGTCTATATATCTACCAAAATGAGTTTTCCGAAATCATTCCGCCAAACCGGCGAGGGGGAAACCTGGAGCGGGTTCTGGCCTCCCTGCAGAGGCAAAAGCCCGGAGGCCCGGCCAATCACCGGGCGGCTTGGCAATCCATAACCAATCGTCTCAAAAACCGTGGGATCGTTGTTTTTCTCTCCGATTTCCTGGAAGGTGAAAACATTTTACCGCCGTTGCTAAACCGACTGCCCAACACCCGGCATGATTGCGCGGCCTTTCACATCCTCGATCGTGACGAGATTGAGTTTCCATTTTCCCAATCGACCGAGTTCATCAGCCTTGAGGAGAACAGCCGTCTTCGCACCTATCCGGAATATGTGCAAGAAGACTACCAAAAGGGAATGAACGAATTTCTGAAAACCCTGTCGGAAGGATTTCGGGACAGTCAAACGGAATACCGCTTGCTGAAAACCGACGAAACTCTCGCTCATTTTCTGGCGGCTTATTTACGCCGTCGTGAACGCCTACACTGACCGTAAGGGCTTTTGTAATGCTCACCTTCCAAAATCCGGCTTTTCTTTTCGGACTCCTCCTCTTGGCGGTGCCCATTTTTCTGCACCTCATCCACCGCACCATTTTTCGCCCCCAAAAGTTCCCCTCCCTCCGTTTTATCTTGAAGGGGAAATTTCCCCTGGAAAACAAGAGGCGTCTGCGCGATCTGCTTTTGCTGGCCTGCCGTCTTCTCCTCCTCGCTCTGTTGATCGGTTTTCTGGCGGGCCCGCGCTGGACCCCTCCCGAAGCTTTGGCCGACAGTGCCGCCGACCAACCTTTGCATATTTTCTTCGTCGATGCGTCGGCCAGTATGAGCGGATGGGATCAAATGGAAATCGCGCGCGAGGAGATCCGGCAACAATTGGCCGACCTCGAAGGGGCTCCGGTCGCCCTCTTGGTATCGGCGGACCGACCCTTGGTGGAAATCCCCCCGACTACCGATTACCAATCGATCCATCGTGCCCTCGCCGAGGCGGAAGCAGTTTTGGTGCAGGGACAACACCGCGAATCCCTCCAACTGGCCTACCGCTGGGCCAATGATTTTCTAGCCTCCCCCGGAGCTAATATCCACCTGCATACCGATCGCCAGAACGCCTCCTGGAGCCCCAGTGTTTTACCCGCCGCGCCCTCCGGGCTCGAATGGCATTGGCACCAACCGGTTGAAGAGCCCCGTACCAACACAACCATTCTCTCGGTGCGTTTGCGCCCTGCTGCCGAAGAGCGCCAGGAGGCCGTCGTGGAGATCCGTCATTTTGGCGAAAGCGCGCGGCAAGTCGAAGCGCATTTGCACATCGGAGACCAGACCATTACCCGCAGCCTCGACCTTTTGCCCAACCAGACGACCCGAACGATCATTGAAATTGATCGTCCCACCTCCAACCGGGGACGTCTTTCCCTGGAAGCCGACGACTACCCGGCGGATGACACGTATCATTTCTGGGCAGGCCCCACGCCTCCGGTCGAAGTCACTTTACTTGATCGGGAGGGATTACTTCCCTCCGAGGAAGCGTTTTTTCTCGAACGAACCCTGGAAGCTCGCAGTGAAACCCACTGGCAGGAATTCAATCCTACCGTAGTGCCGCCGGAAACGTTTTCCCGAGAAAACCCGGAACAACAGGAGGTTATTTTTCTTCTCGGCACCGGCGACCAACTGGATGATTCACAATGGGAACATTTGGAGAATTTTGTCGCGGACGGCGGTCTTCTTCTCATCACCACCGGACAAAACCCGGCCCGGCAAAACAACATTCTACGGCAGCGAGACCTCTTAAACCTTGAAACAATCGGGGTGGCTTCAGCCACTCCGCGTCGTGGAAACAACACGATCGACTGGATCAATCCGGAAACAGCCTTGGGACGTCTTTTTGACGAGGAAGACGCCCGAGCCCTCTTATTGGTCAACCTCTTCCGTCATGCCCGCATTCGGGTTGACCCCGAAGAAGCCACGACGCTGCTCCGCAATCGCGACGAGGAGCCTCTCTTGATTGAAAAACCCTTCCACGACGGAAGAATTGTTTACAGCGCGATAGGTTTTGATACTTCCTGGAGCGACCTTCCGCTCAGCGGTGCCTTCCTGCCCCTCATTCGTGAAACCATGGCCACGAACCTCTCCGAGGATCACGGGATCCAGAGAGTAGCGACTCACCTGGCCCGCACCCCTTTGGCCCGCAGCCTCCAACTCACGCCCGACGCCCCAGCCCTGGCCGATCTTTCACCCGATGAACCACAAGCTCTGCAAATCGGCGAGCAACCGGTGGAGATCAATGTTCCCCGTGAAGAAAGTGACCCCACTCCAACCCCTCTCGACGAGATCGAAGCCGCTCTTATGCCCCGCGGACTCTCCCCTCTAACCACCGAAAGCGAGGAAGCACATCTCGCGGCGATCTCCGTTTCCTGGCGACCCTATCTCCTTTTATTCGCGGTCGCCTTTTTTCTGATGGAACTCTTTTTTGCCGCCAGCGGCAGACCGACCCGCTCCCCCAGCAAGAACAGTTAAAAGGCCTTCACCATGAAAGAACAGACTCTCCTAAGTACCTTAAAGACTCTCCGCCGAAACCGCCAGATCCGTCGGTTGGTACTTTTGATGGGCGGAGCAACCCTTTTCTACGGTGGCAGTCTCCTTCTTCTGGCAGGCCTTGATCAATTTTTCCTGTTTACCGAATGGGCCGCCTTCGTCTCCCGTTCGGTAGTATCGATTGCCGCATTGGCGGTCCTTGTTCTCGGTTTGCTGTATATTCTTTTAACCCGACCCCGCGATTCCGTCCTGGCATCCGAGTGGGAAAAGAAGCACCCCGAATGGAAAAACAGTCTGGTCACGGCGGTGGAGCAAGAGAAATTAGCTCCGGAAGAACGAACCCCGATTGGGGAAGCCCTCATCGGACGTATGCGAACCAAGGTCAAGGGTCTGAATCCTTTGGAAACGATTCCCGCCCGGCGTTTGCAAAACAATTTTCTAGTCCCCCTGTTGGCGTTTGGCCTTTTAGCAACCTGGCTCAGCGGACTAACCGATTTTGTCTACCGGGCCGATGCCTTTCAGGAGGATTTGCGGGCCGGACAAAACACCGGACTCGTGGTAGAGCCAGGCAACCGGGATGTGCCCAAAGGGGAGGACCAACGGATCACCGCAACAATCCTGCGAGGCCCCGAGGAAGCGACAATCGAATACCAAATCGAAGGGCAGAGAGCGCGGCAGGAATACACCATGCACCCTTCCCGCGAAGGCGCTCCCCACTTTACCTTTTACGACCTCCGTGAGTCGGTTCGGTATCGGGTCAAGACCCCGACGCAAAGATCCCCCTGGTATCAACTCGAAACCTTTATCCCGCCCTCTATTGATGAGATAGACCTCCAGGTTTCCCCTCCTCTGTACACCCAAGTCGAATCTGAATCTTTCCGTGAATTACGAAACCTACGCATCCCTGAGGGCAGCACTATCGACCTCGCCATTCAATTGGAAAACGGGGCCGGATTCGACCTCGTTTTGGACGACGGAGAAGAAACCACCCGAAAAACCGCGGAAGCTGGCGACAAGGAGACTCTCTTCGAACTTTCCTTCCGCCCGGATCGTTCCGGGACCTGGTACCTCGAACTGTATGACGAGGAAGACCGCCGCTTACAGACCAGAACCTTCTCCCTTGATCTAACTCCCGACAACCCACCCACCATAGAGGTTCTACGGCCCGGCGAAGACCGTGAGGCAAAACCGGAGGAGGACATTGTGTTTGCGGCCTCGGCCTCTGATGACTACGGCTTGACCGCCATCACGATGCACCTTTCCGTTTCTGGGTTTGTGCAGGAAAACCTTCCTCTTTTCCGCGACTCGTTCCCCAGTGAAGAGGAGATTTCCGACGGAGCGGATATTCCCCTTTTGGAAACCGACAGGTCGGTCCGCATTGAAATTTCCCCCGAGGCCTTGGAAGCGCAGGACGGAGATGTAATCACCTACTACTTTACCGCCACCGACAACCGGCAACCGGAGCCCCAGACCTCGCGAAGCGAAGTTTTCTTTATCGAAGTGCGCGATGAACTCGAAGCGCAGGAAGCCGAGGAAGGCATGGATTTTGACGAAGAGGATCTCTTCGATGTCAGGGCCCTGATCGTCGAAATGAAACGACTCATCCGGGTCAGTTTCCGGTCCATGGACCGCAGCGCCGCAGAACAGGAGGAAGCCTTGCAGGATTTGACCCGCAGTATTGAGGAACTCCGAATTGAAACCAGTCAAATGCGCCAGCGGGCCGTGGATATGGCGGACGGAGTGGAAGAAGGGATTCATATTATCGAACTATTCAGTGGAGCGGTTCACCACATGCGGGCAGCCGGAAACTTTCTTGAGCAAGCGCTTATCCGAGAATCTCTTCCCGATCAGGAACAGGCTCTGGCCCATCTCGTCCGTATCGAAACCGAAATGACCGAACAAATGATGGAGTCCGAGGAAGGGGAAGGCGAAGGCGAGTCCGAAGCCGATCCCTCCGAAGAAGCGGAAGACGGTGAGGGTGAGGGAGAAGGAGAGGAAGATTCGCGGCAGCTTCAGGAATTGCTGCAAAGGACCCAGCGTCTGGCCGATGACCAAGGTGCCCAAAACACCCGGGCCCGTCGCTCGGCCGACCGCGAAATCGATGACGACCGGCGCCGCGAGTTGAGCCGCCAACAAGATAAACTTTCAGGGGAAGCCAACGCGATCGCCCGTGCGCTCTCGGAATTGCGCGGAACGGACCGGGCCACCTCCGCGGTAGTCGCCGCCCGCCGGACGATGGAAAACGCCCTGCGCAACATCGGTGAGGACCGTCTCCGGTCCGCCCAACGCGAAGGCGAAAGGGCCCGCGCCAGTTTACTCGAAGCCATCGACGAATTGGAGGCCCTTTTGCAAGACAGCGCCGCCGCCGAAGTCGAAGCCATGGCCGACCGGGCCCGCGAAATGGCCGAAAATCAACGCGGGATCGGAGAAGGCAGCCGGGATTTGGAAGAACAAGGAGCCGAATCCGAACAAGACCCCGGAGAATTGCAGGACCGCCAGGATGGCCTCCGCGACGACTTCGGAGACCTTCTCCGCGAATTGGAGGATATGGCCCAGGGCTTGCGGGAAAACTTCCCTGAGGCCGCAGAGGAATTGGGCGAAACCGGACGGGAAATGCGGGAGAGTGGCATTGACGGAGACATGGGCCGATCCTCCAATGCCCTCCTGTTTGAGCGCTTTGACCGCGCGGGAGAACTGAGCGATGAAATTGCCGAATTACTGGAGCAATTTGGCGGGGAAATGGGAGACACCGCTTCGCGACTGCCACAGATCACTCCCGAACGACTCCAAAGGGCCCTCGACCAAGTCCAGGAAGGGGAGGCACAAATCGGCGAACTCTTCGGCGAGGATCCGGAGGAGGCGGGAGAACAAGGCCGGGAAATCGCTGGCCGGATTGGCCAAAGCTTGGGCCGCATCGGTGAACTCTCGGGAAATGAACGCTTGGAGGAACTGGCCCAAAGCCTACTCGACGAGGCCGAGGGAGACCCGAACCTCATTCGCTCGCAGGAGCTGCTGGAAACCTCGGCCCGTGAATTGGAACGTCAGATCATTGCCTTGGAACTCGATCGCCGGGCTCGCCTCGGGCGCATGGCCTCCCCTCCTCCCGAACGCTATCGTGACTTGGTGGAAGAATACTTCCGTTCGCTCAGCGAGTCAGAATAAAGCAAAGTGAGACAGCACAAATGAACATCGGCATCGATCCCTATTTTCCCTGGTTTCTGACTCTTCTGGCAGTCGTTCTCGCAATTTTGCTTTTCGGGCTGACGCTGTATCGCTACTGGGGGCTGGTGGCTCCCCGTTTTCTGGGCAAACTCGCGGCTTTGCGTCTGGTGGCCCTCGCCGCCGTGGTTTTTTTAATCCTCAATCCCTACATCGAAAAATCAGAACCGGACCCGGATAACTTTCGCATTGTCCTACTTGGTGATGCCTCCGGGAGCATGGAAACCGCTGATCTGGCCGACGGCCAAATGACCAGAGCTGAAGTCCTGGAAAGATGGATACGAAATCGACCCGATTCGCCTTTACGTCCATTGCGGGATAAAAATTATTTCCTCGAACCCCGGATCTTCTCCGAAACCGCCCGCCCCCTTCCTCCCGGCGACTCTTTGCAAGCTCTCCCCGGATTGACGGCAATCGGCGATGTTTTGCATGCCGAGCTGGACCGCCCCGAAGGCGAACTCCCCGAATTGGGTGCGGTTCTTCTACTTTCCGACGGGCACTCCAATTACGGCGCATCACCAATGGAAGCGGCCCGGCGCTATCGGGACCGGGGAATCCCGATTTCCACCGTAGGAATAGGTCATCCGGAAGATAGCGGCCGTTTCGAAATCGGTTTTCGCCGCCCACGTCAAACGATCACGCGTGGAGAATCCACCCAATTGGTGGCGACTCTGCGTAACCAAACAGATCGCGAGCAAACCACCGAGGTGACATTATCTGACGAGGACGAGGAAATTTTCCGCGAAACCATCACCCTCGCCGCCGGCGAAGAGGAGGAAATCAGCGAACGGGTGACACCCTGGCGCTCGCCTTTTCAAGTCTATCGTTTGGAAGCGACCTTTCCTGATGAACCCGAACGCCGGGCTGAAATCGACTACAGCGTAGTGGAGCTGCAAGACCGCGCCACGTTCCGCATCCTTTACCTGGGCGGCACCCTTTCGATGGAATACCGCTTTCTCCGACGCGCCATCCGCCAAGCCGATGCCCTTTCCATCGAGGCCGTCATTCAAACCGGTGAGCAAACCTTTTTCCAGGCTTTGGAAGAAAGTCTGGCGGATTATGAAACCTCCAGCCAAAACAGCGAGACTCCCTCTCCTCTTCCCACGGACCCGTCATTCTTTTTCAACTACGACACCCTCCTCGTTGACACCCGGATACTTTTTGACCTGCCCGAGGAAACGCTGGAGGCCCTGGTGAGTTTTGCCGACCAACGCGGCGGAGGACTCCTCTTTACCGGACCACTTGAATCCGTCCCAAGCCCCCTGGAACGAATCCTTCCCATCCGTTCCACCGAGCGCGGAATCAGTCCCCGCCGTTATCGCCTGGACATTGAGCCCGCCCCGGTTTTCACCGAAATCGACGGCTCTGTCCTGTTCCGTTCTCCCTACCCATTCGTGCCGGAAGAAAAAACGGTGAACTGGTCAACCGAATGGAAACGCGGAGCCCGTCCGATCGTTAAAGAGCGTGATGGGGAACGTGCGCTTTTGCTCGCGCAAGCCTACGGGGCGGGGCGGGTGGCCTTTCTGGGATCGGAAAGCACCTGGCGCTGGCGCATGGAGTCCGATACCGGATTTCGTCAACATCAGCAATTCTGGGAAAACCTACTCACCTGGCTATCCAGTCAGGGAAAACCCCGCACCCAAGTCCCCGCCCATGGACAACGTTTTTCCTTAAACGAACCGATGGAAATGGCTATAGAAATTCTGGGTGCTGATTTTCGTCCAGCCCGCGAAGGCGACGTGCGGGTAACCGTGGAGAGTCCCGACGGAGACCGCGACGTCTACACCCTTACTCCCTCCTTTGCCCGACCGGGCCGCTTTAGCGCCCCCTTTACGCCTCAGGAATTTGGCGAACACCGCCTTCGCTTCCGTATCGATCTCCCGGACGGCGAACAACTCGATGAAGAGGCCTGGTTTTTGGCTACGCCTACCGGGCGCGAAATGGACGATGTAACCTACCGTGAGGATGTTTTGCGCGACTTGGCCCGCCTTACCGGAGGGGAGTTTTACGTCGGCGAGGACTTTCGCCGGGTAGAGGACCTTCCGGTCAGTGAAAGGGTTCCGGTCCGGGTCGAGCCTCATTTTCTGGCCCACAATTTCATTCTTTTTCTTTTCCTCTTTCTCCCGATGCTTTACGAGTGGTATTTGCGCCGTAGCCACGGCCTGAAATAACGATTTCCGTAATGACTTCCGAAACCACTCCCACCACGCCTAAGAAGCAAGAAAATGTCCTTCTCAGCTTGGGCCTGAACATCATCCTGCCGGCCCTTATTCTGAGCAAGCTTAGTTCCGAGGACCGCTTAGGTCCCTTCTGGGGTCTCATTGTCGCTCTGGCCTTTCCGATTGCCTATTTCATTTATGATTTTTTTGCGCGGCGGAAATACAACTTTTTCTCCATTGTCGGATTCATCAGCATTCTCCTCACCGGCGGCCTGGGACTTATGAAAATGGGAATCCTTTGGTTCGCCATCAAAGAGGCGGCCATTCCGGCTATATTTGGAGTTGCGGTTCTCGCTTCATTAAAAACCAAAACGCCTTTGGTTCGGCTGATGTTTTTCAACCCCTCGGTCTTTGATGTTCCCAAAGTCGAAGGGCTCCTTCGCGAGAAAAACCGTTTGGAAGATTTTGAGAAATTGCTCCGTAGCGGCACCTGGATTCTGGCTGGCTCCTTTTTTCTCAGTGCGGTGCTGAACTTTTTTCTCGCCCGCTACATTCTGGTCAGTGAACCCGGGACCTCGGCTTTTACCGAGGAACTTGGAAAACTGATGTGGTGGAGCTGGCCGGTCATCGTTCTGCCTTGTATGGGGGTAATGATTTATGCCCTTATCAAAATGGTTCGTGGTTTAAAAGCCCTGACCGGCTTGTCCATGGAGGAAATGATGAACGAAGAGCACACCAGAAAAGCCGCCCCCAAGAGTTCCTAGCGCCCGCGAAGTATCCCCCAAAAGTATTCGTTTACGAGGCTCAGGACTCCTGACCCACATTTCCCGGAAAGCCCCCATTGAAAATTTCAAGTTGTTTTTGAATAAAGACTTAAGCGCAAGACAATAGGCTCTGCTCTGATGGATCGTGTGAAACGGCAAATGAAACCCTTTTCGCGAGAGAATGCCGGAAAGAATAGGATGAGTGGTGAAAAAAATCCTAAGTCCCTCCGGGACGGGCCGAAGGTAGGCGTGGATGGCAATCCACGTAATCTCCAAGCAAAAATCCAAATGTCTCGCAGAGCGAGACCTGAGAGGATTGGGTTTGGACTTCTCCCGATTAGCCCAACACCGAGCGCCACCCTTCCTGCTCTCGCTCTGCGAGGCATTCGATTGGGGGTGTGATGCCTATTCCGTGGATTTGCATCCACGGCTATCCTCATGCTGTCCCTCTGGGACTTGCCAAATGCGTGCGCCTTCAACCTAAAAAATTTCCCATTGGTGTCACTTTTACCTCA
>JAIUMY010000093.1 GCA_022565335.1 Opitutales bacterium
AGGTCGCAACTGCGGCTGAAGCGCGCAGCTACGTTGTGAGCGGATTCTCGGTAGCGCGAGGCTTCAGCCCGCGTTGGGGGTCCGACGGGCCAAAGGAGTTTCGGTTGGTGGGTTCTCCACCCCTGGGGGAAGGGACCTTTCGGGCGAGGTCGCAACTGCGGCTAAAGCCCGCAGCTACCGGATTTTCACTTCGGAGGTCCGTCACAATAACGTAACAATAGAAATCTTGCCTGATCGCGGAATTATCGGGAAGTTCGCTTTGTTCCCACTTTGTAACTTCGGCGCCATAATTTCGTAACAATCAATCTATAGTATTTGGCTTATCGCGCAATTCTGCGCTTTCAACCACAACTAATCGCTATGTATAAGAAAATTACTTCTCTGGCTCTGGCTTCGATGGTTTCCGCTTCCTCCCTTTTTGGGAATGTCGAGGTGGACCCCAACTTGCCTACGTATGAACGCGTTTCCGGGATCTCCGGAAATTTAAACTCCATTGGCTCCGACACGCTCAACAACTTGTTGCTTCTCTGGGCGGAAGGGTTTCGGGAAATCTATCCTAACGTGAATATTCAAATCGAAGGGGCCGGATCTTCGACCGCCCCAGCGGCTTTGATTGAAGGCACCGCGCAAATCGGTCCGATGAGCCGGGCCATGCGCGGAACGGAAATCGAAAACTTCGAAGCCGCTTACGGGTATGCGCCGACGCAGGTGAATGTCGCTATCGACGGTATCGCGGTTTACGCGCACCGGGAAAACCCTGTCGAAGGATTGACCTTGCAGGAAGTGGACGGGATTTTCTCCAGCACCAATCGTTTGGGTGGATCCACCATTAACAATTGGAGCGAAGTCCGTGGAAGCGGAGATTCGAGCAATATGCCGATCACTCCCTATGGCCGTAATTCGGCGTCCGGAACCTATGCGTTCTTTCGCAATGTAGCCTTGGGCGGCGGTGATTACCGTTCCGAAGTTGCCGAACAGCCTGGTTCTTCGGCGGTGGTCCAAAGTGTTGGAGCCGATCGTGGCGGAATTGGGTATTCTGGAGTTGGATACAAAACCTCCGGGGTTCGTTTCGTGCCTCTCTCCACTGACGGGGAAAACTTCTACTATCCGACAGCCGAGAATTGTGTCACCGGAAACTATCCGATTGCCCGCTTCCTGATTCTCTATGTGAACCGCAACCCTCGTGAAGAGATGGATTCCCTCACCTACGAATTCTTGCGCTTCGCCCTCTCCAAGCAAGGACAGGAGATCGTGGCCCGTGACGGGTTCTTCCCTCTGCCGGCCTCGACCGCCAACCAAATTCTGGAATCGCTGAAATAAACCTCTGCGCTGAAGAACGGAGCCGATGTCGAATCGGCTCCGTTTTTTTCTTCACAACAAATTTCTGCAATGAGCCACACCAATCCGGAACCAAACAAGGCCAAGCCACTTCCCAGCCGCTTTCAGGTCGGGAAATCGACCTTGTATTTCGACAACTTCATGAACTACGCCATCAAAATTGGCGGGATTGGGGTGATTGCCGCCATTTGCGGAATTTTTATCTTTTTGACCTACCAGATTATGCCGCTCTTTCGCGGCGCAACGGTAGAATTTGAGCAAACTCTGGACTTGGGGAATCTGGAAATCTCCGCGATGGGGATTGACCCTTGGTCGCAGTTGCCACTTTTCGTATCCCCGGATGGGACTTTGAATTTTTACGACATCCAGGATCTGGACAAAGAGTACAACCGAGGCTTTTTTCAAATGGACCCGGGCCTACCGGACGGAGTAGAGTTCCCCTTCACCCGCTACAGTAATCATGAGGATTCGGCAATTTTCGGAACTGCCGACGGCCGTTTTGCCGTGGTGCAAGTGGAGTTTGAGTCGACCCATCCGGATTATCGGAGTAGAGAGGTTGTCGCCAACCTAACCACCACCCCGCTCTTTCGCATTGGCCTGGATGACGGCGAATTCGAGCAAATCGACTACGTTGATGCGGGCCGGAACAAACTCGCCGTGGCCATCCAACGTGATCAGGAAGGTCAACGAAGGATCTTTGCCGTCACTTTTTCCCAGAATCAACCCCTGATCGGAGACCCGGTCACGGTACGGGACCGGGAGTTTGAACTGTCCGACCTTTTCGAGGGAGAAGCCCGGTTTATGCGTCTGACCGGGGATTCTGACTTTGTCATTGTCGGCACCGACATCGGTGAACTTCACCTGCTGGCCCGGGAACGCGGCGGTTTTACCAATCGGCAGACCATTCAACCATTTGCCGGGCGGCAAAGTGAAACCATTCGTTCCATGAACTTTCTTTCCGGACGTCTTTCCCTGATCCTCACCAATGAGGTTGGGGAAATGATGATGTACAGCATTTTCCACAGCGAAGAGAGTGACGAACGTATTCTGGGGCGTACCAAGGAGTTTCAACCCGCTTTACCGACGGGACAGGGTGCTGAATTTTACTCCCACACCCCCCGCAATAAGGCCTTCCTCGTGGGAGGAGGCAACTATGCGCAAATCCGCTATGCCACGACCGAAGCCATTCGGTGGGGCGGAGATTTGGATTTTACGGTGGAGCATGCTCTTCTCGGTCGCCGTTATGATCGCATCATGTTTGTCGATACGGAAAACCAATTGCAGATTTTTACGGTCCGCGACCCGCATCCGGAAACCGGCTGGAAGGCCTACTTTGGCAAAATTCACTATGAAGGCCGCACCGAACCGGAGTACATGTGGCAATCCGACGGGGACGATGATTTCGAGCCCAAACTGTCCATGGTTCCCTTGATCTGGGGAACCCTGAAAGGAACGGTTTTTGCGATGTTAATCGCGGTCCCCATTGCTTTGTTGGCGGCCTTTTACACTTCGCAGTTTCTGAAGCCGGAAATCCGCCGTCTGATCAAGCCGGTGATGGAAATTATGGAGTCGGTCCCGACAGTGGTTCTCGGGTTTCTGGCCGCTTTGTGGCTAGCCCCCCTAATCAGTGCCCGAATCCCTTCGGTTTTTCTCATCATTCTCTCTCTGCCCATAGCCGTAATTGCCTTTGGCGCTATCCTGGCAAACCTTCCCATCCAATTCCGAAAGTGGGTTAAGCCGGGGTATGAATTTTTATATTTCGCCCCCTTTATGATGCTGACGGCGTATTTCGCCTGGCAGATGGGACCGCTTTTTGAAGCCATTTTCTTTCGCGTCGAGAATCCGGAAACCGGTGAGGTGGTTGGCAGTTTTGCGGTCTGGTGGACCGAGACCACGGACTATCCGGTTCGTCTGCGAAACGCCTTTGTGGTGGGCATTTTCATGGGCTTTGCCATTATCCCGACGATTTTCACCATTGCCGAGGACTCCATGACCAATGTCCCACAGTCCTTCCGTTCGGGGGCCTTGGCGCTCGGAGCCAGTCGCTGGCAAACGGCCATTTCAGTCATTCTTCCGACGGCTGCGGCAGGCATATTCTCGGCCGTAATGATCGGCTTTGGCCGGGCCGTTGGGGAAACCATGATTTTGCTGATGGCCACCGGGAATACGCCCATTATGACGGCCAACCCCTTTGACGGGATGAGAACCCTCGCCGCCAATATCGCGGTGGAATTGCCGGAAGCGGCGCAGGGAGGAACCCTTTACCGGTCCTTGTTCCTGGGCGCTCTGCTGCTCTTCGCCTTTACCTTTTTCATCAATACCGTGGCCGAAGTGATGCGGCAGAAACTGCGCGACCGATATAAGGCAGTAGAGTGAGCTATAATATAAAATTTTACTTTTTTTCACATGGAAAACAACGCTTCCAATAAAACCAGAAAGTCCTTGGCACCAAAAGGGGAGGTCTGGGTATGGTTCACGTCCTTGGGTTTGGTCCTGGGCTTGGCCATGGTCCTTTTTCTCTTCGGCCTAATCCTCCTGCGCGGGTTCAACTTTTTCTGGCCGGTGCCGGTGGTGCAGCTCGAATTAAAAGAAGACAGTGAGGCTGTCTTTCGGGGCAATACTTCCTTTGCCGGAGTCATTGCCTCCACGCAGGAACGCTCCTTGCAGGAGATTGCGGTAGAGGAAGAGATTTTGTTAGAGGAAGAAGAGGAGGTCGAAGCAGACGGAATTTTGGGCCAGGCTCTGCAGACCATTTCCGAATACCGCGTCTTCGTCGGAAGTCGTGACCGCTATGGACAATCCTTTCGCTATTTCCGGCACAACGACATCCTCGAGCGGAGTTTTCCGGAGGATATCATCCGGGCGGAAAGGCGCGTGGAGGGGGATGCTTTTTTCTTTCCGCAAAGAATTCAATTTCAGGATGGATCGGAAGTCACCCGGGAGGACGCGAATTTCGAGGACGAACTCGACCGGGTCGTTAAGGAAGGCCGTGCCCGCCGCAGTCAGATCAACCGCATCGACCGCCGGGAGATCGGCCCCATCAATTTGGAGATTCGTGAGTTGACGATGGACCTGCGGTTTCTCAACCGGATCGAACGGACCGAAGGCGATTTATCGGAAGCCCAGGAAGCCCAGCGGGAGCGTCTTACCGAGAGGATTGCCCAACTGAACGAACAGTTTGAACTTTTACGTGATAAGGCCGACGAGCTGCGGGAAACCAATCAATCGATCCGGGTATTTTACGAATATGCCGATGGAACGAGTGGCCAGATAGCGATTGGCGACCTGTTCCGTTTTTATTATCCGAACCGACTGGGATTTTTCCAGCGCATTCAGGTGGCGGGGATTCAGTTTTGGGAATTTGTCAGTGGGTATCCCCGGGAAGCCAATATGAGCGGGGGGATTTTCCCGGCGATTTTCGGAACCTTTGTGATGACTCTGATCATGAGTATTGCGGTTACGCCCTTTGGGGTCATTACCGCGATCTATCTCCGGGAATATGCGGTCCAAGGGCCCTTGGTGCGAGCGGTCCGGATTGCCATTAACAATCTGGCGGGGGTTCCCTCGATTGTTTTCGGGGTCTTTGGGCTGGGCTTCTTTGTCTATATTATGGGGGGCACGATAGATAGCCTCTTCTTTTCCCAGGCCCAGGAGTTGGGCACGCCGACGTTCGGAACAGGGGGTATTCTCTGGGCGGGCTTGACCTTGGCCTTGCTGAATCTTCCGGTGGTTATTGTGGCCACCGAGGAGTCCATCTCGGCGGTGCCGCGTGGGGTCCGGGAAGGCTCGCTGGCCTGTGGCGCCTCGAAGTGGCAAACCATCCAACGCTTGGTGATTCCGGCTTCCCTGCCGGGGATTTTGACCGGAATGATTCTGGCCATGGCCCGGGGTGCGGGCGAAGTGGCCCCCCTGATGCTGGTCGGGGTGGTGGCGCTGGCTCCCAATCTGCCGGTTGACGGAACGTTCCCCTTTGTCCACCTGGAACGCAAATTTATGCACTTGGGCTTTCACATCTACGATGTCGGATTCCAGTCCCCCGACTCCGAGGCGGCCATTCCTACGGTCTTTGCCACCACCTTGATTTTGATCGCTTTGATTGTCGTCCTGAACCTCAGCGCCATTCTACTTCGAAACCATATCCGCAAGAAACATAAAGGCAGCGCCTTTTAACATTAGTTCTATTTGACTATTTCTGACCATGAATGATTCCACCGAAACTCTCCAACAAGCTCCTGATATAAAGCAGAAAGAAACGGATAATCCGGACAAAACCGATTTCCGCCAGGATTATATTTCGTTCCGCAACTATAACTTCTTTTACGGCCCCACGCAGGTTCTGTTTGACGTAAATCTGGATATTCCCGAGCGACAGGTCACGGCTCTCATCGGCCCGAGCGGTTGCGGGAAATCGACCCTTTTGCGGAATATCAACCGCATGAACGATCTCGTGGACGGGATCCGACATGAAGGGGAGTTGCTGATCGACGGGACCAGTGCCTACGATCCCACCGTGGAGGTGATCTCCCTACGCAAACGGATCGGGATGGTTTTCCAGAAATCGAACCCCTTTGCCAAGTCGATCTACGAAAACGTCGTCTATGGTCTCCGCGTTGCCGGACGGAAAAAGAAATCCTCCCTGGATGAGGCCGTCGAGACCAGTCTCCGCCGGGCCGCCCTTTGGGATGAGGTGAAAGACCGACTCGGGGAGAGTGCCTTCGGTCTCTCGGGCGGACAGATGCAGCGTTTGTGTATCGCCCGGGCCATTGCCAATAACCCGGAGATCATTCTTATGGATGAACCCTGTTCGGCCCTGGATCCGGTGGCCACGGGAAAAATTGAGGATCTCATCCACGATTTGAAAAAGGAATATACCATCGTCATCGTTACCCACAACATGCAGCAGGCAGCCCGGGTTTCGGACCAAACAGCTTTCTTTTATCTTGGAAAACTGATTGAATACGACGAGACGGAAAAAATATTCATGAACCCCGCCCAAAAACAAACCGAAGACTATGTCCGTGGCCGTTTCGGTTGATCGGCCTATTAAAACTCCTTAAGCCCTCCTTGTTATGGAACGATTTTTTGATAAAGAACTGGATAAATTCCGCAGTGATCTCTCGATCATGGGCGCCAAAGCGATTGAGCAGGTGCGCAATGTTACCGAGGCGCTCGTTGAACACGATGTTGAACTGGCCCAAAAGGTCAGGGATGCCGACAACGAGGTCGATGAGTTGGAGAAACAAATCGATGCCGAAGCCATCCGCTACATGTCCCTGCGCAACCCGGTGGCCAGCGAACTGCGCCTGGTCGTTGTTGGAATGAAGGCCAGTCATGACTTGGAACGAGTCGCCGATGAGGCCACCAATATTGCCAAGAGAATTCCCCGCATCGCCGAGGAAAAGCCGCTCAAGGACTATATTGATCTGCCCAGGATGTCCGAAATCGCCATTGAGATGCTTGACGACGCCCTTGAGGCCTTATTTTCCAACGATCTGGAAAAAGCAAAAGCGGTTTTGCTCCGGGACAAAGAGGTGGACCGTCTGGACAAACAATTGTACCGGGAGCTCTCCGGCTTTATGCTGGAAAACCCCAAAGTAACCAGCGTTGCCCTGGAGTTGATGTTTATCTCCCGGTCTTTGGAAAGAATTGCCGATCATGCGGGCAATATTGCCGAGGAAGTCATTTTTCTCATTCACGGCAAGGATGTGCGCCACACCCCGGTCAAAAAAATCCTTACGGAAGACTGAGGGGGAGATTAAGTCGCCCCCCGCGGAGCTGGAATATGAAGTTATGAGACTGGCGGCGGGCGGAGTGTTCCGCGCAGCCGCTAAAGCGGCCGCGCGGTGGGGTGGGGCGTGCTTTACGTGCCTGGATTGAAGCACTCCGCGCAGGGACACAAGGTCCCCGCTTGGGCCAAAACGCGAACGGGGGCCTTGCGCCCCTGAGCGCAATGCTCTTGATGCCGCGGAAACGCCCTTAGTCTCACCTTAGTACCGCCCCCAGCGAAGCTGGAATATGAAGTCCTGAGACTGGCGGCGGTCGGAGTGTTCCGCGCAGCCGCTAAAGCGGCCGCGCGGTGGGGTGGGGCGTGCTTTACGTGCCTGGTTTGAAGCACTCCGCGCAGGGACACAAGGTCCCCGCTTGGGTCAAAACGCGAACGGGGGCCTTGCGCCCCTGCGCGCAATGCTTCGGAAAACGGAAATGTCGCCCCCTTTTCGACAGCGAGCGGGGACTTCATGTCCCTGCGCGCAACACTCCGGAGACCCCGGAAACGCCCTTAGTCTCACCTTAGAATTATTCGAAAATCGGCGGAGAGAGGCTTTCTTCCGTTAGGCGGATGGGGCCCGGTAAAGGGCTTTTAACAATCCGGCAATACGGTCCCGCATTTCGGTCCGGGGCACGATTTGGTCGACCAAGCCCCGTTCCAATAAGAACTCGGCCGTCTGGAAACCTTCGGGCAGGGCCTGTTGGGTGGTCTCTTTGATCACCCGGGGACCGGCAAATCCGATCAGGGCCCGTGGCTCGGCCAGGATTACATCGCCCAATGAGGCGTAGCTGGCCATAACCCCGGCGGTGGTGGGATTGGTCAGGACGGAAAGGTAGGGCAGACCGGCTTCCTTGAGGCGGGCGAGGGCCGCACTGGTCTTGGCCATTTGCATCAGGCTGAGAATGCCCTCATACATGCGCGCCCCACCGGAGGTGCTGACGACGATGCAGGGGATTTTTTGTTCCAGGGCCCGTTCGATGGACCGGGTGATTTTTTCCCCGACCACCGAGCCCATGCTGGCTCCGAGAAAGCGAAAGTCCATCACCGCAATGGAAACCGGAATCTCCATGATCTTTCCGGTTCCGGAAAGAACCGCATCGGTCAGACCAGTCTTTTTCTGGTATTGGAGGAGTTTTTCCTTGTAGGAAGCCACTCCTTGGAACTTGAGGGCGTCGACCGACTTCAGGTCTTGGTCCAGAGGGGCAAAGCTGTCCTCATCCAACAGAGCGTCGAGCCTTTTCTGGGGGGAGATGGGAAAATGATACCCGCTCTGCGGGACCACCATTTGATTTTCCTCCAGTTCCTTGGTGTACACCATCTCATTACAGAGGGGACATTTGTGGTAGAGGCCTTTCGGAATATCCTTCTTCTTTAAAGGGTTGGAAAAGAGTTTGGGTTTGCTGAAAAGAGGCATATCAAGTGAGGTCTGTTCGTTTACCCGTGGCCGAAGGTTACCACCGCGAGGTTTTTACAACCTGCCCGGGAAAGGACGGCGGCACAGGCATTGAGGGTTGAACCGGTGGTAAAGACATCATCGACCAAAATAAATCGTAGCTTCCTATCAAACAGAAAGGGTTGGTGAATGGCAAAGGCATTTTTTAGGTTCTTTTCCCGCTGCTGACGGGTGAATTGGGTCTGGGTATCGGTGTCCCGCACACGCTTGAGGGGTTGCTCCACCCGCAAAACCTCCGGGGCGAGCCCGGCCAGGGCTTTGGCCAACTCATGGCTCTGGTTGAAGCCCCGCTCCCTTTGCCGTCGGGGGTGCAGCGGAACGGGAACTAAAATCCCGCCCTCGGCAAGAAACTCCCGCAAAGGTTCCGACCGTCGGAAAAGGGCCTTCATATCGGAGAGGGCGAGAAAATTGCCATGGTATTTCAGCTCATGGACCAATTTCCGCGGAGCCCCCCGCAGGACCACAGTGGTAAGGCCCTTTTGGAAAAAGGGGCGGAGGTATTGGCAGTGGGGGCATTCCCGGGAAACCTCCACTTTCCCGTAAATGGGGTACCCACAGGTTTGGCAGGCCGGTGAACGCACTTCATGGATGCGCCGGAAACAAGCCGCGCAGACCGCCTTGAGGGGGCTTCCCGTATCGACTGGTTCTCCACATTGTAAACAATCCCGGGGGAAAAAGACATCCAACATCGGCTGCATTGTCCAACGCGGGATGGAATTCCATGAAAACGGGGCTTTCACTTCTAACAAAGATTAACTTTTCTCGAAATAATGTATCAATAAAGAAAGAACCTTATTGATTCTAACTTGATTTTTTGTAATCTGCTCGCGAAATAACTCCGCCGTGAGGGGGTCCTGGCCCATCCCGTTGGCATAGTTGTCCACCATCGCCAGAGAGGTATAGGGCACCCGCAATTCGCCGGCGAGGTCCGCTTCGTGGGCGAGGGTCATGCCCACCACGTGCCCCCAAGTGCGCACCACCCGGATCTCCGCCGGGGTTTCAAAGCGGGGCCCCTTGGTTTGAACATAGACCTTGTTTTTTGGAAGATCCTCCCGCAGAACGACTTCTATATCCGGAAGTAAATTGTTTTCGAGGCGCGGGACTTGATACAGGACCTGGTCATCGAAAAAGGTAATCGGGTCAAAGGACACATAGTCCCCACAGGAAAGCAAGGTGCCCGGAGGAAGATCCGGCGTCAGGGAGCCGACGCTGTTGAGCGACAAGAGACTTTCCGCCCCCCATTCGGCCACTGCCTTGAGGTTGGCCTTGTAGTTGATGGCATGCGGCGGGGTTTGCCCCGAAACACCGTGGCGGTTGACCAATAGCAAATTCTTCTGCGTCTTCGCCTCCACGGTCCCGTAGGGGGTTTTCAGCGTCACTGGATCCCACTCATTAAACAAGTCCGATTGAGAAATACTCGTTCCGCTGACCAGGGCAATTTTCATGCTTTCAGCAAAGTCCCCTTTCTCCCAAAGCTCAAGCCCGAAAACTCTCCCAACAAGCAGGTCGCCTAACCGGCATCCCAGGGACAGGAACCCCGCTGGGCGGGACGGGTGTCCTTGCTCCTTGGTATTGTCACCCCCGAAACCAGGCGAGTCCGCTATCTTGACATCGGTGGTTGGGGCGGTTGTCCTAATGTGAGACTAAGGTCCACTTCTGCATCGGGCGGGGGCCTCGTGCCCCTTCCCGGAACACTCCTGACCAAGGATGAATACGCAGACCCACCGCCCCCGCCCGCCGCCAGTCTCTCACCTGCATATTCCAGCTCCGCTGGTGGCCCCGCTTGTGTGAGACTAGGGTGTTTCCGAGGCCTTAGGAGTGTTGCGCCCAGGGGCGTAAAGCCCCCGCTCGCGGTCGATAAAGGGACGACATTTCCGTTTTCCGAAGCATTGCGCTCAGGGGCGCAAGGCCCC
>JAIUMY010000094.1 GCA_022565335.1 Opitutales bacterium
ACGATTGATCGGCTCCCGCGCGAAAGCTCAGAGGGACCTTCGCCCTCCCGCTGAGGGTGCGTTTTGGGGAGAGCGAGGGTCTCTCCGAGCTCGTATGGGCGGTTTGAGGTACGGGTTCTTGGCGGTCGTCCTCCCATCGGGTAGGGTACGCTTGGGGACGATTGATCGGCTCCCGCGCGAAAGCTCAGAGGGACCTTCGCCCTCCCGCTAGGGACAAAGGCGCGAAATAGCTGTTGCCTTGGCGGGGGATTTTTTCTTTGTTGGAGGGCTTATGTCTATTCGTGTTCGTTTTGCTCCGAGTCCTACCGGGTTTTTTCATATTGGCAGTGCCCGTACGGCGCTGTTCAACTGGCTGTATGCCCGTCATCATGGGGGGAAGTTTATCCTGCGCATTGAAGATACGGATCGCGAGCGCAATACCGATGACGCCCTGCGGGTCCTTTTGGAAGGGATGCGTTGGTTGGGTCTGGACTGGGATGAGGGGCCGGAGGCCGGGGGCGAATACGGGCCTTATTTCCAAAGCGAGCGAAATGCGATCTATGACAAGCATTTGCAGATCCTGCGGGACAAAGGGCTGGCCTATGACCATGAGGGGGCGGTGTTTTTCAAGGTCTCGGGAGAGCCGCAGGTGATCAATGACCTGGTCCGGGGGCGGGTCGAGCGAAAGGAGGAGAAGGATTTTGTCATCTATCGGTCCAATGGCACCCCGGTCTTTCATTTTGTCAATGTGGTGGACGATATGACCATGGGCATAACTGATGTCATTCGCGGAGAGGATCACCTCAGCAACACCAGTAAACACTGTGAATTGTTCAAAGCTTTTGGCGTGGAGCCCCCGCGTTTTGGTCATATTCCTCTCATTCTCAAGCAACAGGGCCCGGGAAAAATGAGCAAGCGCGATGCCGGTGCCTTGATTGAGGAGTACGACCATCGCCATTTCATTCCGGCGGCGGTGCGCAATTATCTTGCCTTGCTCGGTTGGTCGCCCAAGGACAATCGTGAAATCCTCAGTGCCGAGGAGTTGGTTTCCCTTTTTGATTTGGGTGGAGTGACGAAAAACAATGCCAAATTTGATGAGCGGAAGCTCAGCTTTATAAATGCCCAATACCTGCATGCCCTACCAGCTGATGAGTATTTGCAGCTGGCCCGGAGTTATTTGCAAAAGGCGAACTGGAGTGATGAGGCGACGCGTTCGCCCGAAAACCAATACCTTGATCAAGTTCTGCTCCTTTGCCAGGAGAAACTGCATGCCGTTGACAGCATTCCGGCCTTTATCGATTATTTCTTTGTTTTCGATTATCAATACGCGCCGAAAGCGGTCAAAAAGATCATGAAAAAGGGCGATCCGGTGCAACGGGTGCGGGAGTTTGTTGAGGCGGCCAGTCAAATCGAAACCTGGAACGAAGCGGAATTGGAAAAGTGTATAACCACTTTAGCGGAGACCCATGAGGTGGGAACCGGCGAATATATTCACCCGTGCCGACTGGGGGTTTCCGGGACCAATGCCGGTCCCGGCTTTTATGGCTTGCTGGTAGTGCTCGGAAAGGATCGCACGCTGGAACGTTTACAGCGCTTTGTCGAAAATCCGCCGTCGGTAGTTGGCTGAGCCGAATACCTCCGCAGCGCGTGCAAATCATTGACTTCCAGGTTCCGGGGTGAGGTTGGGACTTGGCCATTTCGGTGTCTTTCCATGGTTGCCGTCTTGACCGCTTTCGAGGCGCAGGGTCCGATCCTATACCAGCCTTGGGTCAGCCCAGGGAATAAAAGAATCTATCTTCAAAGGCTGAAAACCCTAATTTTTTGACTTCAGCTGTCCGGGTGGTGAGGTCTGCTATTGACAAAAATTTCCGGGGCTTTGTTATTAGTTTTTCTCTTCAAAACCCTTAACAAAGATTACTAAAACTATGAAACTCAGTCGATATAATGGAAAACTCGAGGATATTGATTATCTCGATTTTATGATGTTGGATATTTACGGAAGCATTCGGAGTGTAACCATTCCGAAAGGCCATGTGAGCGAAAAAATCCTGGAGGAGGGCATTGGTTTCGATGCTTCCAATTACGGTTTTGCCGATGTGGACAAATCGGACATGGTGGCCGTTCCTGATCTTTCCTCGGCTTTTGTCGAGGAGCGCCCGGATGGGCTGATTTTGCATACTCTTTGCGATGTCCGTACGATGGATGGCGGTATTTTTGAATTTTATCCGCGCAATGTAGTAGCCAATACCATGAAGCTCTTGCGGGAGCTAAAGATTGCCGATGACGCCAAGGTGCTGATGGAATTGGAATTCCATGTGTTGGAAGATGTAAATTATGCGACTGACTTTGCTCATTCGTATTACCGCTTGCAGAGCGCGGAGGGCATTGGGCCGGACTATTATGATTTGCCCCGTTTCAATATTCACCGCGGGTATCACCGGAGCTATCCGGATGACCGGTATTTTGACTTGCGCAATGAAATGGTTAATGCGCTGACCAGTATTGGTATTCCGATCAAATACCACCACCACGAAGTGGGTGCGGCGCAATTGGAATTGGAGTTTGATTTCCTATCGGTAGCGGAGGCGGCCGACAAGGTCGCCATTGCCAAATGGGTGATCCGCAATATCGCCAAGGAGAATGAGGTTTTCGTCACCTTTATGCCGAAGCCGATCAACAAGACCCCGGGCAATGGAATGCATGTACACCAGTATCTGGAGCAAGACGGCCAGTCGCTTTTTACCGGTGAGGAAATGTTTGGATTAAGCAAGATGGCACTCCACTACACCGCCGGTTTGCTGGAACACAGCCTGACGGGGTCTTTGCTCTCCTTCACCAACCCGAGTACCAATTCTTACAAGCGCTTGGTTCCAGGGTATGAGGCTCCGGTCTGTGCAACTTTTGCCAAAGCCTCGCGGGAGGCGGCGGTTCGTATTCCGGGGTATTTGAAAAAAGGTGACGAACGCATAGAATATCGCACCGGTGATGCGACGGCGAATTGTCATTACATGCTTACGGCTATGCTTTTGGCGGGGATTGATGGGATCAATCGCAAACTTGATCCGGTAAAAGCCGGTTATGCTGATGCCGCGGGAGCGGAAAATCGCCGTTTTCCTCTCAACTTGCATGCTGTTCTCGATGGTTTACAAACGGATTATGAGTATCTTGAAAAGGTCTTTCCCAAGGCCATGATTGATCTCTGGACTTCCGTTAAAAGAGACGAAGCGCGACATGTCTATCACGCCCCGACGGCGGAGGAATACGAATTGTATTTCAACGCCTGAGAGCGCACAAGAGTCCTGCCAGGTCGTTTTGAAAAGATGAAAACAAAACCTATCCTTACGGTCGGCGCGCCAGGGTTGCCCTAAAAGAGAATTCCGGGCGGGGACTGAGGTCCCCGCCCGGACTCTATTTAAATATCGATGCCTTCGCCGGAACCCTCGTCATCGCGGGGAAGGTTCAATTCAATTTCCATGCCGTCGCGCCAGAGGGTGAGGGACAAGTGTTCCTCTTCCCCGAGGGTGAGGTAAAGGCGGAAGAAATCATTGGGTGAGGTCAACTCTTGGTTACCGGCTTGGAGAATGATATCGCCTTCGCGAATATCAAACTCGGCGGCGAAACCGGTGCTTCGGCGAACTTTCACCAGAGGTTCGTCTCGTTCCAAGTCAATTTCCGAGGCGAATTCGGGGTCGCGGGATACCAGGGTCAGCCCAGCCACCCGGACCACCTGTTCACCGGTGGGCGCTGGGATGAATTCAAAGTCCGGATCGGCTAAAAGAATCTCTTTGGCCACAAGGATTTTGGCGTCGGTCCGAATGGCCAGGGCCAAGGCATCGCTGGGGCGGCTATCGATGGTTTTTTCTTCGCCCGTTTCGCGATGTTGGAGGGTGAGGGCACCGAGGTAGGTACCTTGGTCAAGAGAATGTACGACAATGGATTTAACTTCGTAACCGGTTTCCGAAATGATTCCGGCGAGTAGATCGTGGGTCATGGGGCGGGGCATGTGAATCTCGTGCAAGCCTCGTATAATAGCCTGCGCCTCGGCAATGCCGATCCAGATGGGAACCGGGCGTCCTTCCTGTAAATCGCGGAGCAACACAATGGGCGCCCCCGTCAAGTGATCCATGCCGACGGTGGCAATCTCCGCGGGTACGAGTTCCTTGGTTTCGATGGTCTCGGCATCGACCAGGTGTGGGGAAGGTCTTTCCGGGGAGGGGGACGACGGGTTGGGATTGTTTTCAGCTTTGCAGGCCGTAAAAAATACCAGGGCCGACGTGAGAAGGAAAAAGGGAGCTTTTGCGGCCATGACTAAAGGGTAACATCAAATTTGCCTCTGGCGCAACCTCTCGGTTGGGAAAAGGGTGGGTGGGATTTGCGGCCGTACTGGTCGGGCGATGAATCAGCCCGACTACGGGGTTTTGCGGACGTCGGCGGGGATCCGGCTGTTTTTGTAGTCGTGGAGCTTATCGCATCTCAGAGTTTTCGCGCTTATAAGGTCTGGAAACTCTTCCACCAGGTTTCCGCCATAAGGTAATGGCCTGCGGCGGTGGGATGAACTCCGTCGGCGGACCAATAGTCGGCGGGCGCGCGGTCCAAGGCTTTTTGGAAAGCCTCGCCGAAAGGGATTACGGTGGCCTCGAACTCTGCCGCAAGGCGGTGAACAACCTCTTGTCGCTGGGCAATCTCCGTGAACCATTCGTCGGTGATTCTCTCATTTTCCAGAACAAAGGGTTCGCCTAACAGCAAGCGAATCCCGGGCAAGTGAGCCTTAATTTCCGTCAAGAGGAGGCGATAGATCTTTTCGTACTTGGGAACGGATATCCCGTTATTGGAAAAAAAGCGGGCACCGGTGTCATTGACTCCGATAAGAATGGACAGGATATCCGGCTTCAGGGACAGGATGTCAGATTCCGTCCGGGCGTAGAGATCGACGACCCGGTTGCCGCTTACTCCTCGATTGAAAATGCGCCAGCGCTTTTGGGGCGCCTCGAATTGAAGCCTGGCGGCGACGATTTTTGCGTAGCCTGCGCCCAGGGCAAAAGGGGAGTGAGATTCGGTGTCTTGGCGGCTGCGGCCCACATCGGTGATGGAGTCGCCTTGGAAGAGCAGGGTGGTTTCTTTAGTTGTCATAAGAGTTTCGGTTGGGAGGTTTACTGTTCTCCGCGGAAGGGGGGCATGGTGGAGTGCTGGGCGGCGGAAATGCCTTGTTTGCGGAAAACCTGCCCCAGGGTCTGAAAGAGAATTTTCAAATCCAGAAAAAAACCGAGGTGGTCAACATACCATACATCGCGGTTCAGTCGGTCGGGCCAGGTGGTCTGGTTGCGGCCATGGATTTGCGCCCAACCGGTGAGCCCCGGGCGGACCTCGTGCCTGCGGCTTTGGTGGCCCGAGTATAGAGGGAGGTAATCCATACGCAGTGGACGGGGACCGACCAAGCTCATATCGCCCTTGAGGATATTCCAGAACTCGGGTAATTCATCGAGGCTGGTTTTGCGTAGAAAAGCGCCAAAGGGGGTGAGCCGGTTTTCATCCGGTAAAAGTTCGCCGTCGGCATCGCGGGCATTAGTCATGGAACGCAACTTCACAATATAAAAAGGTTTTCCATGGCGACCGGGCCGTTCTTGCCAAAAGAATACCGGGGTCCCCAGGCGATAGCGAACGGTGGGGTAAAGAATAAGTAATAGAATCAGTACTACAGGGGCTAGCAGCAACGTAACCAGGAGATCAAAAAACCTTTTGCCGAAACGCTTATACATGGAAAGGGAATTAAGCCTTATCGGTGGGGGCGTAAAGAAAAATGAGTTCTAATACCTCATTTCAAGCTGCAGAACGATGGTTGAAAAGGCAATCAGCGAAGCGGCTATTGTCTCATAGTCGCGGTGGTCTAGCAATTGGCGTTGGAATAGTAATTCCAAAAGGTGAGCCAATTCAAAAAGGAAATGTCGGATCTCGCGCAGCAGTTGCTGCTGCGTGCTTTTATCGGTGGCGGCATTAAATTCATGAAACAAAGCAGGCAGGTGAGGAAATTTGTTTTTTGCTTTGGCCGCGAGCGTTTGGCACAGCAACTTCGGAGAAATCTCTTCCAAGAGGTGAAGCACTAGATTGGCGGTCGCTGCCGCATCCTTTTCCAGTTTCGCCATTTGGCTGAGGGGTGCAGGCACTGAAGATTGCTCTCTGGGAAGAGCAGTTGGTAGGGTTTTTTGCATGGCGTATCGGGTCCTGTAAGATCTCTTTGATCTCTTGTAATGTAAAATTTAAGTAATATCAAGAAAAATCGAAAACCGTGTATTAGATACTGAGACCGAATATCATTTCTTCTTTGACTTGGGGGATTCTTTGGCCAAGTTTGATTTTATGCGCTCATTCAGTCTTACCGCATTCTCTGGATTATTCCTCCTTTTCTTTTTTGTGGGTTGTGGTGGCCCCTCTTCTGAAGAAAGCCCGGGCGAATTGTCGCTTTACAGTGGACGAAGCCAAGCTTTGGTCGAGCCCCTGCTGCGCGAATTTGAAGAGGAAACCGGTATTCGGGTTCGGGCCCGCTTTGGCGGAACTCCGCAATTGGCGATTGCCTTGCAGGAAGAGGGTGAACGCACCCGGGCGGATCTTTTTTGGGCTCAGGATGCCAGTGCGCTGGGAAGTGTGCGGGATCTCTTAGCGCCTTTGCCGGAAGATGTCGTTGGCGGAATTCCCGCTGATTTGCGTCATGAAAACAACCGTTGGGTGGCGACCAGCGGCCGCGCCCGGGTTTTTGCGTATTCGCCCCGCCGAACGGAGGGGGAAGTCTTGCCGGAAAGGCTGGAGGACTTGGCTTCGGAGCAATGGCGGGGCCGGATTGGCTGGGCTCCGGCCAACGGATCTTTCCAAAGTTTCGTAACCGCGATGAGAGTTTTGCAGGGTGAGGAGGCCACCAAGGACTGGCTCGCCGCAGTGGCGGCCAATCGGCCCAAGGTTTATCCGAATAATACTTCCTTGGTGCAAGCGGTGGCGGCGGGGGAAGTGGACTTGGTGCTGACCAACCATTATTATCTCTATCGCTTTTTGGAGCGGGATGAGAGTTTCCCGGTGGCGCAAAGTTACTTCACTGCGGAGTCCCCCGGAAATTTGGTGAATTATGCCGGGGTGGGGATTTTGGAAAGCAGTGAAAATCGCGAAGAGGCCAAGGTGTTTGTGCGCTGGTTATTGGAACGTCGGGCGCAGGAGTATTTTGTGCAGGAGATATTTGAGTATCCGGTGGTCGGAGAAATCGAGGCCTTGCCGGGGATGTTGCCTTATGAGGAGTTGCGGGTGCTCAGTCCCCGTATCAATCTGGAAGCCTTGGAGGACATGGAGGGAACCATTGGCCTGTTGCGGGAATTGGATATCCTTTAAGTTTCCCCTAATCAGCTTATACCGAAAGTGACTACCGGAAATTGGAAATCCGTACGGCAAAACCCGCCGTGGTATTTTCTCTTGCCGGCTGTTTTGGCGGCTTTGGTGCTGGCCCTGTGTATTTTGTATCTGGCCTTGCGGGCGGTGGAAGGTGGATGGGGAGAACTGTGGGAGACCCTTTGGCGCCGCCGCAATCTGGTTCTTTTAGGGAACACTCTGCGTTTGGCCGTGGGGGTGGTGATTTTTACCACAATCCTTGCCTTTCCGCTGGCGTGGCTTTCGGTGCGGACCGAGTTGAGCCGTTGGAAATTTATTTCGTTATTAGGGGTTCTTCCCTTGGCAATTCCGGGATACATCATGGCTTGGGCGATTTTGAGTCTGGGTGGTGATTACGGCATTATTTATCGTTTGACTGGCCAAACGGTACCGCGGATCAGCGGTTATTGGGGGGCTTTGTTGGCGATTAGCCTATACGCTTTTCCCTATCTCTATCTTAATCTGCGTTCCGCTTTGTTGGGGCTTGATCCCGCACAGGAAGATGCGGCCCGCAGTTTGGGCCGTGGGCCGGTAAGGATTTTCCTGGAGGTCATCCTGCCGCAATGCCGTCCGGCCTTTTTGGCGGGGTCTTTGATTATCGTTCTTTATGTGCTGGGGGATTTCGGATCGGTCACGCTGATGCGTTATGAAACAATTAGCCATGCGGTCTTTATTCAATACAACAGCTTGTTGGACCGCCAAACCGCTTCCGGTCTGGCCTTAATACTGGTTCTTTTAGCGGCTTTTCTTCTGTGGTTGGAGATTCGTCTGTTGGGCCGGATACGATGGTATCGGGTGGGGACGGGGACGGCCCGTGGGGTTCGTCTGGCCAAATTGACCCCTCTGGCCTGGGGTGGGGTGAGCGTGTTTTTGCTTTTGGTCTATGGGGCGGCGTTATTGACCCCGCTGGGGGTGATTTTTTTCTGGCTGATTGAATTCCCTCCGGTCGGGGAAATGCCCCGGGTCTGGAGGGCGTTGGGGGATTCTCTCTCCGTGGCCATTCCTGCATCCTTGCTAGCAGGTGCGGCGGCTTTGCCGGTGGCTTATATCGGGGTTCGTTACCCTTCCGGGATCAGTCGGGGCTTGGAAAGGATTTCGTATTTTGGCTATGCCATGCCGCCGCTGGCTTTGGCCTTGGCGGCTGCGGCGATTTCCTTGCAGCTTTTCCCTTTTTTGTTTCAGACCCTGGGATTATTGGTTGTTATCTGTGCTTTGCATTTTTTGGCCGAGGGGATGGGGCCGATTCGCACCGCTTTATACCAAGCCTCTCCCCGGTTGGAAGAAGCCGCCAGGTCACTGGGTTGTAACCCTCTGAAAGCGTTCTTCCGCTCAACCTTTCCGCTTTTGTTGAGAGGTCTATTGGCGGGGATTGCCTTTGTTTTTTTATCGGTCATGAAAGAATTACCGATCACCTATATTTTGTCCCCGTGGGGATTCAGTCCGCTGGCGGTCAATATTTGGGATTTGGCGAATGAGGGAATGTATGCCGAAGCGGCGCCCCATGCGCTTGCGCTTTTGCTTATTTCGTTGTTTTTTGTAGGGTTCCTTATGCTAAGAGAGAAACGCCTGTCATGAATGCGCTACTGGAAATCAGCCAATTGGCCAAAAAATTTGCCGACGGAAAATATCCGGCGGTAAATTTTATTGATCTGGAAGTACAGGAAGGCGAGATTTTTGCCTTGCTGGGGCCCAGTGGATGCGGCAAGACGACTACTTTGCGCATGATTGCCGGCTTTGAGCGGGCGGACCACGGAGAAATTCGTCTGCAGGGCAAACTGGTCGAAAGTCGTCAGACCACGGTGCCCGCTGAAAAGCGGAATGTGGGGATAGTCTTCCAGGACTACGCCCTCTTTCCCCACCTCACGGTACTGAAAAACGTTGCCTTTGGTTTGAAAGGCAAAACCCGCCGGGAACGTGAACAGAGAGCCCGGGAGGTTCTGGCGCTGGTCGGGCTGGAAGGCAATCTCGACTCCAGCCCCTCGACTCTGTCGGGTGGGCAACAACAGCGCGTGGCGCTGGCGCGAACCCTGGTGACGGAGCCCAATCTGATTCTTATGGATGAGCCTTTTTCCAGTTTGGACCCGGTTCTACGGGAAAGCACCCGGGCGGAGGTTCGGTCACTTTTGCATCGGGCCCGTATGACCACCATCCTGGTGACTCACGATCAGGAGGAAGCTTTGTCCTTTGCCGATCGGGTGGCGGTTATGAGAGCGGGGCGCATTGAGCAGGTGGGAACTCCGGAAGAGGTTTACAATCATCCTGAAACCGAATTCGTGGCGCGTTTTCTGGGGCGTACCAACCTGATCAATGGCCGGGCCAGTGGGTGTATGGCCGAGACGCCACTGGGACGGTTGCGCCTCGACCGTACGGCCTGGGGCAAAGTGAGAGTATCGCTGCGTCCCGAGCACTTGACCTTGATCCCCAACGATCCGCAGGCCAAACGGCCCGCGGGAGAAATCATCGGCCGCGCCTTTAAAGGGCATGATATTACCTACCGGGTTCGCTTCCCGGCCCATGAATGGATCGTCCATACCGATAATCGTACCCATTTTCAAATCGGCGACAAAGCGCTTTTATCAGCCCTCGAGCCGGCCGTGGTTCTGCACGACGAAGGGCCTCCGGAAGAGGGTTAGGGCTTGTCGGTTGACCTGTTTTGGCGGGGAACCTGAAGGGGCATTTGTTTCCCTGTAGGGCGGTATTTTGGCGCGCGTGCTTTGTCGACTGAAAGATGAGAATTTGCCTTCGCCCATTCTCCCGCGACGGCATCGCGCAAGCGCGAGCCCTACTTTGTTGGGCAGCAGGATGCAGCCCCTCCTTGTGGCGAGGGCTATGAACCCCTCGGTTCTTCGGTCTCCAAGTGATCTAATCGCACTACTCAAGCTTCACCGGGATCAAGAGTCCTCGGGCTGAAGTACTCCGCACAGGGACGCAAGGTCCCCGTTTGGGGGCAACAAAGGGAACGGGGAAGGGGGAACAGGGGGAAGAAGGCAGTAGGCAGTAGGCAGTAGGCAGTAGGGGGGAACCCACCCCTAGCCTCTCCCAGGAGGGGAA
>JAIUMY010000095.1 GCA_022565335.1 Opitutales bacterium
CAGCGGGCGGGGGCGGTGGGTCTGCGTATTCATCCTTGGCCAGGAGTGTTCCGGGAAGGGGCACGAGGCCCCCGCCCGATGCAGAAGTGGACCTTAGTCTCACATTAGTGGTCAGAAATCAGAGATTTTTGTCGAGCGTTTCCTGCGATCTCCCCTCCGACAAAACAACCCCGTAGTCGGGCTGATTCCGTATCGACCTCCATAGCTCGAAGAGCGATGGATCGATTCGCCCGACCAATTCTGCCGAAAACCAAACGAACCGTTCTTTCTGTTTCGTCGCCCCAACGGGGCAACATAGCAATGCCTGCGGGTATTCCACGACCCGTAGATTTTCAAGTCCCGTAAGGGCGATATCTTCCGTACCACCCGCGAGCCAGCGGAGTGATCCGGCGACGGCGTATGCGCCTGTAGCCGAAATCGTAAGATTTTGGACCGGGTGGAGGCGGAAGCTCCCATTTGTCCAAAGACTCACGTCTTCGGCTACGAAAACAGCAGATCAATCGCCAGCCTTTCCCAAAACAAAAACACAGCCAGGATGGCTATGCTACCCCAGTTATCCGGTCCAAAGACTCACGTCTTCGGCTACACTCGATAGAACATTCCACGGCCAGGAGTAGGACGGGCTTCCAGCCGGTTTTCCCAAAACAAAAACACAGCCAGGATGGCTATGCTACCCCAGTTATCCGGTCCAAAGACTCACGTCTTCGGCTACCATATATTTAGAATATCCCCGCAGCAGACTGCGGGGGAAAGCGACGGCAAGGCTTGATCAATCTTCGACGGTAAAGCCGATTTTAACGGTAACCTGGAAGTGCGCCACTTTTTGGTCTTCGAGGTGGCCGCGGGTTTCCACAACCTCAAACCAACGCATGTTTTTTACCGACTTGGCGGCGCGGTTGACGGCATTGTTGATGGCATCCTCGATGGATGTTTTGGAAGAACCTACGATTTCGATTTTTTTGTAGACGTGATCACTCATAAAATTTGGAGGTTGAAGGTTAGTTGATTCAAGTCACTACCCTACTCCCTTTTTCCGATTATGCCAATAAAAACAAGGCCCGGCGAGGTTTAGTGACCAGGGGGAATCCTGAGTCACAATCCCCAACCGGGCCGTTTGTTTGTTTAAAAGAACCGATTACTCCATTCGCCAGCCATCATGGCCGGAAATTTCGCCGAGTTCGGGCAAGGTGCCTGCGGGAACAAGAATATCAGCCGGACCGCCGTTCTGGCTGACGGTGATCCCACCCTCGGAGTCCATGAAGATTTCATCGACTTCATCGCCAAGAGAGACCCGGACCCCACGTCCGTTGTCGAGACTTTCGATAGTCGGACGCTCGCTGCCCTTTTCGTATGGGTAAAGCACCCACAGTAAGGGAGTCCCGGCGTCGGACTCAACCCGCAGCCAAAGCTGGATTTCGCCCCACTTCCATTCATCATCCCAGAAGGGAGGCGTCTTCAAGGCACCGCCGTCGGTAGCCTCGATCAAATCGAACCAATCCTGATTCAGATCAGGATGTTGCCACCTTGGCCGGAAGTCCGGGAGCGGCAGGGAATCAACCCCATGCTCGTCCATTTTGGCCTGCATCCGGTCTTCCCATTCGGCGATGCTTTCGCCTTCTTGCAAGACATAATCCTTGGGCCCAACCATCCACCGATCATTGTAGTACCAGCGGCGGAAGTCGTGGCGGGGATTGGTCACATCGGCGAAATACACCAACATATCTTTACCCCATTGTCCATTGGCATGGAAAAGGCGGTCCGATTCGGCGGTAAGCTCGCGGGCGGTCAGATGAATGTTCACCTGTTGCCTCTCTCCATGGGTTTGGGTTTCATCACGCACCACCAGGTAGTCCGTCATACGGCTGTCCTCCGGATGCTTGACCATCATAATAGCCCGGCGATGGGTAATCGGCGAGACATCCCGCATAGGGTAATCCCGGTTAAACTCATGGTCACGGGGATAGGTTGGATATTGCTGCAGGCGTTCACTGGTTCTCTCGGAGACCGTTACCGCGGCCGAATCCCGATCCACGAACGCCCCTACTTGCGCCGTTGAAGTAATCTGCTCCAAGGTTTCAAAGGTATAATTATCCTCATTGTGGCGAAGCGTTCCGGGCTGCCCAAAGGTCATGGAATTGTGTAAGGCGGCATGATCCCCACGGGGCGAATAGGATGAGTTGTAATTCATCGCAATCGGCGTGTTGTTGGCGATGTAATGAAATGAATTTTCGTCATTGTGGTAATGTCCCCGGGCCGGACCGGCCTTATAGGTAAGGAAGGTCTCCCGGTCAGTACCAAAGTGGGTACGCTTAATCGAACCGAAGCCGAACCAGGCCTGGCTGCTCCAATCCATTTCCATCGGATCCATTGGCTCGATGCGGGAATCCATCTCGATAAGTTCGTTCCGCAAAGGTGAACGGGAGGGAGTGCGATAGCCAAACTCTTCCAACATTCTCCAAACGCCCATCATCTCGGAGGCAAACTCGGGGTTTTCTTCGCGGAAAAACTTAGCCAATTGGCCGAAACCGTACCTCAGGCCACTTTCCCAACGGTGGGTGTCGCCGATAGGTGCCGTATGGCGCATCCCCAAGCGCGTGGTGTAAGGCGTGAGAAGGTGTCGATGCCAGCGGCCATGATTTATAAAGAGAGGATCATCGGCAATGGGGCTACCAAATCCAGTATTCATTAGAATCCGGCCGATCCCCATCTGCAGGCGAGTGGCATACCCGGAATATCCCGGGCATTCGTCGCCGACGCCATCAGGAGCGATGATCACTTTTTCCAAATCCTCACGAAAGTTTTCATACCCGAAGTTTAACCACTCATCGGAGTGCGGATGATCCCGTAAGGCACCTCCCACATAAATTGCGCCCATATACTTATCGGTATGAAAGTTGGGGTTTCCGGGGCGCCAACCCTGGTGGTAACCGGGCCAGTGGTCAAGATCCGTGGCAATGTATCCAAAGGCCGCCTGATTAGCGCCCCCGATGGGTTCGCCGTTGGCAAAGAGATCCGCGACGGCATAATTTTTGACATCCCGGGTGGGCCGGGAGGTGGGATTCAGGAAGTCATCCTGATAACGACGGGCGCGCCACAAGTTACTGGAAGGCGGGCTGGGACTGCGGCTTTCTCCTCTCACCAAGAGGCGAACCAAGTCCATGTCTTCGTCTTCAATCTGAGAACGAAGGCTGCTGCGCTGGTCATTCAGTTCTTCTTTCTCGGTCTCCAGCATGATTTTTTCTTCGCCTTCCGCCTCGGCAATCAGGTCATCGATCTCTTCAAGTCGGGCTTCCACCGTTTCCAGTTCGGCTTCCATTTCCACCAGAACCTCTTCGGCTTCCCGGACAATACGGGTAAAATGAGTATCCCGGTCGGCCTCCAGATCCTCTTTGATCTGGTCGTATTCCTTGCGCGAAATCAACATATTCGGCCCTGCCAAATCAGGGTTCCGCTCCCATTCCAGGATATATTTATTGATCTCCGCATTGAGGGTCCAGTCGGTATTGCGACGCACGATATTGTTCAAGCTGCGCATCCGGTCCCGCGGACCAATCAACATCCCGTAAGCCCGCTGGCCGTAGTGCATCTCCGAACGCTCCCCATCCGTCAACGGGAAGCGGGCCCGGCCACGATTTCCATCGTAAGCATAAGTTGCGATGGTCGCCGGATAGGGGCCAACCCACTTACTGGCGAAGGCGGCCACAAGCCCCATGGCCGGATTATCCGGATGGTAATTCTCCTCTACTGGTCTAACCTCCCAATCGATCAGCGATCCGGCTTCGACGATAAAATTGTACCGTTCATGGAAGCCGCGCTCCTCGTCCCGGGCCTTATCCAAAAGTTCATCCACCTGCGCCTTGGTCTCCTCATCGGCACCGCGGTATTCCCTCCGGCGTAAAATGCCGCGGCGACCATCGACCAGATCCTCGATGGTTTGGGGAGGGCGCCCTCCGGAGGTCAGCACAAAATCCTGCGCTCCGCCGCCACCTTGGTTCCAGCGCGGACGCAATTGGGCGAAAGGTCGGCCCCGCTGTGCTTCCCGTGGTTCGGCGGGCACATAGTTTTGGTCAACGTTGCCTCCAAAGCGGTCGTATTCAAACCACCGGACCCAAGTGACCGTATCAACCGGCATGTCTTGCTGGCCCCAATCAATCCAGTACTGGGTAATGCCCCATGGTTCGTTCTCCGGATCGCGGGGAAAGTGAAAACGTTCATTGGCCTCCACCCAAATATCTTCCATGACGAAACGCAGCAGTACTTCGTAATAATGGTCTTTTTTCTCCACCAACTCGCGGGGCGGGCGGTTGGGTTCCCATTTGAAGGTTTGCTTGCCGAGCTCCAGGGGCAAGGCCTCCACCAAGTCCTCATGATCCCCTTCTTCGACAAAATGATACTGCACCCGCAGATCGATATGCACCGGGCCCGCCGCGACGACTTCGGTGGTCGCCCCCCGAGTCATGGCCCGGCTATCAAAATGGGCCTCACCATCCCAACCGTCCATGTCGAGGGTTCGTTTGCCCTGGAGCCAATGCTCCACCTCGCCCAAGGGTTTGGGTTCGGCAAAATCACCCTCAAAATTCATCACCCGAAACTCATAGGTGCCGTTGTTGATGATCAGATAGTCACCTTCCTCCCGCATGGAGATGCCGGGTTCGACCTCGCGGTATTCGAGATGGGCCTCGATATTTTGTAATTCACGTCCCTCGGCTTCCTCAATGGTCACGTAACTCCAGGCTTTGACGATTTCCTCTCCGTCACGCTGGACCACTTCCCATTGCACGGGGCGGATCAGGTCAAAAATCCGCAGGCTCGCCGGGCGGGTGGTGTCCACCTCATCCGGAGAAAATTCAAAATACACATGCTCCCCCGGCCATTCACTGCCAAAGGTATTGGGAATGGTCCGAACCAAAGTTTCGGCGGTGGCCGAGAGGCTCCCCATGGACAGCACCGCCGCCCCCAGCACTCCCAGGGACAAGTTACGTTTACTAAAATAATTTCTCATAAAGCACTAAGATTGAAATAAGGAGGCCTATCTCCTCAGGATATTTCCGTTGGATCAACAGTAAACGACCCCCAGCCCAAAAAATCGTTCCCAGTTTTCCCCGTCAGAACAAGGTTTGCCCTGAGCCTGTCGAAGGGCCTTGGTAAAATCAAAACATTGGTGTCGACCAACAATCTACCTGAAAGATTCTCAACGTGCATAGGTTTCGGCGCGATTGAATTTTCCGGAAAAACGCCCTCCAGAAAATGGGATTTCATCCTTATTGGCAGTACGGTCCCTAAGGTAATACAGAGGCTACATTTCCGTTTTCCGAAGCGTTGCGAGCAGGGGCGCAAGGCCCCCGTTCGCTGTTTTGCGCCAAGCGGGGATCCCGGTGCGGAACACTCCGGCCCCGCCAGTCTCTTCATCGCATAGTCAGCTCCGCTGGTGGCCGGACTGACCAAATACAGTCAGATCCCAAAGATAAAAACGAAACGAAAGCCGGACCTGGACATCCTCTCCAATCGGACTTGTCGAATAGCATTTCTTGGATCATAACAAAAGCATGCCCAAAGTTTTCTCCTGCCTTTTCGCCGTCCTTTCCTTATTACTCCTTCTGTCCCCCCCGACATTGGAAGCGCGTTCCCCGAAAGTCCAACTGGGGATTGATGTGTTGGTTGACAACCAATTCGATCTTATCCGGGACAAACGGGTGGGCCTCCTAACGCATCCGGCGGGCGTCGATCGCCATAGCCGGAGCACGGTGGAAATTCTTTACCATGCTTCAGCGGTCAACCTGGTCGCGCTCTTTGGTCCGGAACACGGGATTTACGGCGATGAAGCCGCCTCCGTTCCGGTTGATGACCGTATCGACCACCGCACCGGCCTGCCGGTCTATTCCCTCTATGGCCGCTACCGCAAACCCACCCCGGCGATGCTGCGGGGACTGGATGTGATGGTGATCGATCTGCAGGATGTCGGGGTGCGCTCCTATACCTTCGTCAGCGCCATGCGGCTGACCATCGAGGCCTGCTTTGAAAACGGCGTTGAGGTCGTGGTACTGGACCGGCCCAACCCTCTCGGCGGGCTCAAGGTCGATGGCCCTCCCTTGGACCGCGAATGGCGCAGCTACGTCGGGGCTTACCATGTGCCCTACGTCCATGGCCTGACCATTGGCGAACTGGCCCGCATTTCGGTCTCCCGCCGAAACTGGTTGGAAATCCCCGACGAAGTCCGCCGCGAAGGTCGCCTGCACGTGGTGCGCATGCGCGGTTGGCGTCGTGATATGCGCTGGGAGGACACCGGGCTGGAGTGGATTCCCACCTCGCCCTTTGTGCCCACCGTGGAAGCGGCCGAAGGCTATGCCATGACTGGTCTGGGGGCCCAAATCGGGGGCTTTCAGCATGGCATCGGAACCCAATACCCCTTTCGGCATATACGTTTCCGCGGGCAACCCCTGGAGGCCGTGGAACGGGAACTCCGCCGGGCCAATATTCCCGGCGTTCAGTTTCGCCGGACCACCGCCCGAACCTCTGCCGGGACCCCGGTCGAGGGATTTTATGTGGAGATTTCCGACTGGGAACGTTTTCGTCCGACGGAGCTGAGTTTTCACATGATGCGTATTGCCTGCCGCCTGCGCGGGGACAACCCCTTTGCTGCCGCCAGCGCCAACGACAGGGATCTCTTTAACAAGCATGTGGGCTCCACCGCCTGGTGGGACGCTCTGGTTCAGCACGGCCCCAACGTCAACGTTGAGTATTTCATCCACCATTGGGAACAACAAAGCGAGCGTTTCAAACAGGCCGCTCAACGCTATTGGCTCTACTCCCATCCCTAGGAAAATGGCGCCGCCCATTGGAAAGCGATTATGACGGTGTCCGAGGAAGGGTATCTATTGCGAAGCACCCCCAGCGGGGAAAATGGCCTGCGGATCGATTTTCTGACCCCCAAAAATGGGGTTCTGACGGTTTGGCAAAGGGAATCCCGTAAAATCAAAAACACCCAGGGTCATGCGGATCTGTTCAACCAGTGCGAGTTGCAAATCGCCCCGGATCGGGAAGGACGGCCCCGGTTTCTCCGGGAAATCCGCATTATCCGTCGCTTTGAAGGGTTGGGCCGAAAATACGAGACCCTCCGTTTTTGTTCCCGCTTTGCCAAACTTCTCCTCAGCCATCACTTCCATGAAGAATCACCCGGGCGGCTGTACCGGCATTTCGGGCGGGCTCTGGAGGCTTGGAATGAACCGGAGAAAAAAGCGCCGGAGTGGGTTTATCTCAAATTGCTATACCTCTTCGCCGGGGACGAAGGCCTACCGGTGGAACAGGAATGGCAACCCACCCTAAGGGTCGATTTGCAGGATTGCCTGCACCACCTCCTTCACCAACCAGCGGGACCGGAACTTCCCTTCCCCGCCCGCGCCGGGGAATTGCGGGAAAATCTGGAAAGGTATCTTGCCTCCACCGGAGATTTCCGCTGGTAATGGGTTTTTCTCTTAATCACGTCTTCCCACCCCCTGCCCAAATATGTCCTCCTGGCACGCCATCCGATTCACCATTCCCGCCGCCTGGGTTCCTGCCCTCGAAGAATTGGCCGACCAATCCGAGGAGTGGCCCTGGCTTCTTTCCAGTTCCAAGATCGGCGCCCAAGAAGGAGAAATTTCCGGATATTTCCCGGATCCGGAAACCGCTCACCAAGAACAAACCAAGCTTCGGAGCGCCATGCAAGAAGTCGGACTGACGCCCCTGCCCGAACCGGTCGCACCCGTCGAAGAGCAGGAAACCGACTGGGAAGCCTTGTACCGGGCGCACTTCGAACCCTGGTCCTGGGGCGGCATCCACTGGGTTCCCATTTGGCAGAAAGAGTCCTATCCCATCCCCGCTGACGAGTTTATCATCTGGCTGGATCCCGGGATGGCCTTCGGCACCGGCAATCACGAAACCACCCGGCTTTGTCTCAAGGCCATGACCCGCTGGATCTCCGAGCAAAGAAAATACGGCAAAAACCCCGCCGAATTCTCCCTTATCGACGCGGGCTGTGGATCCGGTATTTTGGCCTTTTCCGCCGTCGCGCTGGGCTTTTCGCCGGTTTGGGGCTTCGATATCGACCCGGTTTCCGTGGAAGTCGCCAACAAGAATATCGCTTTGCAGGAGATCCCGGTCGGAAACCTGCAATTTTACCAAGGCGACCTGACCAATGGCTGGCAAGGGAAACGCGCCCAAGTCGTTGTCGCCAACATTCTCGGCCACATTCTGGTCGCCCACCGCAATGATCTTGTGCTCGCTGTTGAACCGGGCGGATGTCTCATTCTCAGCGGTATTTTGGCCACGGAGGCAGAGGAGGTGGCGGACTCGTTCCGGCCATTTTTCCGCCATTGTTCCATAGAGAAAATGGGCGAATGGGCTTCCGTCGTGCTGGAACGTCCCTCCCGTTGAACCTTTCCCTTGCGCCGAACAGTTGTCCTCCTTACGCTTTACGGTTTTATCATGAAGTCTCCCCCATCATCGGCCAGCAACCCCCTACCCCATCATGTCGCGATCATCATGGACGGGAATGGACGCTGGGCGGCCAAGCGCCACCTGCCGCGCATTGAGGGCCACCGCCGAGGGGTGGAAGCGGTCAAAAAAACCATCCGGGCCGCGGCTGATCTGGGCATTCGCCATCTCACCCTTTATGCGTTTTCGGTCGAAAACTGGAAACGCCCGGCGGACGAGGTCGAAGCTTTGATGAAAATGCTGGAAGGGTTTCTCAAACAACAGAACAAAATCCTCCACCAAAAGAAAATCCGCCTGCGCGCCATCGGCCGAATCCACGAATTGCCGGTCAAAGTGCGGGATTTGCTGGAAAAAATCATCCGCGAGACCGCCCATTATAGTGAATGGAATCTCACCGTCGCCTTGAATTATGGCTCCCGCACGGAAATCGTCGATGCGGTCCAAAAATATGCCCGCGAGGTGGAAGAGGGCCGGGAGAAACCGTCCGCTCTGGATTGGGATAAACTCAGCGGATTTCTCAACACCTCCGAAATCCCTGACCCCGATCTGATCATTCGGACCTCCGGCGAATGCCGCCTTTCCAACTTTCTTCTCCTCCAGGCAGCCTACGCCGAAATTCATGTCTCCCCGGTCCTCTGGCCGGATTTCGACGAAAAAAGTTTCGGTGCGGCCCTTGCGGATTACCAAGCCCGGGAACGACGCTTTGGCCTCACCGGCGAACAACTGAATCAAAAAAACACCCCACCCCCGGTCCTTTCCTCCCCGTGTTAAAAAGAACCTTCAGCACCCTGCTCCTCTGGGCCATTGTCGTATCGGTCCTCTATTTTCTAGGCGCCACCGGAGGCATCCTGCTCCTCACCGTCCTCGCCCTTGCCACCCAGTGGGAGTTTTACCAACTCCTGCAAAAGGCCGGCCAAAAAAACCTTCCCTTCCTCGGACTCGCCGGGGGCCTTGGCATTTTCCTGGCCCCCTTCATCGCCTCCCAAACGGACCTCTCCGACAACCTGCCCTTTGAGCTCTCGGCTTCCGGATTTTTGGTGCTTTTTGTGACCCTTTCCGCCCTGTTCGCGCTCCGGGAAAAAGCGAAAGACCGCTTGCCCGCTTTTCTGGGCACCAGCCTGGGTTTGTTGTATGTACCCTTTCTCCTGCAGTTTCTGGTGGAGCTCGTACTTCTTCCCGCGGACCCCGCGCAAGGTCTGTTTTTGGCGGTTTGGGTCATCGTTGTGGTCAAATTCACCGATGTTGGCGCCTACCTCACCGGCAGCCTCTGCGGGAGACATAAAATGGCGCCTTCGCTGAGTCCCGGCAAAACCTGGGAAGGGGCCGTCGGCGGAGTGGCCCTCTCGGCCCTGCTCGGTTTCCTGCTGGTGCAATTCGGCGGAGATCTGGTCCCCGCCGGCCTGGTGCCCTGGCAAGGGGCCCTTTTCGCCCTGCCCCTGGCCATTCTCTCGATCCCCTCCGATCTCCTTGAATCCCTTTTCAAAAGAGCGGCCAACGCCAAGGACTCCGGAACCTTCATCCCCGGCATCGGCGGGGCCTACGATCTCACCGACAGCCTCCTCCTCACTGCGCCCCTGGCCTTTTTTCTTCTGCAAGCGGTTTTGTAGAGTCCGACCGACCGAGGTCAGCCTCCCCGGCGCCCCTTCAGGGCGCGAATGATTTCCCACCGAACCCAGGGTTGGCACCCTGGGCTTTCGCCCGTTGCCCCCTTGGGGCAGAAGGGCACCGCCTCCCCTGGAGGGACGAGTTCCACCAAAGGTTGGCGCAGGCCATGCAGGGCAGTCGGTTCCTTGGTCCGTCGCTCTCATGCCCCCCGTGACGGCATCGCGACAAGCACGAGCCCTACAGACCGAGGTCAGAGGTCGGAGGTCGGAGGTCAGAGGTCAGAGGTCAGTGCGGCCGCGCGGGGTGGGGGGGGCG
>JAIUMY010000096.1 GCA_022565335.1 Opitutales bacterium
AAATGCGCTATCGTGGCGGCAATGCGTAAACTCATAATCCACATGCACAGTCAGCTGAAAAAAAAGCTCAATGAGACCGAAAAAAATGCAATTTGCGCTTGATTCAATCACAGTTGCTGCGGCAAGCTGTTGCCGCTTTCTCCCGCCGCAGCCTGCAGCGAGCGTTACCATGTGCGAGAACCACAAATTTCCGTTGAGGGGAGGTCGCTTTTGTAGGGCCTCCACTTGTGGAGTGCCGCCCGTGAAGACTTACGCTCTGGCGGAAAGGTTTGCGAAGGGCATCGGAAAGGGGCGGTCCCCATCACAAGATTTCAACGGTCCCACCGTGACGGCATTGCGCAAGCGCAAGCCCTACAAGAAGGAGCTGGGCGGTTGGCCATCCACTCGGTGGACGGGGCGGAACCTCTTGCCGCTTTCTTCGAGCCGCAGCCTGCGCCGAGCGTTACCATGTGCGAGAACCACAAATTTCCGTTGAGGGGAGGTCGCTTTTGTAGGGCCTCCACTTGTGGAGTGCCGCCCGTGAAGACTTACGCTCTGGCGAAAGGTTTGCGAAGGGCATCGGAAAGGGTGGTCCTCTCACAAGATTTCGACGGTCCCACCGTGACGGCATTGCGCAAGCGCAAGCCCTACAGGAAGGAGCTGGGCGGTTGGCCATCCGCTCGGTTGACGGGGCGGAACCTCTTGCCGCTTTCTTCCAGCCGCAGCCTGCAGCGAGCGTTAGCCCGTGGGAAAACCTTTCCACCCGTCCATGCCGTCCATCCCATTGCCTTTCTTCTCGCCACCCGGTTGGAACAGCCGAATTCGCATGAAAAGTTTGTCCCTGGCGCTGTTTCCGTGCAGTTTTGAGACAATGCCATCGAACCAAAAAGCAAAAGTCCAAACGCCGCTGGGTCTCTGGGGTGGCATTGCTCCGGCGGCCCAGGGCTGGGTGGCGTATGGCGTGGGCTCGCAACAAAAAGGGTTTCCGCGGATGGTCTTGGTCTCCTCGCCCGGGCGGGCGAGGGAACTGGCCCGGCAAATGGAGGTCCCGGCCTCGGCCGAGCGTCCGGTGCCCGGAAAGGTTTTGGTGTATTTGGGCTTTTCAGCTTTGGGGGCGGAGTGGGAGACGCCCGATTGGGCGCAGGCCCTGGACAGTATGGCGGTCTTGCAAAGCTTGCGGGAAACCCCGGGCCGATCGGTGTCTCTCGTAACCACCCCGGAGGCCTTACTCAGTCCGGCGCCGAATCCCAAATGGTTTGAGGCCAAAACCACGGTTTTTAAAGCGGGGAAGGCGTACGATTTTGGCCGCTTGCCTTCGCAATTGGTGGAATCCCAGTACGAATCGGCGGCCGTGGTGGAGCATCCCTGCCAGTTTGCCGTGCGGGGAGGGATTATCGACCTTTACCCTGCGGGAGCGCAGGAGCCCTATCGGCTGGACTTTTTCGGCGACGAGTTGGAGTCTATTCATACCTTCGATCCGGTCACCCAGCGAACCTTGGCGAAGGTGGATGATTTGGTTTTGGTGCCTTCTCCGGCGGCGGCCCTCGGGGCGATGGATCCGGATGCCCTCGGGTGGTTGGGCAAAAAAGCCTCCTGGACGTTAGTGGAACCGGAGGAGTTGGAAACCGTTTTTTCTGCCAGGGAAGGCGATGCGGAGAAGAAGAGGCAAGCGGGGCGCTTGGCCGAATTGATCCGGGGGGCGAATCCCGCCGGGATTGCCGAGATTGCCTCGCCGGGGTGGTTTTTCCCCGAACCGGAGCAGGTGCGCGAGGAGGAAGCGGTGGGGCTGGACCTGTATGAGGAGTTTGCCTTGGGCGAGGAGGTTTTGGCGGAAAAGCGTTTGGCTCATGAAGAGATGCGCCGGTCTGCCTTCTGGCAGAAACTCCGGGAATGGCAAGAGTCCGGTGATCGGTTGGTTTTTGTTTATGGAACGGCCGGTGACCGGGCGCGGTTGCAGGAGATTCTGGAGGCAGACGAAACGACCAAGCCCCTGTTGCAGGATTCTTTTTGGAGAGAGGGCTATTTGCGCGGGGGCTTTCGGTTGGGGGCTAATTTGCGTAAGGCGTTCAAGCCTTTTGCCAAGGGGGGCCGCAAAGGCGGCTTGGTGGTGATTAGTGAGGTGGAGGTATTTGGCCGCCGCCGCAAAGCGCCTCACCAAAAGAGCCGGAAAGAGGCCCACCACGCGGAGATCGAGCAGTTGTTGGATTTTTCGGAGTTAGTGGAAGGTGATTTGTTGGTGCATTTGGAACACGGGATTTGCCGGTTTCGGGGGATTGGTAAAATCCCCGTGGGGGATGAGGGCGAGCGGGAAGTAATAACTCTGGCCTTTGAGGACTCGGTGGAACTGCATTTGCCTTTGGCCGAATCGCATTTGTTGACCCGTTATGTCGGCTTGCAAAAAGGACGGCCGCAGTTGGCTCGCCTGGGCAGTGGGAAATGGGAAAAGACCCGCCGGGAGGCGGAAAAAGCGACCATGGACTTTGCCGCCGAAATGCTGCGGATGCATGCGGTGCGGGAATCCGGCGAAGGGTTTGCCTTTCCGCCGGACACTCCGTGGCAAAAAGAATTTGAACTGGCCTTTCCCTACCGCGAAACCCCGGGGCAGGAAAAGGCGATTGTTGAGTGTAAGCACGATATGGAGACGGGTAAGCCGATGGATCGCTTGCTCTGTGGTGATGTCGGTTTCGGGAAAACCGAGATTGCCTTGCGGGCGGCGTTCAAGGCGGTCATGGGAGGGAAGCAGGTGGCCATCCTGGCCCCGACTACGGTCTTGGCGCAGCAACATTTCGAAACCTTCCTCGACCGCACGGCCGAATTTCCAGTGGTAGTGGAGATGCTCAGCCGTTTTCGCACGGGGCGTCAGGCGCGGGAGATTCTGCGATCCTTGCGGGAGGGGAAGATCGATATTCTGGTCGGGACCCACCGCCTTTTGGGGAAGGATGTTACCTTCAAGGATCTAGGCCTGGTGGTTATCGATGAGGAGCATCGTTTCGGGCTGAAGCACAAGGAGGCGATTAAACGTATGCGGGTGACGGTGGATGTCTTGACGATGAGTGCGACGCCCATCCCCCGGACACTGCATTTGGCGCTCAGCGGAGCGAGGGATTTATCGGTGATTGAAACCCCGCCGGTCAACCGTTTGCCGATCCAAACCGTCGTAAAGACTTTTGATCTCGAACTGGTGAAAAAAGCCATCCAGTTTGAAATTGATCGGGGCGGCCAGGTTTTTTATCTGCATAACCGGGTGGAGACCATTACCTCGCTGACGGCGCGCTTGCAGGAGTTGATGCCGGACGTTCGTTTTGTCTGCGGGCATGGGCAGATGAGGGAAAACGAGTTGGAGAAAGTCATGCATGACTTCGTCGAACGGCGCTACGATGTGCTGGTATGCACCACCATCATCGAAAGCGGAATCGATATCCCCAATTGCAATACGCTCATTGTCGAAGCGGCCGATCGTTTCGGTCTCTCGCAGCTCTATCAGTTGCGGGGACGGGTGGGAAGGTTTACCCGGCAGGCTTACGCCTATCTTTTTCTGCACCGCCACGGAAAAGTGCTGGAGAATGCCCGCAAGCGGTTGAATGTTTTGCGCCAATACAATCAGCTGGGCTCGGGATTCCGGATCGCCATGCGGGATCTCGAATTGCGCGGGGCGGGCAATTTGCTCGGGGTCAAGCAGAGTGGTCATATCGCCGGGGTCGGCTTTGATTTGTATTGTCAGCTCTTGCGGCACAGCATCGCCCGCCTCAAGGGGGAACCCTCCGCTCTGGTCCCGCGGGCCCGGGTGAATCTGGATTTTGTCGTGACCGGAGGCGAGGGGGAACGTCGGGCGGTCGGAGATCGTTACCAGGCTTTGCGGGAAGAAGAGGTGCAAACCCTTGGCTCTGCCACCATCCAGGCGGAAATCCCCCCCACCTATCTGGCCGAGCCGCGGTTGCGGATTGATTTTTATCGTCGGCTTTCGCTTTTGGAGAAACCGGCGGAAGTGAAAAAAGTGCGGGAAGAGATGGAGGACCGTTTTGGCAAGGTTCCCGAAGCGGTGCAGGCCCTTTTGTGGGTGACCTTGATCCGGACCTTGGCGCAAGAAGCCGGTTTGGCGGAAATTGAGAGTCATGGGGACCGGCTCAAGGGCAGGTTTTCCAGGCATAAAGGAGGGGACTATTGGAAGATTGGCGGACGCTTTCCCCGCTTGACCAAAAGGGATCCTTTGCGCAGACTGGAGGAGATAGCACACTGTCTGCAAAAAACATCGTTTTAAGAGCTACTTTATGAATTTGCTTACCTTTCTTTATCGTCCTTTCCTTCTCGGGGTTTTGTTTTTACTGACCGCGTCCAGTGTCCAAGCGGTGCAAAGTCCTCAGGAAGGACAAGTGTCCAATCAGGTTGTGGCCATTGTGGAGGATCGGGTTATTACCTTGCAGGAAGTCCGGCAGCAAATGAGTCGGTTGATTCCCGACCTGCAGCGAATGAGCAGTAGCCAGGAGGAATTTCGTCGGAACTATGAACAGACCAAGAGGGAAATCATCGAGGGCATGGTGGATCGGGTGCTCGTGGTGAAGGAATTTGAGCGGCGCGGTTGGGAAATTCCCCAAAGTGCCATCGAACGCCGGATCGAATCCATTATTGAGGAAGATTTCAACGGAAGCCGGGTCGAGTTTTTGCGTTATTTGCAAGATGCCGGGGAAACCAGTCGCTCGTTTCGCCGACGCATCGAGGAAAGTTTCATCGTGCAGGAAATGGAAGGTCAGCGAAGGCATTCCCGCACCACCGTAAGCCCCGTCCTGATGCAGGAGTTCTATGAGGAAAACCCGCATCTTTTCACCGAAGATGAAGCGGTGCAACTGCGGTTGATCGAATTGAAGGTCATCACCGCGGAGCCTGAGGATGTTCTGGAGCAAACCGCTGAAACCATTTTTGCGGAGCTGGAAGAGGGCAAGTCCTTCGGCGAGTTGGCCCGCCGCTACAGCCAGCACCGTAGCCGTGAGGATGGCGGGTTTTTAGGCTGGATTGAGGTGCAAGACCTGCGCGAGGATTGGCGGGAAGAGATCCGTGATTTGTCGCCAGGGGAGACCAGCGGGTTGATCCGCACTGGGGATTCTTTCTTCATCCTTCATGTTGAGGATCACCGGCAAGACGGGGTGCAACCCATCCATAAGGTCCGGGATCGCATTGAGGAGGAGTTGGTTAACATGACCATGCGGCAGGATTTGGAACGTTGGTTCGAGCGTTTGCGAAATCGCTATTTTGTCCGGTATTTCGACTGACTCCGCCTCCTCCCCGCATGAGTTCATACCTTCTTCCTTTGGAGTTATGGGGGATCCGGCTTTGCTTGATTGGCAGTGATCGGGGGGTGCAAAAGGTAAAATTCATTACTCCCGAAGAGGATTTTTCCTTTTTAAAAACCCTCCCGCCTTGGGGTGAAGAAGCGCGAAAACAAATGGGTGATTTCCAAACCGGGCAAAGGCAGAAATTGACCGTGCCCTTCGATAGAGTCCGTAAAAGCTCTTTTGGCGAAAAGGTATTGGCGGAGGTTCAGGCCATCCCTCCGGGGGAGTGCCGGACCTACGGAGAAATTGCCGCCAAGTGCGGGAGCCCCGGAGCCGCCCGGGCCGTAGGAAGGTTGATGGCCCGCAATCCATTACCGATTTTCGTTCCCTGCCACCGCGTTATCGGCGCCAACAGAAAGCTCACCGGTTACTCCGGCCCGGGCGGAGTGGAGTTTAAGAAATGGCTGCTGGAGAAGGAGAAGGACGTTTTTGGCAAACCGTAAGCCGACTTTTTGTTGTCAATAGTCTAGGGACGCACCCTTGAAACTGGGCTCCGCCCCTTTCCGATGGCCTTCGCAAGCCTTTTGACCAGAGCGTACTTCTTCCCGGGCGGCACTCCCCAAGGGGAGGCCCTACAAAAGCTACCTTCCTCAGCGGAAATTTGTGTCCATTGGTGTTTATTCGTGGTTCTGAGAAATGGTTGCTGGAGAAGGAGAAAGACGTTTTTGACAAACCGTAAGCCGACTTTTTGTTGTCAATAGTCTAGGGACGCACCCTCTAAAATGAGCTTCTGTAGGGCTCGCGCTTGCGCGATGCCGTCGCGGTGGGGGCGATAGAAGATTTCTGAAGGGACCGCCCCTTTCCGATGGCCTTCGCAAACCTTTTGACCAGAGCGTACCTCTTCCCGGGCGGCACTCCCCAAGGGGAGGCCCTACAAAAGCTACCTTCCTCAGCGGAAATTTGTGTCCATTGGTGTTTATTCGTGGTTCTGAGAAATGGCTGCTGGAAAAGGAGAAAGACGTTTTTGACAAACCGTAAGCCCACTTTTTGTTGTCAATAGTCTAGGGACGCACCCTTGAAACTGGGCTTCTGTAGGGCTCGCGCTTGCGCGATGCTGTCGCGGTGGGGCCTATAGAAGATGTTTTGAAGGGATTGCCTTGTCCAATAGTTGGCGGCAACCTTATCAGTCTTATTCCCGTGCGGTGGTGGGATCCCCGGGATCGAAGAGGTCGAGGGTTTTCCAGGTGAGGTCCCCTTCGGGGGTTTCCGGGGGAGAATCGAGAAGAGGGAGAGATAGGTCGGCATCGGTGTTGAAACCAACGGTGATGGGCATGCTGACCAAGTGATGACGGGCACCGACGCCTCCGGAATGAACGGCAAACGCGGCGTTGAAAACATCGCCTTCGGCAAAGGTTTTGCTGTCCAGCGGATTCGGACTTTCCAGGGAACGGCGGAGGGCGATGCGCCAGGCTCCGTCGTGGTAACTGCCTTCAGCGCGAATGGCACCGCGGCTGCCGTCCGGTTCTTGTAAGAGACGTTGGGGAATGGCATCGCCTTCCTGCCAGTTGGCCCCTGGGTCAAAAGGAACGGCCAAGGCCTCGCTCAAATAATAGTAGTCCTCTTGTCCGTAGTCCCGGTTGCGGAGACCTTCGAGGGTCAAAGCGGTTTGGCCGGTTTTTTCGGCGTCGAACATCAGCAGCGGTTTTCCCGTCTCCGGGTCCTGGTTGGTGGTGTACATGCCTTGGCCTTCCGAACTGTGGCGGTATTCCAATACATAGCCGTTGTCGGCATAGCCCATAGGGTGGGAACGATGGGCCCGCCATTGCCAAAGGTCGAGAAAGAGGCCCTCCTCGCGCATTTCGCGGAGTTCCTCCTCCGAGCGAACGGCGGCCCAGAGTGGCTCATCGGAGGACTCGTCACGGGATTCCCGGATAAACTTCCGCACATCCGAGCGACCCAGTTCCTCGCCGAGATAGGGATGGCTTTCGACTTCTTCGGCAGAAACTTCACTGCGGGTACTGCGGATTCCGTCGTGAACGGCGGTATACCCGCCGGTTTGGGCAAATTGGTCCACTTTTCCGTCATCCCACATGACCGAGATCCGATCTTCATAAAGTCCATCCGGGTCGGGGCCTTCGCTTCCCGAGCCGTAGCGAATCCATTCGCCGCTTTCGTATACCCAGTATTGGTGATACCAATGCGGTTGCTCGGTTTCGAAAACAAAGTGGAGATGAATCTGGTCGTCATAGAGGTATCCGGCGACTTGCAAGGTTTGTTGGCTTTCGCCGTTGGATTCAGGGTCTTGCGAAATTTCCCGCCGGAGATCTTCGATTTCTTCATCGTTCCCGCAGCCCGAGGTCAGGACAAACGCGAAAATGGCCAGAACGGGTACCAGGAAACGGGAAATTTTCCCGCCGAGAAGGGAAGAGTTTAAGGATTTCATGGTATTGTGGAAAGAGTCGAGGCGACATTGTTCCGGGATGGTCGGGACGTACCCTCTAAAATGAGCTTCTGTAGGGCTCGCGCTTGCGCGATGCCGTCGCGGGGGAGGGGTGACGGGGCATGGATAACCGGACCGACACTTCCGACGGCGAAGCCGTCTTTGGACTGCGCCAGCCTGCTGGCGCTTTGCGTGAGCTAGCCCTGCTGGCGAACCGGATAGGTTCGGTAACCCCGCAGCAGGCTGCGGCTGGAGAAAGCGGCAAGGGGCTTGCCGCAGTCGAAGGTGCCTTCGGCACTGGAAAACCAAGGAACGATTCACCCGTTAAGCGATACGTGTGGTTCTCCGGCTTTGCTGGAAAAAGCGTCCCATCTTTCTGAAGGGCTCGCGCTTGCGCGATGCCGTCGCGGTGGAGGCGATAGAAGATTTCTGATGGGGACCGCCCTTTCCGATGGCCTTCGCAAACCTTTTGACCAGGGCGTACGTCTTCACTTCCCGGGCGGCACTCCTCAAGGGGAGGCCCTACAAAAGCTACCTCCCTCAACGGAAATTTGTGTCTATTGGTGTTTCTGTAATTCCGACGGTGAAGCCGTCTTTGGGCGGTGGCCAGGTGATCCTTCGTGAGGCGAGACCGGTCTTCGCGGACGTTAAAAATTTACGGGATTGAAATCGTGGGCGGAAAAGGTTTTGCTGGATCGCTTATGAAGGAAACGAGCAAGCAGGCAACGAACGATTTATTCGCCGTCCGAAAGGCCAAACTGGATGAGCTTAGGGCGGCGGGGCAGGACCCGTTTCGGGCGGAATTTGCCCCGACGCATACCTCGGCTGAGGCTCTGGCGGCGCACCGGCCTGAGGAAGATGCGGAACAACCGGAGGTCGCGGTGGCGGGCCGGTTGATGGTGATGCGGGTCATGGGGAAGAGCATTTTTGCCAAACTGCGGGACCGCAAGGGGTTGATTCAGATCTACGTCAAAAAGGACACTCTTGGCGAAGACGCTTTTAAAGCTTTCAAGAAATTGGACTTGGGCGACATTCTCGGCGTTCGTGGTGATTTGTTTGTGACTAAGACCGGGGAGATCACCGTGCGGGTGGTGAGCTATGTCTTAGTGAGCAAATCCTTGCGGCCCCTTCCGGAGAAATGGCACGGGCTCAGCGATAGCGAGCAGATTTACCGTCAACGCTACCTCGATCTACTGGTCAACGAGGAATCCCGAACCCGCTTTTTGCAGCGCTCGCAGATGATTGCACGGATTCGGAATTTTCTGCAGGAGCGGGATTTCGTCGAGGTGGAAACGCCTGTTTTGCAGTCCGTCGCCGGCGGTGCGGCGGCCCGGCCGTTTACGACCCATCACAATGCTCTCAATGCGCCCTTTGTTCTACGGATTGCCCTGGAGCTTTATCTGAAACGGATGTTGGTGGGTGGATTTGACCGGGTGTTTGAGATCGGCAAAAATTTCCGCAACGAGGGCTTGTCCCGTCGGCATAATCCCGAATTCACCATGCTCGAAGTGTATCAGGCTTACTCCGACTACCGGGGAATGATGGTGCTGATCCGTGAGATGATTCAGGATTTGTGCACTTCGGTTCTCGGGACCACCACCATTTCCCGCCCCGGCGGGGAGACCATTGAGCTTGGCGGCGACTGGCCCGAGAAGCGGTATCACGATCTGATTCGTGAAGCGACCGGAGATTCCGAGTGGTTTACCAAGTCCAAGGAAGAAAAACTGGCCTGGTGCGAGAAAGAGGGCATTGAGGTAAATCCGGCGCTGGAGGATTTTGAGGTGACCAATGATGTTTTTGAGAAACGGGTGGAGCCTTCCTTGATTCAGCCCACCTTTGTGACGCATCTTCCCAAGGAGCTTTGTCCGCTGGCCAAACTCAGTCCTGACAATCCGGATACGATTGAGGTCTTTGAGTTATGTATCAACGGGCAGGAAATCGCCCCGGCGTATTCCGAGCAGAATGATCCGCTGGTGCAGCGGGAGATGTTTGCTGCGCAAGCCGGAGAGGATGTGCAGAAGATCGATGAAGATTTTCTCCTCTCTCTGGAACACGGCATGCCTCCTGCCGGAGGGATGGGCGTGGGGATCGACCGTTTGTTGATCCTCCTGACTGGTGCCGAGAGCATTCGCGATGTAATTCTGTTTCCCCAGCTTCGCAGCCAGGGCGGTGCGGCGGCCCAAGAAACCCCCGAAGCCCAGAGCTGATTGGGTTCATGGGTAGCCGAAATCGTAAGATTTTGGACCGGGTGGGAGGCGAGACTTCCGCATCGTCCAAAGACTCACGTCTTCGGCTACGGCGTTTCGTTTCCTGTAGCGGAAATCGTAAGATTTTGGACCGAGTGGGAGCGAGAGTTCCGCATCGTCCAAAGACTCACGTCTTCGGCTACGGCGTTTCGTTTCCTGCAGCCGAAATCGTAAGATTTTGGA
>JAIUMY010000097.1 GCA_022565335.1 Opitutales bacterium
CAGTCCGGCCGAAGGGCAATGAGCGAAGCGAATCGGGATTTCATTTCATCCCTCAACCTTCATCCTTTCCCCCCGGCTGTTTTTCTTCTTTCCCTATCAATTCGTGTTCATTCGTGTCCATTCGTGGTTCCCCGGCAGTTTCATTCCCCTCCTAGTTTAGGAGAGGGGGGCGCGAAGCGGTGGGGTGGTCCCGGTTCCTCCCAGCCAACTGCGGCTGAAGCGCGCAGCTACTTTATTTCCCTTTCTCTTTGTCGGTGAACCCCGACTTACGGTACCGGCTCCTGGCCTCTACGGTAGCTTGACTAAATAATTGGCAAACTTTTTGGAACTTTACCGTTATAAGGTTTACAGTAGGGGCATGGTATTATTCACACCTACTCAAGTCAAAAGCCTGTTGTTGGCAGGATCTCTCTCCTTCGGTCTCGCGCTTACTGCTTCCTCTCAAGAGGGGCAGCCCATGCTTCCACCGGAAGGTGCCCCACAACAGGAAACCAGCCAGGCGGAAGCCCGGTTGCAGGAACTCCAAGCTGAATTCCAGCAAATCGCAGGTCAGCTAAACGAAGTACAACAACAAGCTCTCGAACGTGATGATGTGCAAGACGCGATCAATACGTACGAAGCTCTAATGCAAGACAAAATCTCCGACTTCAATGAAGACGCTCCGGAAATGATGGAACGCCAGGAGGAGTTGGTCGAAAAACTGCAGGCCCCCGGTGCGCAGGAAAACGAGGCTGAATTTCAGCAAAACTACGAAGAGTATATGCAGCTGAATGAGACTCTGGAGCCCATCCAGCAGGAGCTCTCGCAGGATCCGGAAATTCGGGAGGCTAATCAAAACATTGAAGCTACGGTCGTGGCGGCAATGACCGATATCGATGAAAACGCTGAGTCGATGATCGATCGTCTGGAAGAAATCGAACAAGAAGGCCAACAGTTGATGATGCAAATGCAGCAGCAGCAACAGCAGCAACAGCCACAAGGTGGTGAAGGCGGACAACCGCAGCCACAGATGCCTTAATTGTCGTAAATCTAACTTATGCTAAAAACCTGCGGAGGAAACTCCGCAGGTTTTTTTTGGACGGCTTGATCCATCTCAGAACCTCTTATCCGGGAAACCGGGTCGATAAAAAAGCTTCAGCCCTGTTCGCATAAAGCGGGGTAGGGAAGTTCTTCTTGTTCCGCAGTATTGCGAACAGAACCCAAGCCCGCTGGTTTGCGAGATAAAAGTCTCAATTTTTGTTTTTTTATTTGACCTTTCGGTCGAAATCCGGTGTTTTCATTCTTTTTCCTTATGGCCAATACCAAGTCAGCTATCAAAAACATCCGCAAGACGGAGAAACGTACCATCCACAACCGTGGAATCAAAAGCCGTTTGAAGACTCTTCAGCGCCAATACCGCGAGTCCTTGACTGGCGATGATAAAGAGGCCCAGGTTGCCGCGGCAAAAGCCTTCGTGGCTGGCCTTGATAAGGCGGTGAAGGCAAACATTATTCATAAAAATGTGGCAGATCGTCATAAAAGTGCTTGCAGTAAAGTGCTTTTCGGGTGATTGTAAATTTCCCTCCCATCCCAGCCCCCGATGCGCTTTTAGCGCTCGGGGGCTTTTCATTGCTGACCTGATATGCCTCTTTTGACGATCCATAACCTTTCCCTCGCTTTCGGTGCGGACCCTTTGTTTGACGCGGTGTCGGCGGATATTGAAGCAGGCGAAAGAATCGGCCTGGTGGGGCGTAATGGTTGTGGTAAATCGACTTTTTTACGTTGCCTGGCGGGCCAAATGGAGCCCGATGAAGGAGAGATCCGGCTTTCGCCTGGTCATTCGGCCGGATATCTGCCGCAGGAGGTTTCTTTTCCCGAGGCGGGAGTCACGGTAGAGGAGGTGGTTTTTTCCGATCAGAGCGCGGCGGTCCACGAAGACTGGCAATTGCAGGCCGCCTGGCAGGACTGGGTAGAGGCTTGGGAATTATCACCGCAAGCGCCTTTTGCGGATTTATCGGCTGGGGTGAAGCGGAAGGTCTGGCTGGCCCGGGCTATGTTACGGAAGCCCGATTTGTTACTTCTGGATGAGCCCACCAATCACTTGGATATCAAAGCGATTGAATGGCTGGAGGAACGCCTTCGATCTCATTCCGGGGCGATGTTAATGGTGACTCACGACCGGGTTTTTCTACAAAACACCTGCAACCGTATTTACGATCTTGACCGGGGACATTTAACCACTTGGGACTGTTCCTATGAGTCCTATCTTCGACGTAAGGAGAAGCTCGAAGAAGAGGAGGCGGCCCGGCTTTCCTCCTTGCAGAAAGAGCTGAAAAAAGAGGAGGCATGGCTGAAACAGGGGGTCAAGGCCCGACGAACCCGCAACCAGGGTAGGCTTAGGGCGCTGGTAAAACTTCGGGAAAAGCGGCGAAATTGGAAGGAAAAGCAGGGAACCGCACGTATTTCGCTGGAAACGGGGGAATACTCCGGCGAGAAGGTGGCGGTTTTTGACAAGGTTGAATTTGGCTATGGGGATGGAGATTCGTTGGTGGAAAACTTCACCTTTCGCCTTTCCCGGGGGGATCGTCTGGGGATCGTGGGACCTAATGGGGTGGGTAAGTCCACCCTCATCCGCCTCCTTCTGGGCCACCTTGAACCGCGACACGGCGGGATCGTCCGGGGGACCCAGTGGCAACCAGTCTATTTCGATCAACTGCGGGAAACCTTTAACGAGGAGGAAACGGTTTTTTGGAATATTGGCGGCGGTGCCGATTTTGTCAGTCAAAATGGTCAAAAGAAACATGTTTTAGCGTACCTGAAGGAGTTTTTATTCCCTCCCGAACAAGTGATGAGTCCGGTGAAAAGCCTTTCCGGAGGAGAGAAAAACCGCCTGCTCCTGGCTCGGCTCTTTTTGCAACCAGCGAATTTACTGGTTCTCGATGAACCGACCAACGACCTTGATATGGAAACGATTGAGCTCTTGGAGGAGGTCCTTCATGAGTATTCCGGAACCTTGGTTTTGATTAGTCACGACCGGAAATTTCTCGATAATTTGGTGACTGATTTATTGGTCTTCGAAGGGGTTGGGCAGATTCGGCAAGTGGTGGGTGGGTATTCCGATTACCTGGCCGGGCAAAAACGGAAAAGTCCTTCCCCTGGCAAGGCCGAATCCGCAGGCAAGGCGATGGTCAAAAAAGGGTATACTAAAGCGAAACCGAGAAAATTCCTCAATCGGGAGAGAAGGGAATTGGACGAAATCCCCCAGCAGTTGGAGACTCTCGAAGCGGAGCAGGAAAAGATAGCCAAAGTCATCGCTTCGCCGGAAACTTATAAGGATGACCAAGGACAGGGCGCTGCGGATTTGCAGAAGCAGTGGGATGCCTTGGAGGAAAAAAAGAACCAATTCTATCAACGTTGGGAGGAACTGGAGGCATTACGCGAAGAATTGGAGGGAACCACCTAGGCGTTTCTCCTTGGCAAGGGCAGGCTTTCAACGACACCGAAAAGGGCGAAAGAAGGTTGTCAAATGGCGGCCAGACGATCATCTTTCCCTTATGAATCGTTTCTGGAAGAGGTTTCTTTTATTGGCTTTTTTGCTGGTGATTGGCGGGCTATTATTACCCGCCGGGCCCTTGGGAGCGATTTGGGAAGGCGGGAATCTGGAAACCGGTTTGTTGCTGATTGCCTATCTCGGCATTGGGATTCTTACTCTCCGCACCCTTGCCTCGCTTGGTGATTCCGATGCCGACGAACGGTAAAGCGGGTCACCCTTCGTGCCGCAGGCCCCTTGGGTCGTCTTGTTGTTGACGGGTTTGCCGCTTTCTCCCGCCACCGCCTGCTGCGGCTGTTAACGCCCGTATTATGACTCCCCGCCCCGGTTGAGGACAGAGGACAGAGGTCGGAGGTTCCCGCTTAGCGCAAATGCGTCAACCTAAGCCCTTTGGGCCCGCTTTCGCTAAGGATCTCGCCTGTCCTTGGGGAGGTGGAATATGAGGAGCAAGGACATTCCTGTCCTTGGGGAGCCGACCAGGCGACCTGATTGGTGGGAGAGTTTTCCGGGGATGTGCCATCGCTTCCATTCTCAAGGACAAGACGGAGGCGGATACGGCGAAGCAATGTCCTTGCTCCTTAAAAAAGCGCTTAGCTACCAAAGTAAGGACTGAAAGCTGGATCTATCTTTTAGGTTGACGCACATGCACTTGGCAGGATTACCAAAGAAGTAGCACGGGCTTCCAGCCGGTGTCCCCGAACGGCCAAACACAGCCAGGATGGCTGTGCTACCTCATCTCTCATCCTCCCAGCCAACTGCGGCTGAAGCGCGCAGCTACTTTATTTCTCCGGCTGTTTTGTCTCCTCTCCCCATCAATTCGTGTTTATTCGAGTTTATTCGTGGTTCCCTCCGGCTGTTTTTCTTAACTCTTACTTCTTGCTTTATTTCCTCTCTCCGCGCTGGAATCTTTCGCCTAAGGACTCGACGGCCTTCCTTCCTGTGGTATAGTGGGGGTATGGGCAAGGTTTTGAAATGTGATTTATGTGAACAACCGGCAACGGTGCACCTCACGCAGATTGTGAACAATAAAATTCACAAGGTCGACTTGTGCGAGAAATGCGCGCAGGAAAAAGGGGTCACCGACCCCAATGGGTTTTCGCTGGCGGACCTCTTGATGAAAGGGAATCCCGACGAAACCCCGGCCAGTGGATCGCCGGGACTGTCGTGTCCCACCTGTGGATGTACCGAAAAGGATTTTCAGACGACGGGCCGACTGGGTTGCCCCGATTGTTACGAGACCTTTGCCGAAATTCTGCACCCGCTTCTGCGCAAGATGCACAAGGGCACCCACCACACCGGCAAGGTTCCTGTTCGTGCCCTGGCCCGCAAAACTCTCCTGGAGAAAATTCAAATGGCCGAGGACCAATTGCAGCAAGCGATTGGCAAAGAGGAATACGAAAAAGCCGCCAAATTCCGCGACCAAATCAAAGAACTCAAAGATGAATTTTCCTCGGCCCCCACACCATGACCATTAAAGATTTACTGGAAAGCAAAGCCGAATTGACCCATGACCGTCGCGACAGCAACGGTCCGGTGGTCCTGAGTTCCCGCATCCGGTTGGCGCGGAATCTTGCCTCATATCCTTTTCCCACCCGTGCCAATCCGGCGCAAAGGCGGGAAATTCTGTCCACTTGTCTCAGTACTTTAAAAGACGTAACCGGCCTCAAGACGGCCACCGTCTTTAAAAATGAAAAACTTTCCGACCTCGATAAGAAGATCCTTTTCGAGCGTCATTTGATCAGCCGGGACCTCATGCACTCGGCCAATGGCTCCGGCATCTTGATCAGCCGCGACCAGTCGGTGGTGGTGATGGTCAACGAGGAAGACCATCTGCGCATACAGGTTTTGCGCAATGGGTTTCAATTCAAAAACCTTTGGCGCAACATCGACCGCATTGACACCGCCATCGAGGAGCAATTGCACTACGCATTTTCCCCCAAGGTGGGGTATCTCACCGCCTGCCCCACCAATCTGGGTACCGGTATGCGGGCCTCGGTCATGATGCATCTGCCGGCCCTCATCACGCTTAAACAGATGGATAAGGTACTGCGGGCGGTCAGCCAGTTGGGGCTCGCCGTGCGCGGTCTGTTCGGCGAGGGCTCGGATGCCAGTGGCAGCATTTTTCAGATCTCCAACCAAACCACCCTGGGGGAGGGCGAGACCGAAATTATCAAGCGGCTGAGCAGCGTCCTGGATACCATCTACGAATACGAAATCAACGCCCGCGAGAAGCTCCTCGAAAGCGAACCCATCAAGCTCCGCGACAAAATTGGCCGGGCCTACGGGGTTTTACGCAATGCCGGCGTGCTGACTTCCGCGGAAACGATGAATTTGCTCTCCCTCATCCGCCTCGGCGTCGATCTTGGCACCTTTCCTGCAGAGACCAGGGAAATGGTCGATCGCCTCTTCATTGAAGCCCAACCCGGGCATGTGTCCTATTTGGGACAAAAAGAGCTGGAATCAGAGTACCGGGATCGCTTGCGTGCCCACCTGATCCGTGATTATTTTAAAACTATAGCCGAACCCGATTTCCATTCCATGGAACCCAAATGACCTGTATCCCTACCCAGCCATGAATAATTTTACTCCACGTGCCCAACAAGTTCTCGCTCTTTCCCGTAAAGAAGCCGACCGCTTTAATCACAATTACGTCGGAACCGAGCATCTCCTCCTCGGCCTCATCAAACTCGGCCAGGGGGTGGCGGTCAGTGTCCTGCAAAAAATGGGACTGGACCTCGAGACCGTCCGCAACGCCGTCGAGCGCGAGGTAGGGGTCGGTCCCGAAGGCAAGTCCGGCGGCAACATCCCTTACACTCCGCGGGTGAAGAAAGTTCTGCACCTGGCCGGGAAGGAAGCCCGCCAACTCAACCACAGCTATGTCGGCACCGAGCACATTCTCCTCGGCCTGCTGCGCGAAGGGGAGGGCGTCGCCGCCCGCGTGCTCAAATCCCTCGACGTCGACATCGAACGTACCCGTACCGAAATTCTCAGCGAACTCGATCCGCAATTCTCCGGTGAAGGGGCCTCCGAACCCGCCGGCGCGGGCAAAGGTCCGGGCGAGGAAAAGAAGGAATTGAAAACGCCCGCTCTCAAGGCTTTTGGCCGTGACCTCACCGAACTCGCCCGTAAAGGCGAAATGGATCCGGTCATCGGGCGGGCCAATGAAATCCGCCGGATGATTCAGATCCTCTGCCGCCGCACCAAGAACAATCCTGTCCTCATCGGGGAGGCCGGGGTAGGGAAGACCGCCATCGTCGAAGGCCTGGCCCTGGAAATCGCCAATGGTGTGGTGCCGGAAATCCTCGCCGACAAAAAGGTCATCACCCTCGACCTCGCCCTCATGGTTGCCGGCACCAAATACCGCGGCCAATTCGAGGAACGAATCAAGGCCGTCATGGATGAAATCCGCAAGGCCAAGAACATCATTCTTTTTATCGACGAGTTGCATACCATCGTCGGTGCCGGCGCCGCCGAAGGGGCCATGGACGCCAGCAATATTTTCAAACCGGCCCTCAGCCGCGGCGAACTCCAGTGCATCGGGGCAACCACCCTTTCCGAGTATCGCAAATACATCGAGAAGGACAGCGCGCTGGATCGCCGTTTCCAGAGCATCAAGGTGAACGCCCCGTCCATCGAGGATACCTTCCTCATTCTCCAGGGGATTCGCAGCAAATACGAGGAGCATCACAAGGTCACCTTCAGCGATGAAGCCCTGGATGCCGCCACCAAGCTCTCCGAACGCTACATCACCGGCCGGTTTCTGCCCGATAAAGCCATCGACGTTCTCGACGAAGCCGGTGCCCGGGCCCGCATCAACTCACTTTCCCGTCCGCCCAATGTGGAAAAACTCTCCGAGGAAATCGACGAGGTTTGCGGCAAAAAGGAAGACGCCATCAGCCAGCAACACTTTGAGGAAGCCGCCCGCTTCCGCGACGAGGAAAAACGTCTCCGCGCCAAGCGTGAGGAAATGCTCGAAGAGTGGAAACGCAGCCGCGAGGAAACGAAGATCACTGTGGGCATGGAAGATATGATGCAGGTGGTCTCCGATTGGACCGGGATTCCGCTGCAACGAATGGAGAAAAAGGAGACCGAAAAACTCCTCGCCATCGAACAGGAATTGCAAAAAGCGGTCATCGGCCAGGACCCCGCCACCGTGGTCATCGCCAAGGCCCTGCGTCGTTCCCGCGCCGACCTGAAAGATCCCCGCCGGCCCATTGGCTCCTTCCTCTTTCTCGGTCCCACCGGCGTGGGCAAAACCCATTTGGCCAAGACCCTGGCCGAGAAAATGTTCGGCAATCGGGATTCCATCGTCCAAATCGATATGTCCGAGTATATGGAGAAATTCGCCGTCTCCCGCTTAATCGGATCGCCTCCCGGCTATGTCGGGTATGAGGAAGGCGGACAACTCTCCGAAGCCATTCGTCGTAAGCCGTATTCGGTTATTCTCTTCGATGAAATCGAAAAGGCCCACCCCGACGTGATTCAGTTGCTGCTGCAAGTGCTGGAAGACGGTCGTCTGACCGATAGCCTCGGCCGCACCGTCGATTTCCGGAACACCATTATCATCATGACCTCCAACGTCGGGGCCAATCTGATCCAGAAACAAACTTCCCTTGGATTTGGTGCGCCCACCACGGGCATCGACGATTTCGAGAAAATCAAAGAAAAGATTTCCGAGGAAACCAAGCGCGTCTTTAAGCCGGAATTCATCAACCGGATCAGCGAGATGGTCGTCTTCCGCAGTCTGGAGAAGGAAGATCTCTTCAAGATTGTCGATCTGGAGATCGGTGAAGTCAGCAAACGCCTGAAGGACCGGGAGATTTTTCTTAAATTCGAGAAAGCCGCCAAGGAGCTGCTCATCGAAAAGGGTTTCGACCAGAAATACGGAGCCCGGCCGCTTCGCCGGGCAGTGGAACGCCACCTCGAAGACCCTCTGGCCGAAGCCATTCTTCGCGGCGACGTCAAGACCGGCGAACCCATCGTGGTTGACCGCGAAGGGGATCATCTCACCTTCGAACAAAAAAGCCCCACCGAGGAAGTCTCCTCGTAAAAGTCCGGGCTGGATTACCCGTGAAATCCATCCAGTATCATGAAGTCAGCGGGCCCGAAGTGGCCCGCTACTTTCGTGACCTCGCCCGTTTACGGATCACCGTTTTCCGTGAATTTCCGTATCTCTACGAAGGGGCTATGGAGTACGAGGAGAGGTATCTCGAGACCTACTTCCAGCATCCCGAAAGCTACTGCGTGCTCGCCTTCTCCGAAGACCGCATTGTCGGGGCCAGTACCGGCGTGCCCTTCGTCGCCGAAGGTCCGGAGCATACCGGGGTATTTGCCGGGCAGGGGATCGACCCCGAAAACGTCTTTTATTTTGGCGAGTCGGTATTGGAAAAAGACTATCGGGGGCAGGGGATTGGCAAAGCCTTTTTTCAGTATCGCGAAAGCCATGCCCGCCGCCTGGGGCGTTTTACCATGGTCAGTTTTTGTGCCGTTGAGCGGCCCCCCGACCATCCCCGTAGGCCCCCCGGATATCAAACCCTGCACCCCTTTTGGGAAAAAGTCGGCTTTGTCCAGGACCCCCGGCTCCGCACCACCTTCACTTGGAAGGACCTCAATGAGGAAAAAGAGAGTCCCAAGACCATGATTTTCTGGCGAAAAGACCTTTTGCCGGAGGCCCAAGGTCCCACCGGCAAAAAAACCGCCCCGAAAAGCAAAAATTTTCAGAAACCTTCTTGACTCAAGACCCCGAATTTAGAAAACTAGCTTCTTCCCTATCACGGGGTAGTAGCTCAGTTGGTTAGAGCGCCTGCCTGTCACGCAGGAGGTCGCGAGTTCGAGTCTCGTCTATCCCGCCATTTTCCAAACCGCCAGTCATCCGACTGGCGGTTTTTTCGTGTCCCTGTCTGTACTTCCGACCCAGCCCCGTCCGGCTGTTTTGCCGGAGGGGCTTTACACCCCGATCGGCTGTTGTAGCCGACAGGTCCCGCGCTAGCCTTGGCGAAGGAGGAAATCGTGAGATTTTGGACGGCTGTTTTCCGTAGTCGGGGTGCTTCAGCTCCCGATCCCGCGGGCAGGACCTGGCGGTTTAGGGGCCGCATCCACCGTCGTGGGAGATCATCGACTGTTCGTAAAATTTCCGGCCGATTCGTTCGGGCGATGAATCAGCCCGATTACGGTGAGTGGTGGACGTTGACGGAATAATCCGGCTGTTTTCCGTAGTCGGGGTGCTTCAGCTCCCGATCCCGCGGCGGGGAGGACCTTGCGGTTTGTAGGCCGCATCCACCGTCGTGGGAGATATTCGGATGTTCGTGAAATTAAGGCCGGTTAGTTAGGGCGCTTACAAACCTCGCACTTAGAGCGTAGGAGGACGATAAGGCAGCAGCCCACCC
>JAIUMY010000098.1 GCA_022565335.1 Opitutales bacterium
CCGTGGATTTTCATCCACGGCTATCCTCTTACCGTCCCTCTGGGACTTGTCAAATGCGTGCGCTTTCAACCCCAAAAAATTTCCATTGGTGTCACTTTTACCTCACTGGAATCAAGAGTTCTGAGCCTGGGTAGCCCCCGGGGCAAGGCAGGATGACCCTCCCCCTCACGCCCCGGTCAGGTTCTCCAGGGCTTCGGGGATCGATTGGTCGCCGCTGGTGAGATCGAACTGGACGCCGATGGTGGAAGGGTTGGTTAAACAGGCGCGAACCACTTCCGCCACGTCTTCGCGGGGGATTTTGCCCGATGGAAGGGACGGGGCGATAGCAACCTTGCCGGTTCCCGCTTCGTCCAAAAGGGCACCGGGGCGGACGATGGTGAAATCGAGCCCGCTGGTCCGAAGAGCGGCATCGGCTTCGGCCTTGGCTTGCAAATAAATCTGAAAAACCTCATTGCCCCGGGGTTCCTCGACCTTCATGGCGCTGATCATCAGATAGCGTTTGATGTTTTTTGCTTCGGCGGCCTCAATGAGTTTTAAGGCTCCGTCGCGGTCAACGGTCCATTTGCGGTCGGCTCCACTGCCGGGACCAGCGCCGGCGGCGAAAACAACCGCCTCGGCATCGCCCAGGGCGGCGGGGAGGTCTTGGTCCTTTTCAATGTCAAAGAGAACCGGTTCGGCCCCCAGAGCTTGAATGGCCGCCTCCTGGTCCGGTTGGCGAATGAGGGACCGGACCTGATGACCGTCTTTGAGTAAAAGGGTTTGCAAATGGCGGGCGATTTTCCCGTGTCCTCCGAGGATGGCAATTTTCATAATGATGGTGTTAAAAAAATTGAGGGTTGGTAATGGTGTTACAGAAACACATCCTTGCTAACATTGCGATACCCTTTCGGGTCGGGTCAAATCCGAATGATCCGGGATCAGGCTGGCCAGCCGAAATTTGGCCGGGGACAGCGGTGATTTTCAGTTGCGTATTGGCCGGAAAAAGGAAAGTCTCGCGTTTCTCCTTGGTTCCTTTTCTCTTTTATACCATGAGCCTACTGAAATTCTTTTCTACCGCACCCTTAGTCCTGGTGTTCTCCTTTTATTTAATTGGTTGCGCAGATTCCCCTGAGGAGGAAGTAGCGGACCCCGAAAATGTTGAGGCTACCGAAACCCCGGAAACCGAAGAGGTTGAGGAGGAAGTTGAAATGGTTGCGGAGTCTCCCGCGGAAGAGGGTCCCTTAAACACCTCTTCCTGGTTGCCTGCGTTCGAAGTCGGCGAAGTTCTGATTTTCCGGTTTACCCACTCCTTTGGGGACAACGAGGAATTGGCCGAGCGTTACGGTGAACCCTATTTGGTTCGGCAGACCGTCGAGCGTTGGGAAAATGTCAATGACGAGGAATTTCTCCTGGTCATGAGATCCGAAGAAGATGGCCCCGATGGATTTTTGGAGGCCCATTCCCGTTTTCTTATCAATGCCGAGGGAATGTTTTTGATCGAAGAGGGATTGGTCGACGGGGGAGGAGCCTTTTATGTTCCAGGGAGCCTTCTGTTGCCCGGGGAGTTGCCGGAAACGGAAAGTGTTTTTCATCAAACGGAAATTATTGAGCAAATTGACGGCCAAGAGGTGATGCTGGAAGATTCCCGTGAGCTTCGGTTCGCAGGACGTGAGGATATTGAGATTGGTGCGGGTGTGTTCGCGGATTGTCTGCGGATTGAGGGCCAGGTCGAAACGGTAAGCGGGGACAGAGTTCAAACATTCTCCTTTACCGAGTGGTTTGCCCCGGGCTTGGGCTTGGTTAAGGGCGAATGGACGACCGAAGGGGAAAAATTCGCTTTTGAGCTGGAGTCCTTTTCCATTGAATAATCGGACTTCGTTTCCCGCAGCGGCCCGATTTGGACCGGCTTTCCCGTTCAAAACCTCAAGGGGCTTTATTCTTTTTATTGACCCCGGGGTGTTTTATCCTGTGAAAAGGTTGTGCTTTTTGATAGAGTTAAATCTCTCTTTGCCAGAAACCTTGCCGTTGGCACCTGCAAAGGGATGCGTGCTCATTCCTCTCTTTCGCCAAGCGTTTGGTTGAGACTTTTTCATGTTCAAAGTTCCTTTTATGCTTATCCTTACTATTTCAGATTCCCTGGTATTCAATCGGGAGAGACCGCCTTTTGACAATCATCAGGCGAGGAATTCCCATTTTCGTTTCCTTTCGAGGGTAGCGGCTGGTGAGAGAGGTGTAATGTGAGCCATCCACTGATTATTCAAGGAGGTATGGGGGTTGGTGTTTCCGGGTGGAAATTGGCTTCGGCCGTTTCCCGGGAAGGACAATTGGGAGTTGTTGCGGGCACTGCCTTGGCCACGGTCCTGATTCGTCGTTTGCAAGACGGGGATCCGGAGGGGGTTTGTCGGAAAGCGATGGAAGCCTTTCCTGTGAAGGGCCTGGCGGAGAAAATTTTGCAACGCTACTTTGTTCCTTCCGGAAAACCTGCGGACAAAGGGTACCTGCGGCATCCTCTCCCCGACGCAAACCCCAAAAGTTCTTTTCAGGAACTCACCGTGGTCGGGAATTTTGTCGAAGTTTTTCTGGCCAAAGCAGGGCATGGCGGAAAAGTGGGGCTCAACCTCCTGGAAAAGATTCAAATCCCTACCCTGGCTTCCCTGTATGGGGCCATGTTGGCCGGCGTTGATTATATACTGATGGGAGCGGGGATCCCCCGTAGCATTCCAGGGGTTCTGGACGATTTGACTCAAGGGAAGAAGGTTTCCCTCCCCCTGGACGTGGATGGAGCTTCCCGCGATGAGAGCATTTCCCTGTCTTTCGATCCGGAAGATTACCCTCTGTCGGAGCCCATGACGCTCAAACGGCCCTCTTTTCTGGCCATTGTCAGTTCGCATGTTCTGGCCCAAACTTTGGTCAAAAAATCCAACGGACGGGTCGATGGACTCATCGTTGAAGGCGCCTCGGCGGGAGGTCATAATGCCCCTCCGCGTGTGCGCGGAGCTTTTTCCGAAACCGGTGAGCCGTTATATGGGCCCCGGGATGAAGTCGATCTGGCAAAGATTCGTGATTTGAATCTTCCTTTTTGGTTGGCCGGATCCTATGGGCAACCGGGCAAATTGAAAGAGGCCCTGGGCCTGGGGGCAGCCGGAGTTCAAGTGGGGACACCTTTTGCCTTTTGTGAGGAATCGGGTATCGATCCGGAGATCAAGGCTGAAGTGATTGCACAAAGCCGGGCCGGGACTCTGAAGATTTATACCGACCCTTCCGCCTCTCCCACGGGATTTCCTTTTAAAGTAATTTCTGTTGAGGACAGTATCTCCGAACAATCGGTTTACGAAGCCCGCACCCGACGCTGCGATCTTGGGTACTTGCGCAAGCCGTATCGCCGCGAGGATGGTTCCCTGGGGTATCGCTGCCCGGCCGAGCCGGTTGACCAATATGTCCGCAAAGGCGGTTCGGCAGAGGAGGCGATAGACCGTAAATGCGTCTGCAATGGCCTCATGTCAACCATGGGGTTGTCTCAGGTACAGCCGGGTAATGAGAAAGAGCCGACCATGGTTACCGGCGGAAACGATGCCAAATTATTGCCGACCTTTCTAGCTGGGGAAGACCGTACTGGTTTTTCGGCCAAAGAGGTCATTTATGCTCTACTGAAGGATCTACCATCGGAAGGCCAAATGGCAGGACGGACCAGGGAAGCTGCGGCGAAATAGCATTTCCCGCAACCGTTGAAAACTACGCTGGCAAAGCGGCATCTGGTAGGGAGGAGGGCTCTTCTTCACTCCCAATCCAACCCAATATCCGGCCAGGTGGCTTGGTGAACCAAGGCTCCGGTGGAGATATAGTCAGCCCCTAAAGCGGCTTTGGTGGCCAAATTCGACAAGGTGATCCCGCCGCTTAGTTCCACGGGGATTTGGCCTTTGATCAGTTTGAGGGCGGTTTTTGTATCCTCGTCGGAAAAATTGTCGAGCATCAGGAAATCCGCCCTGGCCGCGAGCACAGGGGGGATTTGCGAGAGCTCATCGACTTCCACCTGGACCGGTAAATCGGGAAATTGCCTTCGGGCTTTCGCGATCGCGTCCTCCAGAGCCTCTCCTCCGGAGAACTTACCGGCGGAGAGGTGGTTATCCTTGAGCATGATACGGTCAAAAAGGCCGAGCCGGTGATTGTATCCGCCCCCGCAGCCCACCGCGTATTTTTCCAAAAACCGATATCCCGGAGTTGTTTTCCGCGTATCCAAAAGACGGGTTGAGGTTTCCCCCATGGCCTCGACAAAGCAGTGGGTTTGGGTGGCGATGCCGGAAAGATGTTGCAGGAAATTCAGCAGGGTTCGTTCCCCACTTAGCAAGAGACTCGCCGGTCCTTCAAGGGTGGCCAGGGTCTCGCCCGGGGCGAGCGCGGTACCGTCTTTCACCTTTGTATCGACGCGGAAGGAAGCCGCCGGGAGGTTTTTTCTATTGGCCACTTTTTCGAGAACCATGGAGACTATCGGCAGCCCCGCCACGACCAGTTTTTGACGGGCGACCAGACTCGCCGAAGTCGGCTTTTCCGAGGATTCCACCAACGCCGTGCTGGGATCGAAGAAGGAGGACAGCGGGTTGGCCAAACCCTCTCCCGCACCGTCTTCCGCCAAGGCTCTGGCAATGAGCTGATAAACCGATGGGGGGTCGAGATCGGTCCAGCGAAGAGGGTTGGAGACGGGAGGGTTCATTTCTTCGGCGAGGCGGTGGGTTCGATGACTAATCCAAATATTTGATACGGGGTGAAATGAAAGAGGTTGGGTCCGGATTGAATATCGGGAATCGGAGCGCCGGAAAGGTTGACCGCGCGCGCGGTGTATCCATTTTCCAGTTCAACGGTAACGTTGCCACGGCGGCCCAGCGTCTCGTGGAGGCGCACCAACCAGCCGGCCCCTTCAGTATTTGGTTTAACCCAGGCCGGTTGCAGGGAATCCCCACCACGCAATCCGCGAAAGGGACTATGGATTTCCTTTCCGGTGTATTCAATGGGGTCCGTAAACAATAAATCGGCGAGGGCGGCGGGATGTTCGCCTCGCGGGGCTGTGGGGTCCATACGGCCAACCGCGATTTTGATCTCGTGGATCCCCAAATCGGTGTAGGACTCCCGCTGGGTCTCTTTTCGTTTGGGATGTTGAAGTCCGTTTCGGCGATCGTTTTCGCCGGAACCGGGCATGAGGGCGGAGCGCAGGAGACTTACGCCCAGCAAACCTTCCCGGCAGGAAAACCCGTATTTGGCTTCGGTCACCATAAACAGGCCTCCGGTATCACTGTCGTCTTGCACCACCGCCCAGCGGTTGCCGGCTGATTCCCACTGTGCCTCGGCATCGGAAGGGCCCGCCAACTGGGGGCGCAGGGTGCTTCCGAACGGAGCGCCAAATCTCGCCATAGCCCCGCTGAAAGCGGTGGGGAAAACGGCTTTCAATAGAGTACCTTTTTCCTGCCAATCAACCTCATAGCGAATAGTGATCCATTTGTCGTGCGCCTTGAGTTCGTAGTGAACGGTGATACGGCTCTTTTTACCCAACTCTCGCGTAAAAGAGACCCGGGCCACGAGCGGGTTGGGTTGCTGAAATTTGGCTTCTGTTGGAGTCTCCAAGGTTTCGCCCAGAGAGAAGGTCTGGCGGTCAATATCCCAGACATCGTAATGGTGCGGATGGTCGGGAAAGAGAACCAGTTGATTGCCGGGTTCGCGCAAGGGAATATCCTCACCGCCGCAAACGAGGGAGGTAATCCTGCCTTCGGGATCGAACTCGATTCGGAGAAATTCGTTTTCCAGGAAACTTTTGTCGCCCTGTACTTCCTCGACTGTTTTGGCCGGCAACAAGCGGGACTGCGGAATCCCCGAGAGAGGGGGAAGGAAGAAGGGAAGCAAGCGGCCCTTGCTTTGTTCCCGATAAGCGATGCGAGGGTAGGGTAGTGGATTGAAGACCGCTTTCTCTCCATCTTGCGCCGATAAAAGCTGCCCCGCCTTTTTTAGGTTATCCTCGGCCAGTTTTTTCAATTCCGGCAGGGCCTCATCGTAAACCTCAACAATGGCGGTGCCGGGTATGTAATCATGAAACTGTGCAAAAACCATTCGTTCCCAGGCCTTTTCGCTATCCGATGGCTTTCCGGTCAAGGCGGCCGCCGCCTCACGGATTTGCAGGGAACGTTCGGCGGCCCGGAAGCGCTCTTTCAGATTTCCATGAGTGGTCAATACGCCGCGATGGTATTCCAAATACAATTCTCCCCGCCAGGACGGCAGATGTTCGGCCTTTTTGTTGAGACGGTCAAAAAAGTCCTCCACCCGGTCCCATTCCCCGGGAGGAACGGTTTGCAAACTTTTCATTCGGCGGACCCGTTCACAAATCTCTTCGGTAGGGCCGCCGCCTCCATCGCCGAATCCCGTCGGCAGGAGGAACTCCGGATGCCGGTCAACCTGCCGGTAGGCTTCCATGGCATCGATGCTTTCCTGCACTGTTCCCATATTGTTATAACCAAGCTCCTGCGTCACATGGCTCAAAACCCGGCTGCCATCATTGCCCTCCCAATAAAAGCTACTGTAAGGAAAACGGGTGATGTTACTCCAGGTTAGTTTGGTGGTAAAAAAATAAGACACTCCGGTTTGGGCCATGATTTGCGGCAGACAATTGCTGTAACCAAAGGCATCGGGCAACCAGCAACATCGGGCCGGTTCACCGCGGAGTTTGGTGAAGTTCTTTTGCCCCAGCAGAAAACTCTGCGCAAGGGCCTCGCCGCAGGCCATCTGGGTGTCCGATTCGACCTGCATCGCTCCGGTGGCTTCCCATTGGCCGGACGCCATGCGCTTCTTTACGGCCTCCAAAACCTCCGGGGCCAGTCGCTCCACTGCCTGATAACTTGCGGGCTGGCTATAACTGAAGCGAAATTCCGGATACCGGTCCATCAGGCGAAGGACATTGCTGAAGGTATGGACTGCCTTATGTTCGGCCATACGTTCGGGCCATAGCCAGACCAGGTCCAGGTGCGCATGGCCGGTGAAAACCGCTTTGGGCAAAAAGCTATCGCTCCGCAACCGTTCATAGATGGTGGCGGTTTCCTCTTTCAAGGCCGCCAGGCCCTCGGTGTCGTAGCGGTTGACCGCATCGTCCATCCACCGGAGTAAACAGCGCAAGAGGGGCGGGCAGCTTTCGATCGGCGGATGATAGCGAGCCGGCAAATGAGCTTCCGGTTTCAGCGGCGTGGCCCTTTGTTTTTCCTTCTCCGCCAATTCCAGCAAAATCAACCAGTCGTGATAGACCTCCCAGGCCAACACGTTTTTCTCTTTAAGCCATACCCCTTGGAAAAGATTCCCGTCCGGGTGAATGCCGGTCGCATCGTGATGCCAGATGGCCGTTTGCATGACGAAGGATTCGACCCAAAAACTTTCCGTTCCGGCGGGCAGAGGTTGTTCCCGATGCGCTACATCAAAGCCGCCGTAGGGGGCTTTTTGCAGATACAGCGTTGATTCCCCCTGATCCTGCCAGTGCAAATACAGATCATCCCGTTTTTGGAACTCCCGTGGAATCTCTCCGTAAAACCACGCTTGGTCAAAATAGTTTCCCCAGGCGGTTCCGGGTTTGATTTTCTTGCGCGGCAGGGCTGCCGCCTCGGATAGTGGGAGAGATTTACTCCTTGGTATGGTCCGTTCGACGCTCAGGTCTGCGAGATTGGTCCAAATCTGACCCTGCAGCCGTGATTTGAGACGGCGCAAACGCGGCAGAACAATCTGCAGGAATTGGTGCTCCGGATACATCGGGAAAAGTAAGGTTAGAGAGCGTGAATCGCCGAACTGAGAACCTGACAGGTTTTTTCCAGGTCTTCCTCACTGTGTTCGGTGCTGATAAAGCAGGTTTCAAAAGGTGAGGGCGGTAAATAAATCCCCTCCTGCAGACATTGATGAAAGACTTTTTTGAAGAGACCGGTCTGGCTCGACGTGGCATCGGCGTAGTTCCTGACGGGATTTTCGCTGAAATACAAACAGAACATCGATCCTCTTTGCGGAACCTGTAAGGGGAGCCCCTTGCTTTCGGCCGCCTCTTTTACCGCAGCGGCAATCTGGGCTCCTTTGGCCGCGAGCGCCTGGTAGGGATCGTTCTCCCGCAGAAGATTGAGGGAGCTCAACCCGGCGGCCATGGCAAGGGGGTTCCCGCTCAAGGTGCCGGCCTGATAGACCGGTCCGTCGGGAGCCAGATAGTCCATGATTTCAGCCTTCCCGCCAAAAGCGCCCACCGGCAAGCCTCCACCGATGATTTTGCCCATCGCGGTGAGGTCGGGGGTCACCCCGGTCTCCTCCTGCACCCCGCCCGGGGCGATACGGAAGCCGGTCATCACCTCATCAAAAATCAAAACCGCTTTTTGCTGGGTGCAGATCTCCCGCAATTCCCGCAGATATTCCACTTCCGGCAAAATAAGCCCCACATTGGCCGGGTAGGGTTCCAGAATGATGGCGGCGATTTCCCCGGCATATTTGGCAAAGGCCTCGCGAACCAAGCTAGCATCGTTAAACGGGAGAACAATGGTCTCCGCGGCCAGTGCGGGCGGGATGCCCGCGCTATCCGGTTGCCCGAGGGTCAATGCGCCGGAGCCGGCGGAAATTAAAAGGGAATCGACATGTCCGTGGTAGCAACCGGCAAATTTAATGATCTTGTTTCGTCCTGTAAACCCCCTGGCCAGGCGGATTGCCGATAGGGTGGCCTCGGTGCCACTGTTGACCATGCGGACCTTTTCCACTGAAGGCACCATCTCCACCAGGGTTTCCGCCATTTCCACCTCCAGCGGTCCCGGCGTTCCAAAGCTGGTGCCTCTTTGCAGAGCCAGGGCGAGAGATTCCCGAATGACCGGATGATTGTGCCCGTGGATAGCCGGTCCCCACGTGCAGACGTAATCGATCAAACTGTTGTTGTCCGCGGTATAGAGTCGGGAACCATCGGCCTTTACGGTGAAAAACGGTTCACCGCCGACCGACCGAAAAGCCCTCACGGGGGAATTGACCCCGCCCGGTATACACCGGAGGGCTTTTTTAAAGAGATCCGAAGAATTGGGTGCTGCCATAAACCAAAAGATTCCAAGGGAAAATATCTGCCAAGACGAGCAAAATCAAAATATGGCGTAATTTGTCCGGTGGAGTGGTGGAGTAGTGGAGTGGTGGAGTAGTGGAGTGGTGGAGGGTGAAGGGCCGAGGGCGATGAGCCTCGTTTGTCTGCCTGTCTTTGGGCGGCTGTTTACGTAGTCGGGCTGATTCATCGCCCGATCCACGGCGGAGATGACCTGCCGGATTTTCAAACGCATCCACCGTCGGGGTAGATCATCGGATGTTCATGAAATCCCGACCGAATCGGGCGGGCGATGAATCAGCTCGATTACGGCAGAGCGGGTGCGTTGCTGGGAGGGCGAGGGTCTCTCCGAGCTCGAGTGGTGGGGCTGCGGTGCGGGTATTTGGTGGTCGTGTTTTCACCAGTTGGGTACGGTCTGGGAACGATTGGTCGGTTGTCGCGCGAAAGCTCAGTGGGACCTTCGCCCTCCCGGCAGAGCGGGTGCGTTTCTGGGAGGGCGAGGGTCTCTCCGAGCTCGAGTGGTCGGGTTGCGGTTCGCCTCCCAGCACCAACGGTGCGCCATGCCAAAGCCCGGGGTAACGCCCCGGGAACAGGGGTTACCCCCCCATCAATGAGCCCTGTAAGGGCGACATCGTGGGACGGATTATTTGAGGCGATTCGGGCGAAATTGACAATGGACCGAATGCCGCCCATACAGGGCTCGGTTTTTTTGTATTGCCAACACCGGGGCGTTGCCCCGGCCTTTGTTCTTTTGCCCCGTTGGGGCGGGAAGGTGCG
>JAIUMY010000099.1 GCA_022565335.1 Opitutales bacterium
CTGAAAAGGCCGCCACCTTGTGTAACATTTTGGCAAGAACGGCTTTCTCCTTCTCGCCAAAAATCTTTTCTCCATTCACTGTCCGCGACATCACATGATAAACCGCCGGACAGTCCGTAAAATGTAATCGTTTTCGTTGCATCCCTCCAGAAAACCAAATTCGCACCCATAGTCAATAGCTAAGTTTAAGAAACTTAGAAATTTGATAGGGGGAAGAGGGTCAGTGGTGGAGGAGGGCGATGATGGCGGGTGGGTTGGTGAGGGGGGTGGGGGTGGTGGCGAGGATTTGATGGTCTGGGGGGAGGGTTTTGCGGATCTTGGTAAGGGCCTTCTTGGTTGGTGAATGATCGGGGAATAGGTGGGCAAAACGGGAGGAGGTGGTTTGTAGGGTGGTGGCGAGGGCTTCGATTTGATCGTCGGCAGTTCCTTCCTGCAGAATTTGATGCAGGCTTTCGGCTTGCCGGTGTGCGGCGAGGACAAGGGAGAGGGCTTGGTGGGCGGGGTAGGTGGTGCCTTCGGTGGGGTGGCAGTTTTCGCGTTCCAAATGCTCCCGCCAGACCTTGAGGAGGGCGGGGTCGGGAGTGATTTCCTTTTGGTTTTCGGGATAATACCCCATTTCAAGTTCGGTGATGTCGGTTCCGTGGTGCCAGCGGCGACCGACTTCTTCCTCCAGGGCCAATTTGCCGAGAAAGGCGGCATCGCGAAGAAAACGAAAGGTGTGGGGGCGGTCGAAGTCCGGGGGGTCTTCGGTGGGTTGAAAGGCGAAGGAGGTGCCAATGGGGAGGTCGATCGTTGGGAAAAGGCGATCCGGGCGGTTGAGGAGGGGAAGGATTTGGCCGGGATGCCCGGATTGGGCGGTAAGGCAATCGTCCCATCCCCGGATTTCGCCGAAAATTTCCCGTCGGCACAGATGGGGTAGGTAGGCGGGTTCGGTGGTCAGTAGTTGGCGCCCGGCAAGTTCGGCGAGGGTTTGGATAAAAGGAACGGCCAGGGTGGGGTAGGAGGCTCCCGGTGGAATTTCGATTTCCAGTCCGAACCGTTTGGGGGGAGTCCAGGCCCGCTTGTGGCAAAAGATCAGGAGAAGGGCGAAGAGTTCGGCGAGGGGGCGCGGGTGGGTTTGAGGATCGATGCTTTGCTGCCAAAAGGCCCGGACCTCGGCCAAGGTCGGTTGGCGGCGAAGAAAGGGCCTCAATTGTTCCAGCGAAAGGCCGGGGGTGTCCTCGGTCAGGGCGAATTGGGAGGTCCGGGTTTCCTGTAGTTTGAGCGGCGGGGTTTCGACGACGCTGCCCAGGGAAAGTCCGCCCATTTCGTTGGACAACCCCGTCCCGAGGGTAAAGGGAGAGAAGGTTGGCCGACTTTTCTGGGCAAGTGGTTTCTGGCGGAAGAAAGAGAACATGCCCAAATATAAAAAAAAGCTCCCCAAGAAAGGGAGCCTTTTTTTATTGGCTAATTAATTGTAATCAAATGCCAAGATTAAGGGAGATCAGTTAAGATCGATCCATTTGTAGCGAAGGCAATCGCAGGATCGTCTTCGGCATCTGTTGGAATAGCATCATTCAAATTACTTTCTCCACGGGGGAAGCGGTGATCGCCGTCTTCCGTGAAACGGTTTACAAAAGCGGCATTGCCTCCGGCAAAGAAAACTGGTCCTCCATTTCCTTGGTAGGCACTACCTTCGGTCCATTCACCACCGCTTTGCAAGCCGTTGAGGAAGACCACTGGAAAGCCGTTGGGAAGCCCTCCAGAACGGAAAGTTCCTTGTGCGACAACGACGTTGTAGTCAGAGTTGCCGGTTGAATCTGTTACCTCATCACCAGTGAAAGTGAAGTTGAGGTCTCCGGTCCCTGAGGGGCTTTGCCAGATAGAGGGGTCGACCAAATCTGCTTCGTTGGCCAAAAGTTCAGCTAGTTCTTGAACATCGGTAATACCTTCACGAGCTACTGAAGTACTGGGAAGTCGCTCGTTGTTTTCATCAGCCCAAATCAGGAGGGCCAAGCCAATTTGGCGGACATTGCTGGTATCCACTGACTGACGGGCGGAGGTACGGACGCGGTTGACCGCTGGGATAAGGATACCGGCGAGAATGCCGATGATCGCGATAACAGTGAGGAGCTCGATGAGGGTAAAACCCTTTTTCGCTGTTTTATTCATGGGATTTTTAATTTTGGGGATTAAAGTTCACAACAGAACGTTGATGACAATTACAATCGTTTAAAGTAAGGGCTTTGTCAAAGCTTTTTTCTTCCTAATTGAACCTAATTCTGTAGCTTATGCTCCCATGGTTTCGGCAATTTGCACTGCCTTGAGCATACCCTTGGCTTTATTGACCGTTTCCTGATACTCGCTGGCAGGGTTTGAATCCGCGACGATGCCGGCTCCGGATTGAATACTGAGTTCGCCCTTCTCCAACCAAGCGGTGCGAATGGCGATACAGGAATCTAGGTTACCGTCGTAACTGAAATACCCGAGGGCACCGGCATAGAGGCCGCGGGCTTCGGGTTCTTTCTCGGCAATGATCTGCATGGCCCGGACTTTGGGGGCTCCGGAGACGGTGCCGGCAGGAAAGGTAGCCTTCATCAGATCAAAGGCATTGCGGTCCTTGGCCAGTTGGCCCTCCACCTGAGAGACGATGTGCATAACATGGGAATAACGTTCGACGATCATATATTCCGGCACATGGACGCTGCCGTACTGGCAGACGCGTCCGATATCGTTGCGGGCGAGGTCCACCAGCATGAGGTGTTCGGCGCGTTCCTTGGCGTCAGCCAAAAGGTCTTTTTCCAAATCCCGGTCTTCGGCGGCAGTGGCCCCGCGGGGGCGGGTTCCGGCGATGGGGCGGATTTCCACCAAGCCGTCGGTCAGGCGGACATGGACCTCCGGGGACGCTCCGATACTGGCAAAGTCGTCGTTCTCGTAGAGAAACATATACGGGGACGGGTTGACCGTTCGCAGGGAGCGGTAGAGTTGGAGCGGACTGCGGTCGAAGGGCTTGGTGAACTTTTGCGAGAGCACCACTTGGATAATGTCACCAGCGCGGATGTATTCCTTGGCCTCTTCCACGGTGCGTTCGAAGGTTTCTTTGGAAAAGTTGCCGGGTGGGACGGTGATTTCGCCGGGTTCGGCCAAGGGTTCGGGCGGGAGCGCGTGGGGCTGGCTGAAGAGGTCGCGTATTTCCTCAATTTCCCGGACGGCTTTGCGGTAGGCTTCCTCCGGGTCGGTGTCGCGGAGGTGGGCGTTGACGCAGATGCGCAAGGTTTGGCGGACGCGGTCGAGGATGACCACGGAATCGACGAAACTGAAATGCAGCAGGGGGCTATCCGGCTTTGGTTTTCCGCCGATGGGGGGGACGGTGGGCTCGATTGAGGAAATAATATCGTAGGCCAAAAAGCCAACTGCCCCTCCGGCAAAGCGGGGCATTCCGGGCAGCTTGACCGCTTGGTATTGTTTCATTTCCTCCTGCAAAAGGCCCAGAGGATCCTTGGACGGGGGGAGAACTTCCTCTTTTTCGCCGGTTTTCCAGACGACTCGGTCCGGGTAGGCGGCCAGGGTTTTGCGCGGGCGGCATCCGAAGAAGGAGTAGCGGTAAAGGTTCTCGCCGCCTTCCACTGATTCCAGGAGAAATGCGGGTCCCGCTTTGCGCAATTTGGCGTAGGCCGAGACGGGGGTTTCGAAATCCGCGGTCAACTCGGTGCTCAGTGGAATCACATTCCCTTGGGCGGTAAGTTTTTGAAACGTGGAAAAGTCTGGTGTGACGCGCATGGAAGGAAAGTAAAAAGTAAGATTTAAGAATTATGAATTGCCCTCAGGGCGTGGCCGCCATCGGCGGTGGGTTGAACCAGTATTCGCCTCTATTCCACCGTGACGGATTTGGCAAGGTTTCGGGGTTTGTCGACATCACACCCTTTTTCCAGGGCAATGTAATAGGATAGAAGCTGCAGGGGGATGGTGGCCAGGATGGGGAGAACGGCGGGATGGCATTCGGGGATCCGCAGGAGATGGTCCGGCAGGTCTTCGGGAAACTCCGCTTCCTCGGAACCGATGGCGATGATTTTGCCGCCCCGGGCTTTGACCTCCTGCATATTTCCGAGAACCTTGTGAAACATATCATCCTGGGGGGCGAGAAAAACACTCGGGCAATCCTCGCTGATGAGGGCGATGGGGCCGTGCTTCATTTCGGCGGCGGGATAGCCTTCGGCGTGGATGTAGGAGATTTCCTTGAGTTTCAGGGCACCTTCCAAGGCAATGGGGAAGAGGGATTGGCGGCCCAGAAAGAGAAAATCCGCGTGATCTTTGTATTCACTGGCAATTTTCTTAATCTTCGGGGCAAGTTCGAGGGTCTTGGAGACCAATTCCGGTAAGCTTTTGAGAGCTTCGGTAAAATCCCGGCCATCGGTAAAACTCATATCGCGCAGGCGGCCCAGGTAGAGGGCGATCATCGCGGAGACCAGCAATTGCGAGGTAAAGGCTTTGGTGGAGGCGACCCCGATTTCGGGACCGATGTGTTGGTAGATCCCGCCGTCACTTTCGCGGGCGATGGTGGAGCCAACGGTATTGACGATGGCCATGGTACGGTAGCCTTTTCGCTTGGCCTCCCGGAGGGCGGCGAGGGTATCGATGGTTTCCCCGCTTTGGCTGATAACAAAAACGAGGGTGTTCTTGTCGAGGGGGGCATTGCGGTAGCGAAACTCCGAGGCGTATTCCACTTCCACCGGAATGCGGGCGTAGCGTTCGATGAGGTATTCGGCAATCAGGCAGGCGTGCCAGGCGGTGCCACAACCGCAAAACAAAATCCGGTCCACCTGCCGGAGTTCCTGGGCGGAGAGGTTCAGACCCCCGAAATTGGCGGTGCTGTTATCGTCGGAGAATCGTCCCCGCATACTGTTTTCCAGGGCGGCGGGTTGTTCGAAAATTTCCTTCTCCATAAAATGGGCGTAGGAGCCCATTTCGGAATCCTCGATTTTCCAATCGATATGATCGATGATCGGGGAGACATTTTCCCGGGTGCCGTTGGCGATGTGAAAGCTGTCGGGGGTAATGCTGACGATTTCGTTATCCTTCAGGTAAACCACATTCTGGGTATGGGTGATGAGGGCGGCGACGTCGCTGGCCAGAAGGAATTCCTCTTTGCCGACCCCCAGGATCAGTGGTGACCCTTTGCGGGCACCCACCAACTGGTCTGGAAAATCCCGGCACATGACGGCGATGCCGTAGGTTCCCTCGACATGGAAGAGGGCCCGGCGAACCGCTTCCAGAAAAGGATTGTGGTCGCCGTCTTTGGGTTCCTTGGCGTAGTGGTAGGCGATCAGGTTTACGAGGACCTCGGAATCGGTCTGCGACTGAAAGGTATAGCCTTTGCTCAGCAGAAACTTTTTGATACTGCCGAAGTTTTCGATGACTCCATTGTGGGTGAGGGCAAAGGTCCCGTCGGAACTCAGGTGGGGGTGGGCATTTTCATCGCTGACTCCGCCGTGGGTAGCCCAGCGGGTGTGGCTGATTCCCCGGGTGCTTCCGGAGGACCGACCCATCATCGACTGGGCCAGTTTTTCCACCCGGCCGGTTTTTTTGCAAACGAAGAGACCGCTGGGTTCCGATAACGCCAAGCCGGCGGAATCGTATCCCCGGTATTCAAGGCGTTTGAGTCCTTCAATCAAGATAGGGGCTGCTTTTTGTTTTCCGATATAACCGATAATTCCACACATTGCTTTTATTTATGTTGTCGAGAACGACCATAGCTCTGTATCCTATACATATTCAACCCAGAACTCTTCCTATTTCCCGGAACTTGTTTTAACCCTTATTCCTAATAACCCATACCCTATGAGCCAGGATGTTTTAGCGATAATTATGGGCGGCGGACGCGGAACGCGCCTGAGCCCTCTCACCAAAGAGCGTTGTAAACCAGCGGTGCCCCTGGCGGGCAAATACCGGCTGGTCGATATCCCCATCAGCAATTGTCTGAACTCGGGCATCAACCGGATGTATGTTCTCACCCAGTTCAACACGGCCTCATTGCACCGGCATATTCAGGATTCCTATAAATTTGACCCGTTTGGCCGGGGGTTTGTCGATATTCTGGCGGCGGAACAAACCGAGGAGGCGGATGCCTGGTACCAGGGAACGGCCGATGCGGTGCGGCAGAATCTACACCACTTCGAGGATCATGCCCATGACTTGGTGCTGGTGCTCTCCGGGGACCAATTATATCGGATGGATTTTCGCGATATCATCCGCCAGCACCGGGAGACCGGCGCGGATGTGACCATTGCCGCGAAGCCCCTTCCGGCCAGTCAGGTCGAAGGTCTGGGGTTAATGAAGGTGGACGATTCTCTGCGGATTACCGGCTTCGCCGAAAAACCCAAGGACCCGAAGGTTATCGCATCGCTACATATCAGCCAGGCGGTGGAGGAGAAAGCCGGCTATACCGGCGAGGAGCCCCGTTGCCTGGCCAATATGGGTATTTATGTTTTCAGCAAAAAGGTCCTGCGCGATTCCCTGCAAAATGAAATGACCGATTTCGGGAAGGAAATCATCCCCGGGTTATTGAAGGAGGCAAATTTATACGGGTATGTGTTCGATCATTACTGGGAGGATATTGGAACTGTTCATGCTTTTTTCGAGGCGAATTTGCAACTTGCCGATGCGATTCCGCCCTTCAACTTTTTTGTTCCTGACGCCCCGATCTACACCCATGCCCGCTATATGCCGGCCAGTAAGGTGAATCGTTGCCAGATGGAAAAGGCCATCATTTCCGATGGTTGTATCATAAATGATGCGAAGGTTTACCGCTCGGTCATTGGGGTCCGTTCCTTCGTCGCGGAGGACGTGGAGCTGGATAATGTCGTGATGATGGGGGCCGACGATTTTTACTATGAGGATTCCGATGATGACCCGCGCCCGAAAATGGGCATTGGGCGGGGAACCAAGGTAAAAAATGCGATTATCGACAAGAATGCCCGCATTGGCGCCAACTGTGTTCTTTCGCCGGAGGGCAAGCCGGATATGTTCCAGCAGAACGGCCTTTTCGTTCGCGACGGGGTGTTGGTGGTCTGCAAGAATGCGATTGTCCCGGATAACACGGTTTTATAAAGTTGGGAACAAGAATACAGATTGCCTGTGCAATCAGAAATAGCACCTCAAAACACGAGAGAAACCCATGAAAAAAATATTATTATGTACCGATGGTTCGGATTACTCCCAGGTATGTGTGGATTATGCTGCGGAGATTCTGGAGAAAACCGATGCCCACCTGAATGCTGTGTACGTGACTGATCTGCGGCAATTTGAAGTACCCCTGATTTCCGATTTGAGTGGCAGTCTGGGTATCCAGCCCTATCAGGGGATGTTAGGGCAACTCAAGGAGATGGAGGGGGAAAAGGCGAAGGTCATCGAAAAGAATCTACGGTCGGCTCTGGAGCAAAAGAAGATTGGGGAGGACCGCATTTCCTTTTACCACAAAACCGGCTTGCTGGTCGATTCGCTGGAGGAATTGGAAAAGGACGCTGACTTGGTAATGTTGGGCAAGCGCGGGGAAAACGCCGATTTTGCCACCGAGCATTTGGGTTCCACAATGGAACGGGTGGTCCGGGCTTCGACCAAACCCTGTCTGGTCACCAGTCGTTCCTATCAACCGGTCAAAAAGGTGGTCTTGGCCTACGATGGTGGAAAAAGTGCGAAAAAAGCCTTATCCTTTTTAACTTCGAATCCTTATTACCGGAAGTTTTCGTTTCATGTGGTCACTGTCGTCGAGGACTCCTCTTCAGAGGAGCAGGCGGGCAGCCATCTGGCGGAGGCGGAGAAGGCCCTAACGGAGGGCGGAGTTGAGGATTTGCGCTGTCAAATGCTCCATGGAACGCCGGAGGACACCATTTCCCAATACGTGATCGATGAGGACATTGAGATGTTGATCATGGGGGCTTACGGGCATAGCCGGATTCGGCAACTTTTCATTGGCAGTACGACGACGGAAATGATTCGGCGGTGCCGGATTCCGGTTCTTCTTTTCCATTAAGATCTTTCCTCCGCGAAAAGGTGTTTCCTTGGTATAATGTTGGATGAAACGGAGCCTCTTTCGCTTTTGCGAAAACTTCGGCGGGAGACTTTAGCCGCCCGCAGTCGGGTTTATCGGGCGGGGGCCGCCACGCCTTTGGAAGTCCTGCATCCGGCTACGGGAGGGGAGCTTTTGATCAAGCGGGAGGATCTCTCTCCCATTAAAGCCTACAAATGGCGGGGGGCCTTCAATCGGATGGCCATTTTGACGGAAGCCGAGAAAGCCCGCGGGGTGGTGGCGGCCTCGGCGGGAAACCATGCGCAAGGGGTGGCTTTGGGGGCGAAGAGACTCGGTATCCGGGCGAGGATTTACATGCCCCGTTCGACACCGGGGGTGAAACAGGCGGCGGTGCGCACCCATGGGGGTGAGTGGGTGGAGATTTACCTGACCGGAGATTCCTACGATGACGCTTTGCAGGAAGCCAAGGAAGATTCCCGTCAAAGTGGGGCAGTGTATCTACATGCCTATGACGATTTGGAAGTCATGGCGGGGCAGGCGACTTTGGCCGATGAGGTGGTTACCGCAGGGCAGGGCGATATCCAAGTGGCCTTTGTACAAATCGGGGGAGGCGGCATGGCCGCTGGGGTCGCCGCCTGGCTCAAGTTGGTGTATCCGAAAATTCATCTAGTGGCGGTGGAGGGAGTCGGGCAGGCCTGTTATCAGGCTGCTTTGGAAGCCGGAAAACCCGTTCGCTTGCCCCAGGTTGATCTTTTCTGCGACGGCACCGCGGTTCGCCAAATCGGCGATCTCCCTTTTGCCCTTTTACCGGAGTTGATCGATGAGCATCTTACGGTGAGCAATGAGGAAGTTTGTGAAGCCATTCGCTATGCGTGGGATCACTTGCGGTGCATCCCCGAACCCTCGGGGGCGATGGGTTTGGCGGGCTATTTGCAGACTGCGGATCGCTGGAAAAACCAACGGGCCTTGGCCATTCTTTGCGGAGCCAATATCGATTTCGGCCAACTTGGGGTCATCGCGGCCCGTACCGGGGTGGGAAGCGGACGGCGTTTTCAGTGGCGGATACGCATCAGCGAAGAGCCCGGTTCGATGTTGCGCCTGCTGGAAAAGGGCTTCGCCGGTCAGCCGATTTATGAATTTCTCTACGGAAAAACCGATCAGTACAAAGCTTGGCCGGTATTTGGTTTTTCCTGCCCTCCTGAGGAGCAGGAAAATATGGCCGCGCGGTTGCGGGAAAACGGCTATGCCTTTGAAGACGCCTCGGAAGACCCCGGTGTCCAGCATGGGTTGGTACCGTATGAAGCAAGTTTGATGGAAAACCCGGTCTTTCTGAATTTGGAGTTTTATGAACGGAGTGGGGCACTTTTGGATTTTCTCAATCAGACCATCCGCGGGAAGGCGAACTTCTGCTTTTTCAAATACCGTTACTCCGGCGAGCGGGTAGGACGGGCGCTGATTGGGTTGGAATTTCCTTCGATTGCAGAGCAGGAGGCGTTTCTGCGGGACCTCCCGGTGCAAGGGCAAGGCTACCGACACTGTGCCCCGGTGGCGGATACGGCGGTGCAGAGATTGCTTAAGCGTAAGTGAAAAGCTGATAACTGCGCGCTTCAGCCGCAGTTTCGAATGGCCGGGAAGGTCTTTGTTAGCAAGGGTGGTGAGCCCGGTAAACGAATCCTCACGGGCCCGTCGGTCCAGAACGCAGGCTAAAGCCAGCGCTACAGTACCGGGCGCACCGCTTTGGAATCATGGTAGCTGCGCGCTTTAGCCGCAGTTTCGAATGGCCGGGAAGGTCTCTGTTAGCAA
>JAIUMY010000100.1 GCA_022565335.1 Opitutales bacterium
ATGGGCCCAATGCCGCCCTTACAGGGCTCGGGTTTTTCTTGTATGGCCAACACCGGGGCGTTGCCCCGGCCTTTGTTCTGTTGCCCCGTTGGGGCGGAAAGGTGCGAACCTTGAACAACCACGCGGTTGTCTTTGGACGGCTCTTTACGTAGTCGGGCTGATTCATCGCCCGATCCGTGGCGGAAAGGACCTGGCGGAATTTTAAACGCCTTCAACGTCGGCGAAAATCTTCCAATGTTCGCGAATTTCCAGCCGATTCATTCGGGCGCTTCCATCCGTCGCTCTTCGAGCTATGGAGGACGACACGGAAGCAGCCCGATTACGTCGTGAGTGACGCTAGCCGACACGTCCCGTCATAGCCTTGGCAAAGGAGGAAGACGTGAGATTTTGGAAAACAGCCGGGAAGAACCATCGCCGCTAAGCGGGAACCTCCGACTTCGGACCTCCGACCTTCGACTTAAGCGAGGGCCGCGCGGTTAATGGCACTGACGACGGCCTTGACCGAGGCCATGTCGATATTGGTATCGATGCCCGCGCCAAAACAGGTGCTGCCATCTTCACGCTTCACCTCCACATAAGAGACCGCTTTTGAATTGGCCCCCACGCCAAGGGAATGCTCGGCGTAGGAGAGAAATTCAACCCTGGGAACGGATTCCTTGGTGAGGGCATCGAAGAAGGCCGCAATCGGTCCGTTCCCAGAGCCCTGCAGGGTTTTTTCCACGCCTTGCAGAATGACCTGGGCCTCACACTCTACGGATCTCTCCGGGTCGTCTCCTTGATCCCGTGGCGGATGGGAGGAGAATTTCAGCAACTCAATCGGCACCTGGCGGTGCAGATACTCTTTTTCAAAAATCGACCAAACCTCCTTGGGGGTAATTTCCATTCCTGTCTCGTCAGCCACATCGTTGACAATTTTACCGAACTCCTTGTGCATCATCTTGGGCATTTGGAAGCCGAATTCCTTTTCCATGATGTAAGCCACCCCACCCTTGCCGGATTGGCTGTTGATCCGAATAATGGCGCGGTAACTTCGGCCGATATCCTTGGGATCAATAGGAAGATAAGGGACTTCCCACAGCGCGCCGGGCGCGGGATCCATTTTGGCCAGACCTTTGTTGATCGCATCCTGATGAGAGCCTGAGAAGGCGGTAAAAACGTACTCCCCCGCATAGGGCAGACGACTCGGCACATCCAGTTTGGTGACTTTTTCGTACACTTGGCGCACCCTGTTCAAGTCACTGAAATCGAGTCCGGGATCCACCCCTTGGGTATACATATTCAGGGCCAGCGTGACGATATCGACGTTGCCGGTACGCTCACCGTTGCCAAAAAGGGTGCCTTCAACCCGATCGGCGCCGGCCAAAAGTCCCAATTCGGTCGCCGCGATGCCAGTACCACGGTCATTATGGGTATGCAGGCTGATCAAAAAGTTTTCCCGCTGGTTCAGATTTTTGCGAAACCACTCGATCTGGTCAGCGTGCACATTGGGGGTGGCCAACTCAACCGTAGCGGGCAAATTCAGAATCATTTTTTTCTCCGGAGTCGGCCCCCAGACGGCAGCTACGGCTTCGCAAATCTCAAGGGCAAAGGGCATCTCCGTGCCGGAAAAACTCTCCGGCGAATACTGAAAAATCACCTCGGTGCGTTGCATGCGGTCGGCCAACTCCCGCACCAGGGCAGTCCCTTTGGTCGCGATCTCAATAATCTCCGGTTTTTCCAGGCCGAAAACCAGCCGCCGCTGGGCTGGCGAAGTGGAATTGTACAAGTGGACAATCGCCCGGGGGGCACCATCAATGGCCTCGAATGATTTCCTGATCAGATCCTCGCGGGACTGCGTCAAAACCTGCACCGTGACATCGGCAGGGATCCGGTTTTCATCGATCAAGCGGCGCAAAAAGTCATATTCCGTCTTGGAGGCAGAGGGAAAACCAACTTCAATCTCCTTAAATCCAATCTCCACCAAAAGATCGAACATTTCGAGTTTTTCCTCGATATTCATTGGAATGGGCAAAGCCTGATTGCCATCGCGCAGATCGACGCTGCACCAAATGGGGGCCTCGGTAATGGTCCTCCCCGGCCATTCGCGATCTTGCAAATCGATTTGCGGAAAAGGTTGGTATTTGGTTATCGGTGACTTTTGCATAAGGAAAGAAGGTTAAAAAAAGACAATAGCGGGACCAGCGCAACGCGGAAAACGAAGCGGAACGGATAAGCGAATAAACGGCCAACCACCCGCTTCCTAAGGAAGTAGGTCTAAAAGAAGGTCCGTAAGTAGCAAACTCATTGCTGAATACTATCTGTAAAAAGGGAAATTTTGTCAAATTCCAAAGCGCGTGCACGTTGAATGAATACGCTTTGATAAGAGAAGCGAAAAAAGACTCAATCGGAAGGGCCAACCGCCGCCCGATAATACTCCAGGGCACGGGGCATAGCGCGTTCGAGGTCCTGTACGCGGCGACCATGGGAAGGGTGTGTCGAAAGGAATTCCGGGGGAGATCCTCCCGAAGCATGAGCTTCCATTTTCTCCCAGAAACGGGGAGCGACACGCGGGTCGTATCCGGCCCGGGCCATGTAATAGAGACCGATTTCATCGGCCTCGGATTCGTTTCTGCGTGAGTGGGGCAATTGCAAGCCCAAGGTGGCCCCTGCTCCATAGGCCAACATAACGGCCATCTGCGTTTCCTCACTGCGGTTCCGCACGGCTTGCTGCACCCCTATTCCCACTGCCATAATGGCAAGGGACTGGGATAGCCGTTCAGCCCCATGTCGTGCCGTTACGTGGGCGATCTCATGGCCCATAATAACCGCGATATCATCCTCATCATCGGCAACTTTCCACATTCCCGTATAAAAACCGATTCTCCCTCCCGGCAAGGCGAAGGCGTTGACCATATCGTTTTCGAACAAAACAAACTCCCATTCCGCCTGCGGCATATCGACCTCGGCGACCCGCGCAATGCGTTCCCCGACCCGTTGTAACATGGCATTCTTCTCTTCATCAGTGGAGATTTTTTCCGCCTCCTTGATTTCCGCAAACGCTTCCGCCCCTAAAGTGATTTCATCCTGGACCGATAATAAGGTAAAAGCCCGACGCCCGGTTTCGGGGACGGTGTGACAACCGGAAAGAACGATGGCCAGCAGAAAAAAACTGAAACCGCGGGTGAAAAAAGGAGCTCTATTCATCATTTTTAGGGAAAAGGGCAAATCGTTTCGAGTAAAGATTTTTTAAGAGAAAAACTCGAAACTGTCAAGAATTCTCTTTTTTACTTTAAAATTTATTGACAGATCATTCCCTTGACGTATTTATTACATTTATGGCCACATCTTTTTTACACCCCATCTCCCCTCCCCCAAATACTCCAGGAGCCGACAAAAAGTCCCCGGAAGGGAACCTAACCGGTGGTCTTTCCGCAGAGGAACGGGAACACTTGGTCAGGGATTTACGGCAGAACCAACCCACTCCCGGAATTTCGCGTGAAGATCGCGAAGCGATAGCGCAGCTATTCGCTATCGCAGGGTCGGATTGAGGTCGAATCCCAGGACATTCTCGCAAAGATTCGCGCAGGTTTGGAAAGTGGATTTCCGGAAGAATTCTTCCCTCCCACTGCCTTGGCGTCTACTTCTTCTTTTTGGAGGCCTTTTTCTTCTTAGTGGTCTTTTTCTCCTCTTCCTCCCCCTCATCATCGCTGAGGTCATCCAAGTCCATCGCTTCCTCGTCCGGGTCGGGGGGAGGTGCTTCTTCCTCATCGAAGTCTTCCTCCTTTTCCTCGTCATCGTCCTCGTCCCAGCGTAGCGACTTATCCTGTTTCAGAATCTCTTCATCCTCGTCATCCTCCAAGTCGGGAATCTCCTCGTCAGCCACTTCCTCTTTATCGGAATCGTCACTGTCCTCGGCTTCTTTATCAAGCTCATAGCCAGCCGGAACATACTCCAGGATCCGAACGATTTCACTGAACAGGTGGGTGGCGGTGCCTTCAATGAAATCCGCGTTTTCATCTTCCCGTATTTCCTCCTCCAACTCCTCGATTGAGAGTTGTTGTTCAAAATCTATGGCATCGTTCAACAATTTCACCCGTAGCTGAATAATATGATCAAGGAAATCCGCGTAGGGACCATTTTCCTCATCGATGATATCAGGCAAGGCAAAGAGTGGTTCATCCGAATCCAGAATGGAATCTTTCACCCGTACCAGACGAATCCGTTTTTTGGGCAAAGTCTTTTCAATGCGAAAAGAATAAAAAGCCGCTTCAAAGTAATCCTTGTCGAATCCATAATCATACAGCGGTTCCAACAAATCCACCACATAGTTGATTTGCCGGGGATCGATAATGCTCAGCGCATCGACATCCCAGCTTACGGGATCGCTGATTTCTTCGACCCACCAATTCATGTCATTGCCCAAGCGAACAACACACCAGTCCAGTTTATTTTTTGAATTTGACATAGAGGAAAGTAAATAAAGACGAGTAGGAGCAAAAAGCTTCTTTCGAAGAACTGTCAATCCCACAAAGAAACTTTTTTACGGCCCGCAACAAGGAAAATTTCAGGAGTTCTTGCGATTCTTCGAACAACATGCTGAATAGATTGCATGGCCTTCCCCTACCAAACGGTTCTTTACGACCTCGATGGAACTCTTATTGACCAGTTCAATGTGATATATCGCTGTTACTCTTATGCCCTTTCCACCTTGTCGTTGCCGGTGCCATCGCGGAAAACAGTCGTTGAAACAGTAGGGGGATCAATGGAGGTAACGATGACTCACTTTGTGGACGCCAAAAACCACAAAAAAGCGGTTCGTCTTTTCCGGGAGCATTTTCAAAAAATCGCGCTGGACGAAGTTTCGGTCCTGCCCGGAGTGGCCGGGGTTTTAGCCAACCTTCACCAAAAGAACATTCCGCAGGCGGTTTTCACCAATAAAAACGGGCGGGCAGCCCGTTTGGTCTGCCAACATCTAAAGCTGACCCCATTTCTTCAGGCCATTGTCGGCACCAACGACACGGCCTACCGAAAACCGCAACCGGAATTTACCCGGCATATCCTCCAAATGGTGAAGGCCACGCCTGAGAATTGTTGTTTGGTGGGGGACTCTCCTTTCGATATAAAGGCGGGCAAGGCCGTAGGCATGGCGGTCTATGGGGTGGAAACGGGGACTCATTGCCGGGAAGCCTTGCAACTTGCCGGGGCCAGTGAAGTTTATGCCACTCTGCCGGAATGGTACCAAGCCCTTTCCAAGGGAATACCCCATAAAGAAGAAATCGTTCGCTAAAGCTTCATCTCGCTTTGCAAGCTAAAGTCCTCGGAAAACCTGGGCCGTTTTTCGGTGTTTTCAAGAAAGTCGAAAAAGTCTTCCGGGCTCTCGAAAAGGTGCCCTTTTTCGATATAGCTGTCGGTGGTGAAAGGCGAAAATCCCTTGGGAAAAATCATATACCGCCCCTTCATGTAATCCCGGGCATGCCCCAATTCATCCATCATCCCCGCCGAAAGGGGTGGACGGTCAGGGTAAGGATGGATGGCCACCACCGAATGCACCTTCCCCACATACCAATGTAAGTCACGATGGACGGTATAGGCGTAAATGGCTTCCTTATCCTCTTCACTGTCAAATTCACTACCAATTTCCACCGTCTGGGGATCCACTATCACCGCGTAATCCCGGAGTTTGTGGATCACTTCATTAACGACCAAACGCATTTCCGGAGTGGCATGAGTCATGGAATAGCTCACATACACCACCCAGGGATCGGGATGAGTCACTAGTTTGTAGAGGCATTCCGGCGGCTCCCCGATGGCGATGACATAATGAGGAACCCCCATGTATTTCGCCCAATCCTCGGAAAGGGAGACTTCCTCATTCATCCAGGAGAGGATTTCATAAAGGGTATGATTACGCTTGCGCAACGCGCGCAAGAAGGGATCGGCAGCGTCCAGGTTCTCGAGCTTTCGCTTAATCATCCATTCGGCATCGATCAGCGTCACGATCAGATCAGGTTTTATAAAATCCCGGATAATCCGCTGGTCTTTGAATTTCCGGTTGATCCGATTCCACTCCACGGTGGCCGGACAGCGAATGATCACGTCCTCGTGCTTTTCCGCATGAATTTGAAAACCGATTTTCTCATATTCCCGCTCCCGGGTCAGCTCAAACACATAGTCCGTCGTTCCCAGGAGCCGCTGCAGAGGCTTTTTGCCGCCTTTGGTAAATTCCTCTATAGCGTTGTAAACCTTAATCTCGCGACCATTTTGCGCGCCCATCTCCACCACCTGCTGGAGATAGCGATCTTCGTCCATGCCTGCTAACATTCCCGTAACCAAAGTAACCATGGCAAAAATCTTGGCAAAAATCGCGCCAAAAGCGAACAAGAAGTGAGATTCATGCAAAAATCCGCCAAAGAAAAATTCGGACTTCAGCGATCGGAAGAGAGACCTCAGCAGCAGGAGGACCATGAAAGTAAGAAAGCAAAAACCTTGTCATTAGGCGATCTTTTCGCATAATTATAGTTGTGTTTCGTATTCTCTGCATAGTCTCTTTGGCAACGGCCCTGCTTTCAGAGGGGATTCCCCTGGAAGGGTCGCGTTACGAATCACTGCAGGGCAACTCCCCTTTCATTCCCCCGGGTTTCGTTCCCCCGGAAGACCGCCGTCCCCAACGCCCTACTCGCCCGGAACCCCGTCGGGAGGACCCTCTGGATCGGATCGAGTTCCGATCGATGACCATTTGGCAGGGAACGCCCTCCTTCAGTTTGCACAACCCCTCCGAAAACACCAGTTACTGGTTGGAGGAAGGCGAAAGTGAAGATGGGTACCGGGTCGTCTCCTTTGACCCCTCGTCCGAGGAAATCACCGTCTCCCGGGAAGGCCGGACCCGCCGAATCGCCTTGCGGGAATCCCGGGTCACTACTCAAGAGAACAGCGAAGAATCCGTTACCCAACGCCAAACAACCTCACAGGCGCCGACGCCAAGCATGACTCCGGAGGAACGGGAAGAACGCCTACGCCAACGCGCCGAAGAACTCCGCGAACGCCAGGCGGTTCGGCGTCGGGTGATTACGCCCTCCCGCGAAGAGGAATAAAAAAAAAGCCTTTTGTTACCCGGTAGCGCTGGCGTTGGCCTGCGGCTTCGCAAAACCAGGGCAATTGCTTACGGGAAAAACCTTCTTTTGCGAATTTTCCGCATTAATTGGATTTTTTACTTGCGAAGAACCAAGTAGATGCCATAACTTTGCATCTTCTTGCAAACATTCGCTTAAAAATATAACGCAAAATGAAAAATAACCTTCTAAAAAGCTCTCTCGCCGCCTTGCTCATCGCGACACCGGTTTCCTTTGTTTCGGGGCAAAATATTGTGCTCGAAGGCACCGGCGGATCCGGTGACATATTCTTTCTTTATGAAAGTCAGGCGAATAGCGGTGATGGTGCATGGCATACCGTCTTTCGGGCCAAAGGAACCACGGGCGAACCAACCACTACCAACGCGAGTGGTCTGACAAATTCCTTCCAAAGTTTTACGGGGGTTTCCGGGACCAACACGGTCATCGTTCCCAATACGGATGGGCATACCGGCGATTATAATTTTGATACTCTACGGGTCAACGTAAACACCAACCAAAGCCTCAATGTAGGCGGCACCGATTTCTATTACACTCACACCAATGGAGAATTCGAAAACCCGAATCCGAATGTTCCCGATTTGGGAATTCGCTTTCGCTTGCGGGAAGACCAAGACGCTATGGGAATTGGCAGTAATAGTGCATTTGACCAGTTCGACAACTTCACCTTCACCCTAAACACCGCCCAGTCCACTTTTAACGGTATCGCTTTGCAGGATACCACCGCTCATGTTTCCCTATTTGGAAACCTATTAGGTAGTCCCGATGTCCTCTTCAACTCCGCGGCGGGCGATTTAACCGGCACTTTTAACAGCGTTTGGGGGCACCACCACCGTAACTGGGGATTCTCCGAATACGGGGAGTATTCGGTAGTTCTGGATGTTTTGGGCGTCGGCGGCGAGTACGGAGATTCAGCCCATCAGGCTACGATCGATTTTACGGTAGCCATTCCCGAACCGGGCACCTATGCCGCTATTTTCGGATTCCTGGCGTTGGCCGGAGTTTTGATGGTTCGCCACCGCAGAAATAAGTCCTCGTAAATTTCTCTTTCGGTCTAGTCCCCACAAGGAAAACCTCTGTCGAAATCGACAGAGGTTTTTTTCGAGGGGGTATTTACAGCGGAGGTTTTCCGAAATGCCGCCCTTTCAGGGCTCACTTATGGGAGGACGCCCCGTTCCCCGGGGCGCTGCCCCGGGCTTTGGCATTACGCACCGTTGGTGCTTATGCGCCGGCCGATCCAATTCCGAGAATCACACTCCGACAACCCGTACCCGCCCCAACGGGGCACCAGAACAAAGACCGGGGCAACGCCCCGGTGGTTGGGATAGAGGAAAACGCCGAGCCCTGAATGGGCAGCATATTGACCAACGCGGCAATCGGTTCGATATTCCTCGAATAAGGTGATCCCACGATGCCGCCCTTTCAGGGCTCACTTATGGGAGGACGCCCCGTTCCCCGGGGCGCTGCCCCGGGCTTTGGCATGACGCACCGTTGGTGCTTATGCGCCGGCCGATCCAATTCGGAGAATCACACTCCGACAACCCGAAACCCGCCCCAACGGGGCAGCAGGACAAAAGAACAACGGACCGCATCTCGGTTCCAGGGTAAAACCGTCATTCAAAAACCGGGGCTCGATTCCGGTAACCGCGTCCCGTAAACCCGAAACCCGCCCCAACGGGGCACCAGAACAAAGGCCGGGGCAACGCCCCGGTGTGAGAAAGGACAAAAAATTACCGAGCCCTGAAAGGGCGGCATTTCTTGTGAAATTGGCACAAATGGTGCAAAACGAACAAATCAAAACGTTACCACCAAAATAATAGCAAACCATGCCACAATCTCTAGCCCGCATTCTGATCCATGTGGTCTTTTCCACCAAGAATCGTGAAAGTTATTTGGTCGAACGTGTCCGGCCGGCCTTTCACGCCTACCTTTCGACGACTCTCAAAAACATAAAATGCCCGGCTCTGGCCCTTAATTCGGTCCATGACCATGTGCATTTTTTGATTATCCTTCACCGAACAATGACCGTAGCCAAGGTCGTTGAGGAAGCCAAAAAGTCCTCCTCCAAGTGGTTAAAAACACAGGATCCTCTTTTAAATTCCTTTTCCTGGCAAACGGGTTATGGGGCCTTTTCGGTGAGTGAATCGAATTGCCAAACCGTTCGAGAATATATTCAGAATCAAGCCGAACATCATCGGAAAGTTTCATTCCAAGAAGAATACCGTGCGTTTCTCACCAAGCATGGGATTTCTTTCGATGAACGATATGTATGGGATTAAGGACCGTCTCACGATGCCGCCCTTTCAGGGCTCACTTATGGGAGGACGCCCCGTTCCCCGGGGCGCTGCCCCGGGCTTTGGCATGACGCACCGTTGGTGCTTATGCGACCGCCGATCCAATTCCGGGAATCATACTCCGCCAACCCCGTACCCTCTCCAAAGGGGCACCAGAACAAAAGAACAATGGACCGCATCTCGGTTCCAGGGTAAAACCGTCATTCAAAAACCGGGTCTCGATTCCGGCAACCGCGTCCCGGCAACCCAATACCCGCCCCGAAGGGGCAGCAGAACAAAGGCCGGGGCAACGCCCCGGTGTGAGAATGGACAAAAAATTACCGAGCCCTGAAAGGGCGGCATATTGACCAACGCGGCAATCGGTCCGATGTTCCTCGAATATGCTGA
>JAIUMY010000101.1 GCA_022565335.1 Opitutales bacterium
CGTGGATTTTCATCCACGGCTATCCTCTTACCGTCCCTCTGGGACTTGTCAAATGCGTGTGCTTTCAACCCCAAAAAATTTCCATTGGTGTCACTTTTACCTCACTGGAATCAAGAGTTCTGAGGCTTATACCGAAAAATCGGGCACCTGCCCGATTTTTCGGTTCCATTTGGAAGTAAATGACGGCGAAACCGCGGTTTGGTGGTTTTTCCCTGCGGCGCTCCACAAGTGGAGGCCCTACAATACTCCCCCCCTCAATTCGGCCGAAATTTTCTGTAGGGCTCGCGCTTGCGCGATGCCGTTGCGGTGAGCTTTCCGGAGGGGGTTACTCCCAGCGAACGGGCGTATGACCGTTCTTCTCGAGCAGTTCCACCACGCTGTTTTCCCCCACTAAATGACCCGCGCCGACCACTACCATAACGGTCTCTTCGCCCGCTAAAAAGGTTTCGATTTCCGCTACCCAATTGCGGTTTCTTTCGTCGAGGAGAGAGTCCTTGAGGGTGGGAAATTCAGCCAGTCCCTCGTTCAGAAAGTTTGCCAACTGATCGGCTTGACCAGTTCGCCAATAGGTGAGCATGGTCTGGAGTTCCTGATTGATCGTATCGATTTCAATAAGACTGGCCTGCAGAAAACGATCTTGTTCCTCCATCGACAGGTCACTGAAAAGGCTTAATTGATATTCCAGCGTTTCCAGGGCTCCGGTGCTTTTGCCATCCCGGATGGCCCTCTGATAAAAATGCATATCCACCCCTGCCATGGGGCTCAGTCCCAAATGCATAAGCTCCATGGTAGTGATGGTGGTGGCGACAAACCAGGGCTGATGTCCGGCGAAGCCGGACCGTGAGAACTCCCGGCTTTGCAGGTATTTTTCCAAGCTGTTCAGGGTATCCGGCCGGAGAACGTCTTCCAAGGTCGTTCCTTGCGGAAGACGTGAGGATTGTTGCAGAATCGTTTGTTTCTCCAGAGAAAACAAATCTCCCATATTCAGCTCGAAAACGACCTTTCCAGAGGCTTCGTAGGCTGATTCATACGGAGGGGGGAGTGGATAATCGTCAAAGGATAAAATATGCACTGATCCGGCCAGATACACGCTGGCCGTGGGGGATTCCACTTTCCATACCATGCCCCGGTCTTCGGGCTCGGCGGAAAGGAAGCTTTGACCCAGGAAACCGAGGGCCAGAATTGTGGTGAGAAAGTTGGCAGTTTTCATAGGAGAGGGAACGTTAAGCGAGGGCTACAGGATGCCCGCATCGCGGAAACTGTAATAACCGATTCCGCGCGGGTCGTAGGATTCGTTTCCGACCACTATATGGTCGAGAAGTTCAATATCCACAATCTTTGCGGCCTCCCGAAGTTGGCGCGTCACCCGGATGTCGGCCGAACTCGGGGAGGGATCGCCACTGGGGTGATTGTGGACCGCAATCAGCGCCACGGCACCGTGGCGAATGGCCTCCCGAAAAACCTCCCGGGGATGAACCAGGCTGGCCACCGCTGTTCCGGAAGTGATCTCACTCATCCGGACGAGGGTGTTTTTGCGAGTGAGACAAAGAATCCAGAACTTTTCCACCGACAGCGAAGTGCTGATGGGAAAAACATAGCGATACACCTTTTCGGGCTCGTCAAAAACAGGCCGTTCCCCGCTTTTTTGAATAATCGTTCGCCGGGTGATCTCCGAAACCGCGGCCATTTGTAGAGATTTTACTTTGCCAATGCCTTTGATTCTTTGAAAATCCTCTGGCTGAAAATTGGCGATGTTGGCCAGGGAGCCAGCTTCCTGCAAAATTTGTCCAGCCACTTCCAGAACGTTGAAACCCTTACTGCCGCTGCGCAGGATCATCGCTAAAAGTTCACGGTCCTGCAGGGCGGATGGACCGAGTCTTTCCATGCGTTCCTGAGGTCGTTCGTTAACCTGTAATTCCTGCAGTCGGGTGGGACGGTAGGGGATGCTTTGCTTGGTCTCTTCCGGCATCGGGGAAAGGGTTGGCAATCTTCAGCTGACCTGAATGCTGGTTAGTAAAATAGTCTCTTCGTCGACTTCAATAAGAATGGAGTATTCTCCTCCTTCGCGAAAGGTTAGGCGCTGGACCTCGTTGATCAGGTTGATTCTTTGAACGGGGCTGGTCGATTCGAACTCCCGCTGCACCAAGGGTCGGGTCTCTTCCATTCCGCGTCCCATGGAAATTTTCAATTGATGCTTTCCGGGAGCCACATCGGTTAGCGAGAGAAACCAGAACATTCTGGGGTGGGTAACCGGAAACTTCCGGGCCTTGATGTTGGAAAAGATGCCGAGAAGAGTGTGTTTCCCGGTGGAGGGGTCGATGTGGACCCCATCGCAGCAGATCCAGGCGAGTAATTGTGGTTTGCCTTGCATAAAAAAAAGTTGTGAGAAGCCTATGAAGAGGGCAATTCTTTTGTTGCGCGTGCGCCCTTTCTACGTTGTTCTTATCATTATGGAATCCTGGGAGCGATACAAGGCTATGTTTGAAAACCAGCCCGATTGGTTTTTTTATATCGTGACGTTTTTGATTGCTTTGGGATTCTGCGTTGGGGTTTACCGCCTCTTTGTTTTTAGTAAGTATCTGTTGTGGGGCATTGTGGCCGTGGTCTTGCTGGTCATGGGAATCTATTATTTGGGAGATACCGCCGGCTGGAGTTATTTTGATAACTGACGCATCCGCGCAAAGAGGAATTGCTGCGCCAAGCCCGCCCCCCGTCCAAAATGGATCCGGCCAAAAGTTTCCAACTGGCTAAGGTTCCAATCGTGTAACCCATACAGGTGTTGCAGGGTTTTGGCGATCCAGGTATCGACGGGAAAGGCTTCCCATTTTTGAAACCCAAAAAGTAAAGTGCAATCGGCGACCTTAGTGCCGACTCCGGGGAGCTTCAGCAAGGCCGACCGGGCCTTAGGGTAGGGAAGTTCGGGGATGGCCGATAAATAGCCAGGATTCCTTTTGAGAAAATCCGCCGTCCCTGCAATATGCCGGGCGCGAAAGCCGATGCCAGTCTCGCGTAAGTCCCCAAGAGGAATTCCGGCCAGAACCTCCCAATCGGGCAATTGGTTCCAATCCACCGTCAATGGCTGGCCAAAACGTTGCGCCAGTTGCCAAAGGCCTTGTTGGATTTGAGGGATCTGTTTGGTCGCACTACACAAAAAACTCAATAAAGCTTCCTCCGGTGGTTGCTGTAAAATGCGCAGTCGAGGGAATTGTTCGATCGCTTCCCGGAGAATCGGGTCACTGCGCCAGGGTAGGTTTTCCTGCAAATCAGTCTGCTCGGCCGAATAGCCGAGATACTGGACCACCGCTTCCTCCGAGGGGGCCAGCCGTGCTGTTTCACCCTTGGGGAAGGAAGCCTCCAGTAAACCTCCGGGAGAAACCCGCAGCCGCAGCAGAAATCCCGCCCAACCCCCGATAAAGGCCTTCGACTCTGGTTCAAAAAACCAACGGAAGGATTGCCCTCCTTGCAAAAGCTCCTTTAAGTCGAAGAATCGCCAAGGCTGGTCGGAAAGGGGAAGAGGTTTCCATGCGGTCCACATTCTATAACACCATAAGATTTTCATGAAATTTTGCGAGCACGAGGACAAACGAATTAAAGTCGGACGACAGGCCATTGAGGCCGTCCAGCCATATTTCCATGCCCGCCTGGGGCGGGTGAAGAGCCACTGGAAGCCCGATCGGACCCGCGTTACCGAAGCCGACCATGAGATTTCCCGGCGGATTTTTTCCACCATTACCTCGGTCTTTCCGAAGGATGACCTCTGTTCCGAGGAATCGGAGCGCCAGGAGGGCGGGGTACCCTTACAGAGTCAGTTCGCCTGGGTTTTGGATCCCATTGACGGCACCAATAATTTCGCTCTTGGGCTCCCCAATTGCGGCATCAGCTTGGCGCTGCTGAAAGATGGCTACCCCCTCTACGGATGGATCTATGACGGGGCCCGGCAGGTTCTTCTGGCAGGGGGGCCGGGACGGGACGTCTCTTTGGGCGAAGAGCTTCTGACCTCCGAAATCACCCGTTCAGCGCCTCCGGAAACCACCTATCTGGCCGTCCATACTCCGTGGCGGGCCAATGTTCACACCAAACTCAGCCCGCTGCTGGCCGAATGTAAGATTCGTGCCTTGGGAAGCAGCGCCTTGCATTTGGCCTTATTGGCGGGCGGAGTGTTTCAGGCGGTGGTGGACTACAATGTGAAGATTTGGGATATCGCCGGGGGCCTGGCCATTGGCGAAGCTTTGGGCTACTCCTTTTATTTCTTCAACGGAAACCCTTTCCCTTTGCAAAACTTCGATGTCGCCATGCCGGACCTGCATTACCTCGGTTGCCATCCCGCCCACGGGGAGCGTCTTTGCCAACTCATTGGGGAATCGGCCGCTCAGGCAAAATGGATATTACCCTCGGGTAGGTAGCGAAGAAGCTCGGACCGGAGGGTCGCCCGGGCCTCTTCGATCTCACTGGTGGGGTAGGTCAATTGTTTGTCTGCATCGGCTTGCCAGGGACGGTTCAGCAAGGCGGAATCCGGTCGTTGCCGGCGCATGGTTTTCAAAAAATCCCGGTTGGAGCGGAAAAATCCGACCGAAACGTCCTGCAAGCGCTTTGGATCGAGTTGGGCAAAAGCCTCGGCAAACAGCTGACGGTAGTCTTCCTCCCATTCGCCTTCCAGAAGTACCGGATCAAAGCACAGGCGAACCGGCCAGCCCGCCTCCATGGCTTCCCGGGCGCTGGCCAGTCGTTGAGCGATCGGCGGTGTGCCTTGTTCGTAACGGCGGGAGACCGCTTCCGGCGATAGAGTCCAGGCCAGGATAAACCGCTCATGGGCCTCCGCGTTTCGGCCTAAAGCCCGGTAATTCGCGCTCTTGGTGCGCAGTTCAATGGTCAGTCCGGGTTCCTTTCGGGAAAACTCCGCCCAACGGGCACAGAGGGGAAGAAGATTTTCAAAGGCCAGCATATCGGTGTCATAGGAAATGCACAAATACAACGGCCCCTGTTTCAACTCCTCGGCAACGGCCTGAAAAAAGTCACCACTGTTGACGAACCACACTAAATTTCCGCTCCGGTACATCCCCTGCAAGTAGCAATACTCGCAGTTGTAGAGACAATTCAGAATCATGGCATTGTAGAAAAACCGCCGATGCCCGAAGTTTGGCGTGTAGGGGGATCCGCGATAAAGGAGATCCTCTCTCTTCTTGGCCAGGATCAGTTTGGGGACGGCTTTTTGGGCGGCAAAACTTTGTCCCGAACGGTTGAAGATCTCCGTATAACGGTCAATTTCAACCACCGTGGCTTGGGGAAACCGTTTCCGCAAAAGCTTGGTGTCGGGTTCGTCCAACGCCTCCTTTTCGATGTACAAATGGGAAAAAGATCTTTGCGGGGAGGGGACGATAACGGAACTCAGGGTTTCGTCACGTCCAGTAGTTTTTGCAGATGATGCCATTGTTCGTGCTGGTCTTTTTTGGAAAGGTTGGCCGGGGGGTGGTAGTCTAGCGGAAGGGGTTTGCCCTGCAAAGCGGTGCTCAGGCAAAGTTGTTCCCAGCTCCTGGTGCGGGTGAAGGAGAAGCGCAGTTTTTTCGCGACCGAGCGCATCCAGACAAATTGCGCTTCCGTGAGGGGAGGGGATTCAGGGGATTGAGAGAGCCATTGTTTAAGCCCCGGAACCAACTTGCGGGCCGTTTCCTGGAGCCATGGCCCGGTCGTTTGGCGAAGGTTTTTCATTGGGCTCAACAGGTCCGAAGCAATTTTATAAAAATGCACCTGGTGGTTTTGCAAAAAGGCCCGGGCCCCCATGGCAATGCCCGTACCTTCCATATCCACCAAATCCGCATCCAGTTCTTTCTTAGGGGAGTCGCCGAAAACCGGTTTGGCAACGGTGGTCAGCGAAGCTTCCGGCATGCCCTCCCAACGGTGCAGCAGATCCGGATAGAACGTTTCTCCGGTGGCCTGATGGCGCAACCGGTGGATCAGAAAAGTCTGTCCCAGGGTTTCGGGATCCCGGTCGATGCGCCCCGCCAGTCCGATGTTTATAAGGGAAAAATCAGGGAGCCGGGAGGTGCGGCCGAAAAACCGATGCGGGGCCAGGTCACGGTTGCGGGTGTAAACCCAACTCAGCAAAGCGGTCGTGCCAGCCGCCGCCCGTTCACTGCCCATCCCGGTCACCACCGCTGCCACATCCTCCCCTTGGAAAAACGAAAATCCGGGCAACGGGTGGGCTGGTTTCATCGGCCATTCCCTGATGAAGGGTCGGGCCTCGTCCATCAGCGCAAAGACAAAGCCCAGGCGTATTGGGCACTTTCCGACCATACCCTTCACCTTGCCAACTTTTCCCCTCCGCCTCCAGCCTCAAAAGAAAAAGGTTTTATGCCCTCAAATAGAGGAGTTCAATGCTGAATGTATGGGACTTAGGCCTGCCCCACTTCAACGGGAATGCACCTTTCCCCGGAAAAGGCTTATACCGAAAAACCGGGCACCTGCCCGATTTTTCGGTTTTGTTTGTAAGTAAATGACGGCGAAACCGCGGGTTGTTGGTTTTTACCGGGCGGCGCTCCACAAGTGGAGGCCCTACAATCAACCTCCCGCTCAATTCGGCCGAAATTTTCTGTAGGGCTCGCGCTTGCGCGATGCCGTCGCGGAGGGGGCATGGGAACGATGAGATGAGGAACGCCTGTTTCGATGACCGCCGCCAACTTTTGGCGGACAGGACTCGACATTGTTTATTATCTCTTAAATCTTACTTCTTACTTTAAATTGGCGGATGAGCCGTCGCCCTTTGGGCTATGGCTTCACTAGGAGGGGAGGGATTGGACAGCGCTTCGCTTGGCCCTCCGGGCTGCCTTTGGCATCCTACCTCCGTTTCACTCCGGCCAAACCCCCGCCCGTGGGTTCTCATCCCTCCCATAATGACGCGCCTTGGCGATACTGAAATTATTTCTTAATTTTTAAGTCTTACTTCTTACTTTAAGATGGCGGAAGGGGAGGGATTCGAACCCCCGGAGCCTTGCGGCTCAGCGGTTTTCAAGACCGCCGCAATCGACCACTCTGCCACCCTTCCTTGGGATTTTGTAAGCTTTGCAATTCGTTAGGGCTTTGGCAAGAACGAAAGTCGGCAGGCTTACTCCTCGTTCAAAACCACTTGATCAGCCAGAATCAGTAAAACATCCCCCCGTACCCGGGCCAGTTCGAGTCGCCCGCGGTCATAGCGATTGTAGGCATCCAAACGGTTGTCATCCGCTTGCGCCAGATTGTTTTGCGCGTCGATCAGATCGCGGTTGTCCGCCACCCCTTCCTCGAAGCGCACTTCGGCCAGGGAAAGTTCTTCCTCCGCCAGAGAATAAGTTTTCTCGGCCACCTCAATCTGCGCCAAGCGGGCTTTTAGGTCTCTCCAGACCAACATATACTCGCTTTCAATCTCTTCCTTTAGATCGCGCATCTGGCTTTGGGTGGCCCGTAGCCGAGAATTGGCCAACATCGTGTTGGCCCGGATACGGAAACCCTCAAAGATCGGCATACTGGCTCCGATACCGACGGTCCATTCCTCCTCCTCGTCTCCGTCAAAGGGGGTTTCACTTACCAGACCGAGGTTGCCAAATAAGCGGACCGAAGGCAGGCGCTCCCAGCGGGCGGCCCGCACTTCCAGGCGGTTTTGTTCGAGGTTCTGCAAAAGTTGCTGGTATTCAGAGCGGTCGGCAAACATTTGAGGGGTAAATTCATGATTCAAGTCGGGGGCCTCCTGAATACGGGTCCGAAAGGGGCGTGCGGCAATCGATTTGTCCTGCGGAATCGCCAGGAGCCGTTTCACCGCGGTTTCGCGTACGAAGACTGTATTCTCCTGTTCGATCAGAGCCTGTTCATCCTGCGCCAGTTGCACTTCCGCCCGGGTCAGGTCAATCTGAGCGGCCACCCCGGCGTCCACCCGGTTTCGGGCCAATTCCAGAAAGCCCTCACTCCGTTCCACATTGGCCTGAAAAACCTCCAGCCTTTGCCGGGCCAGGACAAGGTCGAGATAGGCCTCGGCGACCAGGTTCAGGACTTCCTGGCGCAAGCTTTCAAATTCCAATTCAGCGACCTCAATGCCGATCCGGCTGGCTTGGTAAGTGGCGATCAGCTGGGGGTCCAGCAGACTGATGCTTCCCGTCACCCCTGCTTCAAAACGGTTTCGTTCCGCTGACCCTCCTCCGGTCGGTTGTCCTCCGGTACCGCTGAAGTCATTTCCCCCGGAACCCACAAAACGCGAACGGGTTTGGGTGGCTTCCAGATTCACCTGCGGAAGCAGGGCAGAGCGTTCCCTCGTGGTCGCGGCGATGGCCTGCTGAATCGCTTCTCGATTGATCAATAGGGAAAAGTTGTCCTCTTCCACCCTTTGCAGGGCTTCGGCCAGCGTTAGCTCAATTTCTTCCGCAGGTGCGTTGGCGGTGGATCCCCAAAGGATCATCACCGAGGCCATTAGGATCATATTATACCGGACTTGATTCATGCCAACACTCTGTTCCGTGAGCCTCGGGAAGACAATCAATTCCCGCAAATTTTCAACGGTGGGGAGTCTTGTGTGAGACTAGGGTGTTTCGGAGGCACCAGGAGTGTTGCGCGCAGGGACATGAAGTCCCCGCTCGCTGTCGAAAAGGGGTGACATTTTCGTTTTCCCAAGCATTGCGCACAGGGGCGTAAAGTCCCCGTTCGCTTTTTTGCCCCAAGCGGGGACCTCGTGTCCCTGCGCGGAGTGCTTCAAGCCAGGGACATAAACCACGTCCCACCACCCCGCGCGGCCGCTTTCGCGGCGGCGCGGAACACTCCGACCCCGTGAGTCTCTTAATCGCATATTCCAGCTCCGCTGGTGGCAGCGACTTGAGCCCGCATTTCGCTGGGGAAAAACGTTCTCCTGCCCCTACGTCATGGTTCTTCCCTCTTTGCCCCTCTGGGCCCCCCGGTTCAAAAAACTGATGGTTGGGGGACGGCTAAAACAGGAAAGGCAATATAAACAGGAGTTACTGAGAGAACAGAGTGCAATTCCCTACCGTCTCTCTACGAACTACTTTTTCCTATTGGAGGCTTAAGCGGGGCTAAAATATCTCCTCAAGACTGGAAGCCTCGAGAATGGCATCGCCCCATTTTTCCAGATCCAGAGCCTGGGCGTCGGCGAGTTTTTCCCGCGCCCATTCCGGCAACGGGCCAAATTTACGGGCCAACAATCGCTCCAGGAGAAGCCTTTCTCCCAGAAGTTGGCCTTCCTGGCGGCCTTCCTGACGACCCTCTTGGCGGCCTTCCTGGCGGCCTTCTTGACGGAATTGTTGGGCAAGTGCGCTCATGGCGTTTTTGATTTGGGGATCTTGTATAGTTTCTATTTTCTTCAAAAAGGCGGGTTTGTCAATATCGCCGACCGAGCCGATGTAGTGGAGCAGACGGTCAAAGAAATCGTGTGAAAGACGC
>JAIUMY010000102.1 GCA_022565335.1 Opitutales bacterium
CATCGCTACCCGTATCCTTATCAATCGCATCCACAATATACCCCAATTCGGTCTTCGGTTCTCCCGCCATTACCGACTCCCCGTAACCACTGTAAGCATATTTTCCCGGATCATCCACCAATCCCGCCCGCACCGGATTCAGATCAATGTAAGCAGCCACCACCTTCAAGGCATTAGCCCGCCCCTCTACCAGAACACTCTTGAACTTCTCACTCCACAGCGGACCATAACGCCGGTACTCACTGTTGTACCAGATACTCACCCGTTGCTTGAACGTCTTCACGAATTCCGGCAGATTGTGCATCCGCTTATGCAGGGCCGCGCGGAGTTCCTTAGCCTCCTTCCCTCCCTGTTCGAGCGTCCGCTGTACCTGCTCCACCGAATTAGGCGCGTAGGCTATCGAACGAGGCGTCTTGCGCAGATGATTGTTCTCCCCGTGCAAATGCTCATACCGCTCCACCAACTCCTCGTCGGTCAACTCGATCCCCTCCGCACTGGGCACCTCCACCAGTATATGGAAGTGATTGGCCATCATACAGTAGGTCAAGATCTTGACCCCTGAAAAGGCCGCCACTTTGTGTAACATTTTGGCAAGAACGGCTTTCTCCTTCTCACCAAAAATCTTTTCTCCATTCACCGTCCGCGACATCACATGATAAACCGCCGGACAGTCCGTAAAATGTAAGCGTTTTCGCTGCATACCCCCAAAAAAGCAAAAATTCACCAACCGTCAATATTTAAGTTGATAGAACGTAAATTTAAGTTTAAGAAGGTTACTGGGGAGCGGTTTAAGCTTATTTATTCTCGGGTAGATACCTTTTGCGCCAGTCTTTGAGTTTTTTGTCGTAGGTTTTTTTGTCGTAGGGACAAAGTGTGGGATCGAAATTTTCGAGGGGTTGGGCATATTTCCAGTCGGGTTCGGAGGCTTTGGGTTTGGTCGAGATGAAGAAGGTGACCCGGTCACCCGCCCGAAGTTTTTCTTCTTTTTTGAGGGCCGCCTCCAGAGAGGCTCGCCGGGGAGGTTTTCGCCCTTCGCTTTCCCGGGCCCGGACATAGGCGGCCGGGCTTTGGCTGAGGTTTTCTGATTTCGCGAGTTTTTCAATGGGAAACTTACCCTCTTCAATGGCTTGGCGAACTTCCTCCCATGCCTGCAGAGGATCCACCGTCGATTCGGCCTCCGGGCTCAACAAATGATGGGCGATTAAATTATCCGTCAGTTCCCGAAGAAAGGGTTCGGTTCCTCGGGAACGCAAAGCGGATCCCCGGACCGTAATCTTTTCTCCATCGTACAGGGCGTAATTTTTTGCTTTGTAGCAAAACATGCGTTGATAGGCACCATCGCATTCCAATTCGATGCCCTCCGGTAGAAGGGCACTGGCTTTGGCAAGTAAGTCACCTGGATTATCCCAATAATCGGCGGCCTCCACATAAAGGCCGTCGGTATCCGCTTCCAGAACCCGACACCCCCACTGGGGGAAAGCCTCAATCAATTTTTGCAATAGTTCACGTCCCCGACGGGTAATCTCCGCGGCTAATTTCACGTCGCCAAAGCGGGCATTGGCAAAACCGAGATAACCGTAAAAGGAGTTGATGATGATTTTGTACGCTGCTTGCCGGGCTGAGTATTCTCTTTGCAACAAAGGATTGGTTTCTTCCCGGGCCAGTTTTTTATAACGTAGGCGGTATTCCTTGAGTTCGCGAAGAGTGGGGAGAAAAACTCCGAGATGATCGGTCTTGGGATTTCGTCCAAGAGTAAGCAACAAGCTCGGATAAAGGGACGCTACGTCAAAATGAAGGACCTTGCGGTACACCCCCTCTGCGGAACTGACCGTATATCCTCCCTCAAAGGGCACCGACTCATTGGTAAAATCAGGTATGGCGGCCTCTGCCTGGAAATATTTCTCCAGAAAGAGAAGGTCGATTTTCTGGCTGGTTCCCCGCAGCAGGATTTCCTGCAAAGTCATCGGAAAGTTTTTGGCCTGAGCAAAATACGTTGGCAACAACTGACTGGCCACGCCTTCGGTTTCGCGCAAATCATCTTCCAAATAAGCCCGAAAGGCCGACCGGTCCTCTTTGAAAATACGGCCTATGGCACCACCTTCAAGATATGTCCGACCGGACCCGTCGGCTGCGGTTACGCCAAAATGACGGGCGACGGTCTTCAGGCCGTAGGCGGTAAGATCCCGATTGGCGAGATCGTAGAGTTGCACCAACAGGTAGGTATCCACCACGGTTCTGCCGGGCAAGTCACAACGGGGAAAGTCGACCCATCGCTCGGCCACTTTGAGCCGGGAACTGCGAAAGGTAGCGGGTTGCCCAAAACGGCCCCAATCACAGGGCAGCCCATGACGTTTCGCGCGCTGGCGCAGATAATCCAAATCGAAGCGATAAATGTTATGGCCTTCCAGAGTATCCGGATCCTCTTGGCGCAGGAAATCGGAGAATTCTTGCAACAAGCGCTTCTCCGCCTCATCCGAATCCTCCGCCAACTCCAACAGCGTATTGCTGCCTTTAAGGCGCAACCCAATGGCCAGAACGCGGTCACCTTTCCGCCGTGCATTACTAAAGGCTCCCTGTTCTGAAGATGCCGTTTCGATATCGAGCTGACATCTTTTGACATCGTCCAGCAAAAGATCGGTGAACAACCGCCAGCCATTGCTCATCAAAGCCAGACTTTCCGCATTGCGCACCACGCAGAGGCCCGGATACCCCCGATGGGCAACCAGAAATTCCTGATACTGCGTAAATTGAAAAAATTCGATACGGCGGGAAAAATCGCCCTTCCCTTGGCTCTGCAGGACTTTGCACTCCGTTGGCAGGTCGAGAACCGACTCGTCATCCGCCCAGAGAAAGGGGGTAAACGAACCTTGTCCAGGTCCTTCATGAGTTTGGGTCCAAACCCTGCCCTCTTTCGGGTCGATCCATATTCCGGTAATTCCTTGCATGGTCAAAACATGAGGGATTTTTAAGCGCAGGCAAAAGAAATTCTCAAACAAATGGGTCTCCGTATAACCTACCCGCCTTAGAAGAACTCAAAATCGTCCCGAAAAAGATGACGAGCGTCCTTGGCGAGAATGAAGGCGGTCAGCGCCGGAAAACCGTGCCGCGCATAGAGCCAACAAGCCATGGTCGCAAAAGGCACCGTGGTGACTAACGCCATAGGCCAGAATTGCCCCATGTCGTAGGCCTGCAAACGATAGATTGAGGCGATAAAACGAAGCAAGACCACCACCCCCAGCGCGACCACCCATCGACGGGAAACCCGGGCAAACACCGCCATCGCCGCCGCGGTGAAAAACAAGGCCATGAAACCAATATTCCATAGGACCAAACGAACCCATTCGTTCCAGGTCCGGGGGTAGGCCAGGTATTCCAAAATCGGTTCCGGTGAGCGCTCCAAAATCGGCCGCCAAACCACGTCGACCTCAGTAAAAAGAAAAGCCATCAGGGAACCTGAGACCAAAGCGAGCAGGAGCGGACGCCAGTTCAGTGCGTGCCCCGGAAACGGTCCCGCCATACCGCCCTTACGCCCCCAGGCAAAGACCGCACCGGCGGCCAACATACTGACCGCCCAGGCGAACAGGACAAAGTACCACATGCCGGCCTCAAAAGGCCCTTGAGCGATTCTTGGGGCGGCCAATAGCGCCACCACGGTGGCCATTGGCAACGATTGCCAAAGAACCTTCTCCTGTAGAAAGTCCCGCACCGCCCAACTTAGCCTTTCAACCGAAATCCTTCATTGTCGACCAACTCGCGCAAGCGCTCATCGGGTTCGCCCTGCACCACCAGGGACCGCCCTTCCCTCTGTCCGCCACGCCCCAAAGACTTTTTCAAAACCTTCAATAAAGCTTCCAAACGCGGTCCGACCGAATGATCGGGGGCTTCCAAAACAGTAACCGTTTTTCCTCCACGCCCTTTTTTTTCCCGCCGCAGGACCAAGGGGAATTTTTTAGGTTTTTTTTCCTTACCCGTCTTCTTCGGAAGAGTATCCGGCTGCGGTCCGGTTGGCAGATGGCCCAGGGACAAATCGGCAAAAGCATTGTGTTCAAGGCTTTGCCCCCCTTCCGTTGCGATGCGCTTAGGTTTACTCATGGGAAACTTGGGGATCGGAGGATTGTTCTTCGGGCGGTAACTCGCTACAGCAGGAGGCCTTGCCATTATCTTCATTTTCCAAAACAGAATCCTTCATCGAATCAAGATCGCACCCGGCGGAGCCGCACTTTTCGTCCTGCCCCGAAGTTTCGCCTTCACCCGGGGTATCATCGGGGGCACTGCCGCAACAGCCAAAACCCGAGAGGTCAGGTAAGAACCCTGCAAGGACGGCCGGAGTTTCGACATTGAAACGGGCATAAATATTTTCCCCTGCCCACTCATGCAAGCCCGGGGTCCCGCGAATCATCGACATCACGCCGAATAAAACCACGGTCATTCCCATCGCCCGAATCAGCCAAACCCGCCGGTCGAGATTGAAGAATAGCCGTGAGCGGGATAACAAGTACAGACCCGGCATGGTGGCCATGCCGAAAACAAAAGCACCTCCCAGGCTAGCCTCGAGAGATTGTAAAGTAGCCAAATACAGGATCACCCCGTAAGAGAGCCCACAGGGGATGAAACCGTTTAACCAGCCGAGCATGAAAATCGACCCGCCACTGCGCTTGGAAAAGAGCGCCAACATCAATGAACAGCCGTTTTTTCCGGACAACCAGGAAGGCATCCTGATACCTTTGGTCAGCGAGCGCCCGGAAATTTGTGTCCAACCGAACAGGACCATGATAATTCCCGCCACCCAAGCCAGGACATACTGCAGGGTCGAAAACCAACTGGCACCTTGAAAGGCGGCCCCCATCAGGAAAAGCAACAATGCCAGGAACATATAGGTGGACGCCTTGCCCAATTGATAAAGGGTATGCCGATACAACAGGGCGGTCGGGGTTTTCGCTCCTTCACCAACCATCATGGCAAACCCGCCCCACATCCCCACGCAGTGCCCGGTTCCCAGTAGACCGATCAACAGGATGCCAAAATACTCCAAGGGACTCATAGTTCTGAATTATTACCTTTTTTGTCTCTTGGGGACAAGCCTCATCGAAACCGGAAAAACAATCTTTGGTCTCCTTTCAGCAGTTTCAAATGACGGCAAATGAAGGGCGGAGCTTTTGCACTTTCTGCCGCAGAAACTCTCCCAATGGTAAAAGATTCAGGGCAGGCATTTCCCCGGCATGTTTTCCGAGAGCTTTTTCACCCTTGGTAATCTCCTCATCCACTGCCTGAGCCACCGTCTCAAAGATTCCCTTTTCCTGCATGGCCTCGCGCCAGTTGCCCAGGACTTTGGCACCTCCTTGACGGGCTTCGGCAAGAAGTTGCTGTCGTTCCCCAGGAGGATATTCTTGAAGATAAAGAAGCACCGGAAGGGTAATTTTCCCACTGGCCCAATCAGTGCCCAGGGTTTTCCCCACCTTGGCTTCCTCGCCAAAGAAATCGGCGAGATCATCATAAATCTGATACCCGATACCCAGATGATTCCCATATTCGGAAACCGCTTTCACGGTCTCCTCCGGATGGCCCTGCAAAAAGGCCCCCAGATGACAAGCCACGCGGAAGAGCTCGGCGGTTTTCATTTGAATGAGCCGATAATAGGTTTCCTTCGTAATCAGCTCAAAATCCTTGCGCGCCGACTGGGCAATTTCCCCTGAGCAGACCGTCCGGGTCGCCTGACTGACCAGCCGACAGACCGTTGTATCCGGAAATTGGGCTGAGAGGTGTACGGCATGGGCGAACAGCGCATCACCCAATAAGACCGCGTTTTGCGCTCCATACTTGTGACTAATCGTTGGCAGTCCGTGACGGAGATCCGCTTCATCCAGAATATCGTCGTGCACCAAAGTTGCAAGATGCACCATCTCCAAAACCGCCGCGGCCCGAATTTGGGAAGGATCTTGTTTCTCGCATTCCCCGCATAAGAAAAGAAGTATGGGCCGGATACGCTTACCACTGCGTTGCAAACAGAATTCAACCAACTCCCGCACCTCCGGTTCGAAAGCCACAATCTGCTCACGCAGGAAACCATCCAGAGCATTGAGATGGGGAGCCATCCCTTGGGTGATCAGGGCAAGGCCGTCTTTGTCGTGCGGCTCAGGGATCTCATCGTTGGCAATCATTAGTAAATAAAATTCACACTATGCGGGAAAACCTCCTACTGTCAAAGACCCGAATCGTTTGTGCAACTGAATAATAATGAGAAAGAAATTGGTTATTTAGAAATTTTAATACCACCCCGCCCTTTCAAGGCATTGCTTTCGATCTTGCGGAAAACTGACCATCTAAACAAAGGGCTGGCTTGACTCTTCCGGTCTGGTCCGAAAAATACCCCTTATGACAACAAAACCCTCCTCCCCCCGCATTGGCACCCGTGCCGTCCATGCCGGCCAAGAGCCGGACCCTACCACGCAATCGCGCGCGGTCCCGCTTTATCAGACCACCAGCTACCTTTTCCGGGACACCGAGCATGCCGCGAACCTCTTTGGTCTCAAGGAACTTGGGAACATTTACACCCGGATTATGAATCCGACGACCGACGTTTTTGAAAAACGGGTCGCCGCCCTCGAGGGAGGCGTTGGGGGACTGGGCTTCAGCAGCGGTCAGGCCGCCATCACCAACGCGATTCTCAATATTTGCGGGGCCGGCGATCACATGGTGTCGGTTTCCCAGCTCTACGGGGGCACCTACAATCTGTTTCACTACACCCTCCCGAAGATGGGAATCGAGGTTTCCTTCGTCGATGCCGACGATCCTGACGCTTTCCAAAAGGCCATCAAGCCGAATACCAAACTTCTTTATGGCGAGACTTTGGGCAATCCCCGCCTCAATATTTTCCCCATCGAGGAGGTCGCAAAAATCGCCCATGACGCAGGGTTGCCATTGATGATCGACAATACCGCCCTCTCCCCCATTCTGTGCCGTCCGCTGGAATGGGGCGCGGATATCGTGGTCCACAGTGCAACCAAGTACATCGGTGGCCACGGGACCTCTATCGGAGGTATTGTCGTTGACGGAGGTTCTTTCAATTGGGGCAATGGCAATTTCCCCGGATTCACTGAGCCGGACGAGAGCTATCATGGCTTGGTGTACTGGGACGCTTTTAAGGAGTTCGCTCCCTTTGGGGGAGCCAATGTGGCCTTCATTCTTAAATTGCGATTGCAATTCCTACGGGACATCGGCGCCTGCGTTTCCCCTTTCAACTCCTTCCTTTTCCTGCAAGGGCTCGAAACCTTACACCTTCGTATGGAGCGCCACTGCGAAAACGCCCTGAAAGTCGCCCACCTCCTGGAGCAACACGAGAAAGTCGAATGGGTCAATTATCCCGGCCTGGCCTCCAGCCCCTATCACGAAAATTCCTGCAAATATTTAGGCAAACACCACGGCGCCCTCATTGGGTTTGGCATCAAGGGTGGCTTGGAAGCGGGTCGCCGCTTTATCGAAAGCCTTCAGCTCTTCAGCCATTTGGCCAACATCGGGGATGCCAAATCCCTGGCCATCCATCCGGCGACCACCACCCATTCGCAATTGACCTCCGAGCAACAAAAGGCCTCCGGAGTGAGTGAGGACTACGTCCGTCTCTCGGTAGGCATTGAGGACTACGCCGATATTGAAGAGGATATCCTGGCCGCCCTGGAGCAAGCCTGACCGGATCTGCCAACACGCCCTTGTCCCGTTTTATTCCAGATTCCTTTCCTCCCCAACCGATCGCCCTTTTGGCGGGGAAAGGGCAATACCCCGATTTGCTCTTGGAGAGGATGCGGCAGGCGGGCCACGACCCTTGGATTCTCGGCTATGAGGGTGAAACAGCTTCCGATCTTCTGGAGAAAGTTCCGCCAAACCAGCGGGCCACCATCAAGGTCGGCCAGTTGGGCAAAATGCTGAAAATCCTCTCCCGCTGGCCCACCCGCCAAGCCATTATGGCCGGGCAGATCACCCCTCGGCGATTGTTTCGCGGCTTACATCCCGACCTCAAAGCGGTGGCCATTCTGGCCCGTCTCAAGGAGCGCAATGCGGAAACGATTTTCGGCGCCATTGCCCAGGAGATGGAAGCGATCGATCGACACTTACTGGATGCCCGCGCCTTCATGGACGAGGACCTTGCGGACTATGGCCTCATGAACAAGGGCCGCTACCTCCCCCCCGAAACGGTTTTGCAACACGGCGTCCATATTGCCCGGGAAATCGCCCGCCTCGATATCGGACAAGGCGTGGTCGTGCGCAAAGGCACTGTTCTGGCGGTCGAGGCTTTTGAGGGAACGGACCAAATGCTCGCCCGTGCAGGCACCTTTCCTAAAGGAGAATCGGTATTTGTCAAAACCCAGAAACCGGAGCAAGACACCCGCTTTGATGTTCCCGTCTTTGGTTTGAAAACCCTTGAAGTCATGGAGGAAAACGGCCTCCAGGCGGCCGCCTTGGAAGCGGGCAAATGCCTGATCCTGGACAAAGCCGCGGTCCTCAAAGAGGCCGCCCGGAAAAAAATTACCCTTTTGGGATATTGAACAAAGGATGAGAGATGAAGGCTGAGGGATGAAGAACCCAAAGCCAAGTTGCTAGAGGGGTCGGGTTCGAAGGAACATATACCATCCTTCAGTCATCTTTTTCTGGAGCAATCGGAAATTTTCACCTATATTTCTTCTCCAATGCCCGCCCTGAAAAATTTACTCATTGGAGCCACCTTACTCGGCTGGTCCGCCATCACCCCCCTTTCCGCTAATCCCCCTTCGTCCCTTCCGCAAGACTATGTGGCTTTAAAGGAACTGGCGAGCGAGGGCCAAGCCTCGGCCCAAAAAAAACTCGGTCTCCTTTACCGCGACGGCGAGGATATTGGGAAGAACCATGAGGAGGCCTTCCGCTGGGTCGGAAAGGCGGCAGCGCAAGACCATAAGGAGGCCCAGTTTTTGCTCGGGCAATTTCATTTCCACGCCATTGGAACAACAGAAAATAAGGAAGCGGCAATCAAGTGGTTGACCAAAGCCGCCGAGCAAAACCACCTTCTCGCCAAAATCTGGGTCGGCAATTTCCATTACCGCGGGTGGGGAGTTCCGGAAAACCCTGAAAGGGCCGTCGAATGGTATCGCAAGGGAGCAGAGCAAGGCGACCCTTTAGCCAAATACGCTCTCGCTAACCTTTATTTGGTCGGTCGGGGAGTGGCGCAAGACTACGAGGAATCATACCGATGGCTCGCCAAAGCCGCCGCACAAGAACATGTC
>JAIUMY010000103.1 GCA_022565335.1 Opitutales bacterium
ATCAGCAAACTTTTCTGCGCATCTGCCTGACTTACCTGACTGAAGCGGGGAATACCCTTGACCGGGAATCCCTCTACACTATCATAAATGAAGTAACATCAACTCATTTAAAAGAAGAAGCCATGAGCATCGCAGATCAACTCAGACAGGAGGGACGCCAGGAAGGTCGTCAGGAGGGTGAGCGCCTGATTCTACAGCGCCAACTCATCCGGAAATTCGGCGAACTGGACTACGTATCCCAGGAAAAACTTAACCACGCGGGAAGCGAGGAGCTTGAACGTTGGGGAGAACGAATCCTCGACGCCAAGACTCTCGAAGAAGTATTCGGGGAGTAATTCCTATCCTCGATGATCTCATCATCGCAAACATCCCTTCTTTCTGTACTTCTTGTCCTTTTTCTGTGGGGGACACTTTTCAACCAAGGGCTTCTTGGCCAATTAGAACCGGAAATCACGAATATACCACCGGACCAGGACGCGAAGGGTGATGCTATTCTCGATGCTGATGCACAATTTGACTTAGGTGATATGTATTTTGAAGGATATGGCGTCGCTCAGAACTTTGAAAAAGCCGCGAAATGGTTTCGCAATGCTGCGCAGCAGGGCCATGCTGAAGCACAAGCTGGCTTGGGATACCTGTATTTTAAAGGGAAAGGGGGTCCACAAGATTATTCAGAAGCCGCAAAATGGTTTCGCAAAGCTGCCGAGCAGGAGTATGATTTAGCACAGTTGTACTTGGGTGACATGTATTTTCAAGGAAGAGGCGTTACCCAGAACCATGAAGAAGCTGCAACGTGGTTTCGCAAAGCTGCCGAGCAAGGATTAGGATCAGCGCAGAAAAGGACGGAATTGAAGATTGTGGAAGACCGGTCGGGAACCGGGTTTTTTCTTGAAGCTACTGGTGACATTGCCACCGTCATGGTCCGGGAATTGGACACTGGCGGGGAAATATTCAGGGGCTTCCTAGGTGAGGGCATGCGCCTCCGCTTGCACCGAAAAGGGCCTGTGCGTATTACCACCTCAGCGGGTGAATTCCTGCGCATTGAAGAAGGCGGTGAACGCTTCCAGTTCCCTTCCAAAGGTCGCGGAGCCACGGTTTTCCCGCGATAGAGAACAGCCGGTACGAGCGGGAGAGATAGGAACATTCAAAAGGAACACCTCCAACTCGGTCTAATTCTTGAGCGCATAGTTGATCGCTTTGCCCATTTTGTTGTGGGGCAGCCAAAGGGGTCGCTCCACGTATTGCTCCGCTCCCGACTGCGCTGCGCTTGTTTCCCTATGGCGGGACTGTAAGCATCTCCGTTTCACTCCCTCATGATTTTCCCGAAGCCCCGATGCCTTCCGGCAACTTGCCGCCAACCACTCTATTGTTCCACGCGGGTCAATTGGCCGGCCCGTGGCCCAAGGCCGTGGCAAAAGGCTAAAAAGCTGAAATTTCCCATTTGCCGGGTGCTGGTTTTTACTCATAGGGTGACTGCATGAATTTTGTGATTCTTGGAGCGGGTGCCTGGGGCACGGCAATGGCCATACATTTGGAAAAGGCGGGGCATACGGTGAGCTTGGCTCCCCGCCGATTGGCGCAGGCGCTGGAAATGTCCTCACGCCGGGAAAACCGGGATTACCTGGAGGGGATCTCCCTCCCACAGTCATTGCAAATCGGTTGGCAGTTGGAACCCTTGCTCCTGGAAGCGGATGCGGTTTTACTTGCTTGCCCTTCGCATGGCCTTCGGGAGGCTTGTCAAAGGGTACAATCTGCGAGGGAAGGGAGTCGTCGTTTGCAGGCGGTGATCAGTTTGGCCAAGGGCCTGGAGGAGAAAACCGGCGCACTGAGCGCGGACATCATCCAAGAGGAGATTCCGGATTGCGCCGCAGGTTCCCTTACCGGCCCGACCTATGCCCGGGAAGTGGCCGAAGGGAAGCCGGCCGCGATGGTGCTGGGAATGAAAGGCCCGGATGATTTGCGCAACCGGTATCGGGATGCGTTCAGCGGACAGACGGTGAGGGTTTACAGCAGCGGGGATTGCCGGGGAGTGGAGTTGGGAGGCTGCCTCAAGAATGTGTACGCCATTGCCAGTGGAGTGGCCGACGGTTTGCAATCGGGAGACAATGCCAAGGCCGCTTTGTTGACCCGATCCCTGGCGGAAATGATTCGTCTGGGCGAGGAACTCGGAGCGAACCGGGAAACGTTTTATGGGCTTTCGGGTTTTGGTGACTTGGTGGCCACCTGTTTTGGTCCCTGGAGTCGCAACCGGGAGTTTGGCGAGAAAATCGGCTCGGGGGAGCGTCCCGAGGATCTCTTAGCCAACCGGAAAACGGTCGTGGAAGGGTACCGGGCAACCTTGAATTTTCACGAACTTTGCCAGGAGAAAGGGCTGGAAGCACCCATTCTGGAGCAGACGTTCGCGATTCTAAAGGGACAAAAGAAGCCCCAGGAAGCACTGGCTGAGCTCATGCAGCGTGACTTGAAAGCGGAGTCGGCGGGGTAGGGATCTTCTTGAAACAATCAACTCTCCCTGCCCAAGGGCAAGCTCACGGTAAAGCAAGTCCCTTGCCCCGGTTTGCTGGAACAGGCAATCTTCCCGTTCATTTGCTCGCAAAGATGGTGCACAATGGAAAGTCCCAAGCCAAGGGAGGGCTCTCCTTCGGTAGGCTTAGGGGTGAGTTTGGTAAAACGTTGGAAAAGCTTCTTTTGATCGTTTTCCGGGATACCTGGTCCACTGTCGGTAATCCTGGCAAACCCAAAAGCCGACTCTTTCCCGATCTCCAAGGAAATTTTTCCCCCGCGCGGAGTGAATTTAAGAGCGTTGGATAACAGATTTTCAAAAATTCGCAACAAGGCCTCCGGGTCGGCCATTACGGTAAAATCTTCCCGGGGGAATTTGCCTTCCAAAGTGATCTCCTTGTTTTTGGCCAAAGCCTGGTGGTTTTGATAGGAAATCCGGGCCCAGCGTCCGAGTTTCGTCGGTTTGCAAGCGATGGGCTCTCCACTTTTTTCCAAGGTGTCGAGGTCGTTGAGTTTTTCGACCAGGGAGGCAATACGGTTTACTTGAAACTCGGTTTCTTTAATAAGTTTACGGATTGTCGGGGACAGTTTTTCTTTCTCGGCCAAGGTGTCCAAGCGATCCAAATGTAAGTTCGCATGAGTTAGGGGTGACCGCAGGTCGTGGGCGACCATGCGCAACAGGCGATCTTTCTCTTTTTCAGAGGGTGTTTTTAAATGGGTGAGACGAGCGGGCATTTATGAGGAGAGAATCATGTTTGCTTTGAAGAGAATCTTGCAATTTACTCTATACTAGAGTGCTTTGGTTAATAAAGAAACCTAAAAGCCTACGATTTTAACGAAATAATCATGCGAAAATGGGAAAGGTTACGAAAGAATTAAGATAAACCCCGATCCCAAATGTTCCTTTCGGCTTGGCCCTTAAAAGTATTTTTATTTCTGCCTTCAAAAGAAGTTTTGACCCCAAGGGGGCATTGGGTTTGTTTGTTCGTTTTGCCATGAAAAGAACTCATACCTGTGGAGCCCTTACTGATCAGCACATTGGCCAAACTGCAAACCTTTGCGGTTGGGTTGATTCCATCCGCGATCATGGCGGCATCACTTTCATCGATATCCGTGACCGGGCGGGGCTAACCCAGCTGGTTTTCAATCCGGAGAACGATCAAGCCCTGGCCGAGCGGGCTTCCCGGTTGAAGCCGGAATCGGTTATTGGAGTCCATGGAGAGGTCCGCCCCCGGCCTGCCGAGACGGTCAATCCCCGCCTCCCTACCGGAGCCATCGAAGTGGTGGGTCGCGAGCTCGAGATTTTTAATATCTCCGACACCCCGCCTTTCCCGATTGATGATGCGAAAGGGGACAAGGTAAATGAAGATCTTCGGCTGACTCACCGGTATCTCGATTTGCGTCGTCCCCGCTTGCGGAAGGCGATGGAGGTTCGCCACAAGGCTTCAAAAACCGTTCGCGAGGTGCTTGATGAAGAAGGGTTCTACGAAATCGAAACCCCGTTCCTTTTCAAAAGTACTCCGGAGGGGGCGCGGGAATATTTGGTTCCCAGTCGCTTGAATCCGGGCGAATTTTATGCGCTCACCCAATCTCCCCAGCAATTTAAGCAGATGCTTATGGTCGCTGGCATGGAGCGTTATTACCAAATGGCCCGTTGCTTCCGCGACGAGGATTTGCGCAGTGACCGGCAACCGGAGTTTACCCAGGTTGACCTGGAAATGTCCTTTATCGACCGGGAGGACATGTATGCCCTTATCGAAAAGTTGGTGGCCCGGGTTTGGAAAGAAGTGCTGGATATCGACATTCCCACCCCTTTCCCGCGTATGCCCTATGCGGAGGTGATGAATCGTTACGGCATTGACAAACCAGACACCCGGTTCGGGATGGAGTTGGTCGATGTGGGAGAGATTTTCGGGGAAACCGAATTCAAGGTGTTCCGTGGAGTCCTCGACAAGGGCGGGGCTATCAAGGCTTTTAACGCCAAAGGGCTCGCCGATCTAACCCAGGGCGAGTTGACCAATCTGACCGAAATCGCGCAGTCCCTGGGGGCCAAGGGGTTGGCCTTTATTAAAGCCGACAAGGGTCAGTGGAAATCCCCGATTCTGAAATTCTTCACCGATGCGGAGAAGGCGGCCTTGGCCGAGGTTCTGGAGATTGAGGACGGCGATATGGTTTTCTTTGCGGCGGATCAATGGACCCGCGCCTGTACCATTTTGGGACGTATTCGGCTGGAAGCGGCCAATTTGTTGAAAAAGCGGGAGCGCCTGACGATTGCCCCGGACGCCTACAATTTTCTCTGGGTGGTCGAATTTCCCCTGCTCATTTACGAGGAGGAGGAACAGCGTTTTGTGGCCGCACACCACCCCTTTACCGCACCCGTGCCGGAGGATATCGATCTTCTGCAGAAAGATCCCAAAGCGGTTCGCGGCCAGCACTACGATCTGGTGCTCAACGGCGTCGAATTAGGCGGGGGGAGTATTCGTGTGCACCAGCCGGATCTGCAGAAAACCCTTTTTGAGGATATTTTTGCCATCCCTCCCGAAACCGTTCAGGAGCGCTTTGGCTACATGCTCAAATCCTTCCGGTACGGTGCACCCCCGCATGGGGGAATCGCCCTGGGCTTTGACCGGATGGTGGCGATCCTTACCGGAACCACCAGCATTCGGGATGTCATCGCCTTCCCGAAAACCCAAAAAGGGCAATGTCTGATGACTGATAGTCCCGGCCCCGTAACCGACCGCCAATTACGCGACCTGCATATCCAAACCCTGGTGCAGGAGGATTGAGGTTTTTGGGTTGTTGGTCGGAGATTGGCACTGGGTGGGATTTAAACAGCGTAGCATTGTTTCCTGGGGCTGCGCCCCAGGCTGGGGTGGGGACGGGCCGTTGGCCCTGCAAAAGGGGCAGGACGGAGGTGATTTCAGAAAAGGCCGAAATCGCCTAGGCTTCCGGCCTGTTTTTGGGAGGTGACAATATTAAGGAGCACTTCGCTGACGAGTGGGGAGGGCGAGGGTCTCTCCGAGCTCGGGTGGTCGGGTTTGGGGTGCGGGTTCTTGGCAGGCGTTTATTCCCCAGGCGGGTGCGGTCGGGGGGCGATTGATCGGTTGTCGCGCGAAGGCTCAGAGGGACCTTCGCCCTCCCGGCGGAGTGGGTGCGTTTCTGGGAGGGCGAGGCCGGTCAGGCGAGCTGTTTCGGGGTAACGCCGCAGCAGGCTGCGGCTGAAAAAGCGGCAAGAGGCTTGCCGCAGCCCAAGGTGCCTATCGGCACCGGATAACCAAAATATCCATTGTGGGATTTACCCAAGGTTCAATGTAAAAGGTGGATTTAGCGGCCCATTCGCAAAAGCTGAAAAGCCCGAACGATCCCTCTGCGTTTTTCGAGTATCGCTGCCAGTTATTGAATTCAATCGACCCAGGCAGCGAGGAAGGGATTGTGGGCTTTTTCTTTGCCAAGGGTGGTGAGGGGGCCGTGTCCGGGGGCCAGGACGGTTTCTTCGGGTAGAGGGAAAAGCGACTCTTCGATGGTTCGGCGGGCGTCCTCATAGGATACCAGAGGTCCGCCGATGGAACCGGCAAATACGGCATCGCCACAGATGGCGACCGGCGAAGCTCCCAGACCGGAGAGAACGTAGGTAATGCCTCCCTTGGCATGGCCTTTGGTCGAGCGGGTTTCGATGGTCAGGGGACCACAGGAGAAGGTTTTCCCTTCGCAAAAGGTTCGCGCGTTGGGCCAGGGCTCTTCGTGACCGGTCCATAGGGGAGCGCCGGTGCGGGCGCGGAGTTTGTCCACATCCATCACATGATCGCGGTGGGTATGGGTTAGAAAGACCATTTCCAGCTTGCGGTTTTTCTGCTGGAGAAGGTCCAATAGAGCGGTAGCGTTGGTGCCGGTGTCAAAGACCAGGGCTTGCCCGGTGTCGGGGACCTCGACCAGGTAGGCGTTCACGGAAAAGTCCTTGTAAGCGGTCGTCAACTGGTGGAGGCCGGGGGGGAGACGGTTCAGTCGGGGGTGGTATTGGTCGCGGGCGATGGCCAATAGCGAGGGGCCGTGTAGCCCCAGGGCTTGGGCCAGCCTGAGGTAAAAATCGTCCTCCGCTTCCCCTTTGCTGGCTGCTAAAATGGTATTTCGGTCGGTGGCTAATTTATCGGCGAGGGAACGATTGGTTATGCCCTGGCCCCGCTGGGCTTTGGCGATGACGTAATCGATGGTATCTTCGAGGGGAAGGTTCAGGTTGTTCAATTCCATAATCATTATGATAGTCCTCCTTCCGTTGGAGGCAAAAGACTTCAGGAATCTTTGTTGTCCAAGGGCAATTCATCCTGTTGCGGGCCATCTTCCTCGGGTTCGGATTTGACGCCCTTGGCCAACCGGCTGACGCGGGAAACGGGATACTTGGTGACGATGTTGCCACCGGCCCCCCGGCTTTTCAGGTCGATGTCGGCGAAATCAAATACCAGTTTCTTTTTCCGGGCACTGCAGGAAGGGTGCAGGTAGATGGTCACCTGATCATTGTAATTCGGATCCTTGTTGGCGGCGAAATACAAAACCTTTCCGGCCTCCTTGCTTTTGGTGAGGGGGTATTCTTTTTCCCTGGTCACCCCACTGATCTGGAACTTCTTGGCGTAGTAGGGGCCGTTTTTTCCGTCCCGGTAAATCATGCTGTACGTAGTGGGCGCGGCTTTGTCGAAGACTTCGATATGGGTGATATTTTTGCCGACAAAAGCTTTGTCCTGCACCTTGGAAACGATCATCGAACCGTCCCCGCGGAAGACGATGATGTCGTCTATGCTGGAGCATTTGCTGACTTCCTCCTCTTTCTTCATGCCGTAGCCGGCAAACCCTTCCTTGCGGTTGACGTAGAGGGTTTCGTTGGCAATGGCGACTTTAGACGCGATAATGCGGTCAAAGGTGGAGATTTCGGTGCGGCGCTCACGGCCTTCGCCATATTTTTTGCGGAGTCGTTTAAACCAGTTGACGGCATATTGGGTGAGGTGGGCGAGATGATTTTCAACTTCCTCGATCTCCTCTTCCAAGCCGCGGATGAGTTCGTCCGCTTTCGAGGAATCAAATTTGGAGATGCGCTTGATTTTGATTTCCGTCAGGCGGATGAGGTCGTCCTCGGTCACCTCCCGGAGAAGTTTCTTCTTATGGGGTTCCAGGCCGGTATCAATGGCTTGCAGGACCGCTTCCCAGGTTTCGCACTCCTCGATGTCGCGGTAGATACGGTTTTCGATGAAAATTTTCTCGAGAGAGGAAAAGTGCCATTTCTCCCGCAACTCCCCGAGGCGGATTTCCAATTCCCGCCGGAGCAATTCCTTGGTTTGTTCGGCGCAGATTTTGAGAATATCGCTGACCCCGAGAAAGGCCGGAGCATCCTCGGTAATGACACAGGCGTTGGGGGCAATGCTGACTTCGCAATCGGTAAAAGCATAGAGCCCCTTGATGGCGGTGTCGGGCTCGGAACCGGAGGGCAGGTGCACCAAAATCTCCGCGTTTTCACTGGTATTGTCCTCGACCCGGGAGATTTTGATTTTATTTTTGTCATTGGCCGCCAGAATGGAGTCGATCAGGCTGGTGGTGTTGGTCCCGTAGGGGATCTCGATGATCTTGACGAGGGTTTTGCGAACTTTCTCGATACGCGCCCGAACGCGTACCCGGCCACCCCGTTTGCCGTCCTGGTAATCGGAGAAATCGGCGATGCCGCCAAAAGGGAAGTCAGGGAAAATCTCAAAAGGTTTGTTGCGCAGGACCGCGATGGAAGCGTCGATCAGTTCGAGGAAGTTGTGGGGCAGAATGCGGGTGGAGAGGCCCACCGCAATGCCTTCCACGCCTTGGGCAAGGACCAGTGGGAATTTGACCGGTTGGGTGACCGGTTCCTGGTTGCGGCCGTCGTAGGAGAGGGCCCATTCCGTGGTTTTGGGGTTGAACACCACCTCGAGAGCGAACTTGGACAAACGGGCTTCGATATAACGGGGGGCGGCCGCGCTGTCTCCGGTAAGGGTGTTGCCCCAATTCCCCTGGGCATCGATAAGCAGATCCTTTTGTCCCAGTTGGATAAGGGCATCCCCAATGGAAGCATCCCCGTGGGGGTGGTATTTCATGGTATTCCCGACAATGTTGGCAACTTTGTTGTACCGGCCGTCCTCCATTTCCCGCATGGAGTGAAGGATCCGCCTTTGGACGGGTTTCAAGCCGTCGTTGATGTGCGGGACCGCCCGCTCGAGAATAACATAGGAGGCATAATCAAGAAACCAGTCACCATACATCTCGTCGATGTGCACGACCTGAGAGGTTTTCGCGGGAGGGGGAGTTTTTGAATCGTCGGCCATAGATCGGTGATATGTGCAAAGGAGCAAACTTGACGAATCTTTGCAACGGCATCAAGCCACAACTACCGAAGCGGTGGAAGATTCGCTTCGCCAGCTCCGTCTTCGTCCCTCAAGGGGGAGGGGGGTGTTGGTCGGAGATCGCCGCTTGGCGGGATTAAAACAGCGTCGCGCGAAGGCTCAGAGGGACGGCTTCGCCCTCCCGGCGGAGCGGGTGCGTTTCTGGGAGGGCGAGGGTCTCTCCGAGCTCGGGTGGTCGGGTTTGGGGTGCGGGTTCTTGGCGGGCGTCCATTCACCAGGCGGGTAGCGGTCTGGGGGCGATTGATCGGTTGGTGCTCAAAGGCTCAGAGGGCCCTTCGCCCTCCCGGCGGAGCGGGTGCGTTTCTGGGAGGGCGAGGGTCTCTCC
>JAIUMY010000104.1 GCA_022565335.1 Opitutales bacterium
CCCTGGCCAATCGCATACTCGCCCGGATCCTCACCAACTTCCCGGCTTAGCTCGCCACTCAGGGTATCACTGCCAAAAAGCTGACCACTGGTCACCGTCCAGGTCAGTTCCGGATCGGCCTGCCCCAGCGTTTTCACCTGATCATCGGCGGTTACGGTAATCGGGGCCGGATCAATGGTAAAGGTGCCACTGGCACTGCCGGTGGCATTCGGGTCATCCACGGTGGCCACCACGGCGTAGGACCCGGCATCCACCGGCGCCCCGGGTTCGCCGTCAAAGGTCAGCGTTACCGCCAGTCCTTCCGGTTCCGTCGTCACCGTCGGACTCAGGGGCGACCCATCATAGGTCCGCGTTATATCGCTTAAAACCACCGTCGCCTCCGCCGGTTCCACGGTCACCGCAACCTCATCAACGACGGTCGAGTACGTCTCCGTATCCTCGGGCGTAAAGGTCACCGATTGCATTTCAGTCCCCGCATCGGGCACTGTTCCCGGTTCGGTAAAGGCAAAGCTGCCCGCTACCGAGGCCGCGCCGCCGGTCAGGGTTGATTCGGCCAGCGTCTGCCCATAAACCAAATCGCTCGCCGTGGGCCATTCCATAACCCCCGGATCTTCCAAATCGTCTTCCACCGTAACCGGCTTGTCGTGCGCGGTCATCACCTCCCCGTCGAAAGCCGTCAAACGCAAAATGTAGCTACCGGATTGGGTAAAATCCACCCCGGTCTCCAAACTTTCGGGAGTGGTAAAACTGACCGCTGCCGGACCTTCCCTCAAGGTCCATTCCGTAGTCACCATTCCCGGGTCTTCCGGTAATCCATCATCTTCCATCTCCCCAAGAAGGGATATTGTTTGTCCCAGACTAACGGTGCGTTCGCCTCCGGCCAAAACCCAGGGACCGACATTGCGTCCCACCCCGGTAAAGAGCTCTTCCACATCCTCCGCAGTCAGTGCCCGGCCATGATAGATGCGGACCTCATCCAAATCACCTCGAAAACTACGGTCATCACCCGTATCCAGCAAACCCAACACCACCGAATTGGATCGGCTGGGCAGGGTATCAATGCTGGCCGAATGGGTATCACTAAATTCTCCGTTGAAATAGACCTGCAACCGGTCATTGGAGGGTTGGGAACCATCAAACACCACCACCACATGAGTCCATTCATTGGCCGGAATCGTTCCGACCTGAAGGCGATTGCTACTACTGGGCATATCGATATTCAACACGTTGTTGTTATGCAGGAAGAAACTCCAGGCCTGCCCCGAATTGGCGCTGTCCCGCTTGGAAAGAATGCCCCGCACATTGCTATTGTCCGCCTCGGGCCGCATCCACCAACTCCAGGACATTTGAGCCACATTATCCAGACCCTGAGAGTCTGCCAGCACCGCATGTTGCCCACTACCGGTAAAGCGCAGTGCTCCTCCGAAAACCCCGTCCTCAGGACGCCATTCCGGACTGCCGAAAATCGTTCCGTCACGATTATTTCCCGAGGCATCGCTGGCGATATTTCCACTGTTTTCATCCAAAGGTAAATACACCGCCAAATCTTCCGCAGGAGCGCCCGCAGCCCCACCGCCGCTCAAGGGACTTTCCTCCAAGGCTGGTTCGATCACCTCCACGGTGAAATCCAAAACATCCGTAAACACGCCGTTATCAGCGGTCAAACGAAGCTGATAGGTTCCGAGCTCGCTGAAAAAGGCCGCTGTTTCAGGTTCCGTTGTCGTGTCCCAGGTAACCGTACCGGGCCCGGATTCCACGGTCCAATACTGCGTTAGCGTACCGGAGCCTTCCCCGGTTTCCGTCACTTCCGTTTGCAAAACCAAACCGACGCCTTCCGGAATCCACACATCCGGAACGGTGGGCCGGAGCAACGTAATCTGCGGCTCAATTCCGGAAAGATCCCGCGTGGTGGTGAATTGGCCGGTCGCGGTTTGGTCCTCTCCAATTACGTTCCGCGCTTCCAACCGATAAAAATAATCGGTTTCCGGTTCGAGCCCGGGCAAGATCAAGCTGATCTCTCCCTGGTCAAAAAGCCCCGCCGCATAGATATTCTGCCAGGACCCCGGATCGGAGCCACCGTCGGCCGTTCCCCACCAGACGTCCACCGCCACATTGCTGCCGCCCGCACTGAGGTCAGCCCGGAGTTCCGCCTGGTCAAAAATAATCGTTCCCTCGGGGAGTAAACTGATCACCGGTGGCTCAAAGGTTCCGTCCACACTTACCGTGGCGGTCCCGGTTCCCAAAACCGGATCGGTGGCGGTGATCGTAAAAAATCCATTTTCGGTCGGCGAGAACAGCCCGGTATCCGGATCAATCACCCCTCCGTCACTGCTCCAGGTGACATTTGGTTCGACTTCCACCCCGGTGCTATCCCAGCCCCGGGCGGTAAACACGCCTGTTTCACCGGAAAAAAGTTCACTCTTAAAGGGGTTCACCGCTAACCTGCCACTGCCACCCTGATCCTCTACCACGGTAACCGTTACGAAGTCGGTAACCCGCATCCCGTTGGCATCCTCCACGGCCAAACGCATGACGTGCTCGCCGGTGTTCACAAAACTGGCGCTGGTGGTTAGCGAAGAACCATCATTCTGACTAAAGGTGATCGGTCCGGCCACATCCCAACCCCGCCATTCCAGCGTGTAACTACCCGTTCCCCCGCTAATAACCGCCGCAATATCCACCGAGCTTCCCAGGGTGACAAAAGCCGAGGAAACGGTCACTGAATCAATACTCAAGCCGGACGCCGCAAAATCCCGCCCGGTCGCCGGAACGGAAACCCCACTGTGGGAGGAGGGAGAAAATACCACCCCCGGGTGAGAAGCGGTTACCGTGTAGGAGCCGGCCGATAAGTTGGGGATCAGATAATAGCCATCGGAATCGGTAAGGATACTGGTTCCGCCCGCGCTCACCGTCACCCCCGCCAGTGGTTGGCCGTTATGCAAAACCTGCCCCTGAATGGACCCGGCAATGGATCCCGATGAAGCATTGAAATCACGGTTGTTAAGGTTCCCCCCCGTGGATTGCAGCGGGTTGTTGAAACCTGAATCAATGACAAATCCGCTGGCCTCGGCAAAAAGATTCACCTGCCGGGTGCCGGCGGTAAAGGAGTAGGTCCATCGACGATTATTGGGATTGCCGCCACCCGTGGGCCAAGTTGCCTGCACACTCCGCCCGTCGGCGGTGAAAATGGTAGGGGCCGGATCATTTTGCCCCATTCCCTGGACACGTCCGGAAACGGTGAAAGTCGTTCGGGAAATGGGCGCCAGGTTGGCGTTCGCCCCGGAGGAAAGATTCAGAAACGGATTTGACGCAAAGGCCCAACCCTCCTGATTGCCCAGCTGGTTGTAGCGGCTTCCCTTGTAAGCGGTAACGGAGTAACTCCCTTCGACCAGCCCTTCGATCGTAAAATTACCTCCGGCATCGGTCACCGCGACAATGCCGCCCGCTTCCACCTCGACCCCTTCCACCGATCCAATGGATGAACTGATTCGTCCGGAAATCGAACCGGTAACCTGGTTTCCTCCGCCGCTGCCACTGCCCTGCGCCGTAAAATCCATCCCATACGCATTGCCGGCCGAGACATCCACCGGATTGGAAAAATCACGCGTCAACTCCACGCCATCGAACTGCGCACTCACCGTATGGGTCCCCGGAGCCAGCCCGACGAGGCGGTAACTTCCATCGGAGTCGGTCCAAACCTGGTGGTTGGTGCCAATATGCACCCGGGCATTGGCAAGGGGCTTGCCGCTCAACAAAACCCGGCCCCAGATTTCCCGATTATTGGTCGGCTCACCCACGGTGATCACTGCGGTTTCACTGGCTATTCCGCCTTTCATGTCGGAGACCGTCACCTTCACTTTATACTGCCCCGGGCTGCCCCAACTTTTGGAGGCGGTGGTTTCGTTGAATCCGCTGTTGGTGAAACTTCCAATCGGGTCAAATTCCCAGCCATACGCTAAATCGTCCCCATCCGGATCACTCGCATCGACCGAAAAGAAAACCGTTTCCCCGGTGTTCACGGTGGTACTGGAGACCGTGAAATCATTGATTTCCGGCGGCTGATTCTCCGGAAATTGCCCCAGATTGATGACCACATCGATGAATTCCTCTCCCGAGGTACTGTGATCGTAGGCGATCGGGGTAATATGCACGCCCGCCTGGCGGTCCGAATAGGTACGGCCAACCATCAGCGCCCCGTCCCGCTTGTCATTATTGTCAATGGTCCACCAGTTGCCTGGCGGACTACTCGGATTATAAAAAGTGGTGCTGATATGCGTAAAAGGGGTCATGTCCAACTGAATGGGATAACGCCGGAACGACACATCCTCGGCAATATCGACCTGTAAACCCCGCCGCTGATAATCCCGCGCGGTGCTCCAATTGGCATAGCGCATTCCCAGCCAGTAGCGAAAATTTTGGTTGCCGGTGTAAATCGAAGCCGGGGCCTCAATGCGAATGGCCCGGGGGCTGTTTACCCAATCCCGCGTATCGTGCCGGTACACCCGATAGGTTCCGCTGGTATCCACCAACAGAAGGTCCGTACCCTCCTCCAACAATCCCATCCGGTGCTTTTCGTAAGGGGTAAAATGGGGCTTGGTCGGATCGCTCATCTCACTGGTGGATTGCGCACTCATGACCGAGAAGTAATGCGCATACTCAATCGCCTCATCCATATCATTATCGGTCACATAACCCCCGGGACGGGAATCCTTCCCCAGGGGTTCAACCGCATCGGTCCGCCAGTAGTAGGCGTGAAGCAGACCAAAATTGTGCCCCAACTCATGACCGAAGGTCCGCAACTGAGTCCACCGATCCGGCATATGGGTACCCTTGGCCCCAATCCAGGCGTAGCCGGCGTAGCCCCAATTATTTCCCGAAGTGATGATGGCATCCGTATTGTAATTGCTATGATTAAATCCCTGGGCACTGGCCGCGGTCCGGGCATGATCAAGCAGCCTGGTCAGACGGGTACCCGTAACTCCTAAATTTTCGTAGTAGGAACGGGTCTCCGGCATATCCACAAAAACAATATCCATCAAAGCCCCGCCATCGGTATTTCCATCCAAAGCGAGGAAATACATCTCATTCTGAGAGTTATTCCGGTAAAACTGATCGGTCACGGAAAAACGACTGATCGCTGCGGAGGCACTCTGGGGAAAGTCCGATTCCCCGGCGAATCGTCCGATCATATACAGCATTTTGTTTGGTCCGGCAGGGTTAGGTTGCCCATCAACGCCCGTTGGACTGGCAAAAACTTCTTCACTCTCGGGCTCCTCCAGCAAAAGCATCTCATTCTCCAGAGTAGCTGCGGCAAAAAGATAATCCTCGCCTGTTCCAACCCCTTTCCAGTGCTCATTGGGATGAGCCCGGTAAACTTTGCCTTCAAAGTGAACCTCATGCCCGATCCCCTGCACCGGAAAACGCCCATCCGGAATCGGGGAGGCGCAAAACACATAAAAATCCCCCCGCCCACGGACATAGGTTTCCAGCAAAGCCTGCACCTCCGGCGGAAAGGACTCTACCTCCTCCGGGGAAAACAATTGCTCCCGCACATAATGTTGATGGCGGGGCAGCAAAGAGAGCAAGTAGTCCCTCCGCTCAGCCGCCAACTCCACCATATCCGCCATCACCTCTTGCCGGGATGCTGAAAAGTTTTCCTCCTTCAGTTTTTGAGCCTTTTCTACCAAAATTTCTTGCACGTCCTCCAACGAAAAGTCTTTCGCAAAAAAGGACACGGCTTCTGCCCCCAAGAGCGGCTCCTCGGCACCGGACGGAGGTGAAGCTGAAACAGGCATATTTGCCACGACAATTTCCGCGCCATTCGGCTCGGACTGCTCAGTCCAAAAGAGAACCAGCGCGAAACCAAAAAAAGCGCAACACAAGTAAATAAAAGACTTTTTCATAGTGAGGGGTAGAGTGCTAAAGAAGACAATTTGTTTACTTTTATGGCAAAGCTCAAGCCAGAACCAAAAAAAACTCTGTTCCACTGTCATACAGGTTTTTGACTTTTCAAATATCAGACGTTTGGGCCCGCCCCCTCCCATGCGCCTATTTTCCCAAGCAGGGGCCTTGCTCCCCTTGCGCGGAACACTCCAGAAATCGGTTAATGGCAATCCACAAAAAACCGCCCTGGTTTGCAGGCCTTATGCGCACCTTAGAAGGCTTGGCAAAACCACCTCCGCCGGTGACTTCATGCATATCTACAAAACAAAGACTGGAACGAAAGCTGCAATTTCCGTGGCGTGCACCAGTTTGGACTCCCTTTTCTCTAATCCTCCGGTACGCGAAGAATCTCGATCCAGGCGAGTTTGACATTTAATGCACCGGGCGCATCGCGGACGCTCAGTCGTCCATCCTCCACCTGAACCCGCGCGCGGCCTTCCACCCAGGGTGCCTCCGGCGTTGGCCTTCCATCGAGAACCAGAACATCCTGCACCTTCACCCGATACACACTGTCGAGGTTGGTAGCATCTCCAGCGACCAGAAGCACTTCGTACTCACCTTTGGGCACCTCCATTTCCCAAACGGCCCCGTTGGAATGGACAAAACTGTCGTAGATGAAATCAGGCGAGTGATCACTGTTGCGTTGGCGCGGTGCCCCGGCCCGGGGTTGCCAGCCGAAACGCAACCCGTCGTCCCGCTCACCAAAAACCTCCCGCCCCGCCGCGATCCAGCCCTCCGGGGCGGGCAGGAAGGGCGGTTGAAAATTGATCCGGGCAAAAAGCTCCGGCTCCTGCGATACCCGGATCGGAATTTCCACGATATTACTGCTTTCGCCAAGATCATCAGTCACACTAACATGAGCGGTGTAATGGCCTAACTGCGAATAGGTATGAGTTTCTTTAACCTCGCCATCCAAAGCTTGCGCCCCATCCCCGAACGACCAGTCAAATCGCACGATCTCTCCATAGGCCGAGGTACTCTCCCGAGCATCAAAATCTACTGTCAAGGGTGGAGTGCCGACGGTATCGGACACCTGCACCACAGCCTCGGGGGGAGAATTTCCAACGGTGACCGGAAAAATGTGGACATCCCGCTGGCCTTCTCTTGTTTCCACCTCCAGGCTAATGGTATAAGTCCCTTCTTCGGTAAATGTATGTTCCTGCGCAGGGGACAAACTCTCCCGTCGCTGAGTATCGCCAAAATCCCAGCGCAGGGCGACCAGTTCACTGCCACAACCACGGCTCAACCCAGCGTCCAGCTGCACCGTCAGCGGGGGCCTTCCGCTCTCCGGGGTAACGGTAAAAAAGGCGTATGCCGTACCGGGGCGATGCGGGGGCCGTCGGAAAGCCTCGGGCAATTCAACCGCAGTTTCCCCAGCCGCTTCTCCGAAACGCAAAACCCGTTGCGCGGCAAAGAGATTAGCCGGTTCAGGAACGCTTCCCACCTCCCGGACCCGCACCTCCTTGTCTCCCGGCGGCATGCCGAAATGGTCCTCCCGCTGCATCACAGGAGCTCCGCGCATTCCGACCTGGGCCGTCCAGACATACTGCTCCGGATCCAACACCCACATTCCCCGCTCGCCTTCGGCCCGGTCACTGTCCGAAACCTCAATATTCCAGTGCACCATCCGCCGACCGATAAAAGGTCCGGCCGCGCGATTGCCCCCCGGACGGGCATCGGCCGGGTTCCTCAAACGGATCTCCGTGCGGATGCCGTCAAAAGCCATCATCCGGTGACTGTCAAAGGTTCCTTTATCCATTTCAATCCGCGACCACACATTGCCACTGGAGAGCCACTCGGTATTGATCCCGTTACTGACCGTTGCCGTGTTCCCCACGCGAATATTTTCGTAGAGAATGTCATGCGACATGACCCGGTTGGTGGTAATATATTTCGACTGGTAAGGACTGAATACTTCGATCCCGGTCACGGTTACATTCTTCGATGAAGATACATTGACCGCAGTCTCGGCCTGCAGAATCTCCACGTTGCGCGCCCAGCAATGAATGGCCCGATTGAAAAAGATTCCGTTCCACCCCACCCCCTGATTGTAGCCGTAGGCGGGTCGTTGGTTCTCCATCTGCATAGTCAGGTTTTCCACTCCAGCTTGGGTGATAAAGGAAGGGGGGTGCGTCTCATTCGCTCCGGGCTGGCGCATAGTCACCTTGAATTCGGGACGGATACTGACCCGGGTGGGTTGGGCCAAAGTGACGGACCTTCCCTCCACGGCGAGGATTTCAACCGGCCAGGTCCACTGGGGAACGCCGGCTTGCATCCAACCTTCAAACCAATCGCCTCCGGCAAACAAATCATGCCCGGCAATTTCCAACCAAAGGGCATCTCCCAGAGGATTCTCCCAAGTCATGATCACCAAATCGCCGGCCTCCAGGGTCGCCGCATCATCGACCCCGACCTTGCGGGTGCCCCGGGGATAGTATCCCTCCACCCGGGCGAGGACTCCCTCTTCACCGATGGTCTGCCAATTTTCCCAACTGCTCCGGAAGGGTTCCTCACGGCGTTCCCGGAAATCCATCGGCGACTGGCCAAGTCCTTCCCAAACCCAACGTTGCTGACCGTTTTCGCTCTCCTTCCAACGAAAAAAATCCCCCGGGCCGATCCAGAGCAAACCACCCGTCCAGTTCCATTGCTCAACATCTCCTCCCGTCCGCCCCAACACCTCGACCAAGGGCTGTTCAAAACGAAAAACCGTTTGTCCGGGCCCCTCCCCGCGCAAAACGACCCCCTCGCGGTGAAGCAGAATAAGTCCTTCCAGCAGGAACTCCCCCGCCGGAAACTGCACCGCCCCTCCGCCTGCTTCCCAGGCCGCCTCAATGGCCTGCCTAATGGCATCGTCGTTGAAAGTTTGTCCATCACCCCTCCCCCCGAAGGACCGCACATCAACCACCGCCCGGACTTCCGGGATCAGCTGTTCGCCACGCATATAACCCGCATAAGCATTATTCGGAATCAGCGGATGGTTATCGGGATTAGCCTTGAACTCCCCCCACAGAGCCTTGCTCTCCTCTGCCTCCAGACCAATAAAACTAAGCCCAAAGAAAACAATTACCCAAAACCGTATCCAGCAATAACTCATTCACCATAAAGCAACAAACCGGCCCTCACATTGCCAGTCTAAACTCTTTTTTTATCAGCCTCAGAACTATTGATTCCAGTGAGGTAAAAGTGACACCAATGGGAAATTTTTTAGGTTGAAGGCGCACGCATTTGGCAAGTCCCAGAGGGACAGCATGAGGATAGCCGTGGATGCAAATCCACGGAATAGGCATCAC
>JAIUMY010000105.1 GCA_022565335.1 Opitutales bacterium
CCCCGGGGTGGGCGGCATTGGCCGCCCCGTAGCGGGCAGCTTCGCGTGCCGCCGTTTCCAAATTGCCTTGGGCGGGTTGCCAGAAATGCAGGAGCGCGGCCAGGAAAACATCTCCGGAGCCAGTGGGGGAGATTTGCTTGGGTATTTTTGGAGGGGCAAAGTTCCAGCGAGGGCCCTCGCCACTCCACCCGGAGAGACTTTGGGAGCCGTCAGTGATAATTGCCGCCCGGCTCTGACAGGAAGTACCGCTTTGCTCGATAGCCTGCCATTCGTCGGCGTTCACCTTGATAAGATCCACCTTTTGGCTGGCAAACCAGGTTAAGGCAGGCCCATAGGTGTCGATAACCCAGAGATGGTGGCCGGAGGTTGTTCGGAAGCATTCCCGCAACGGCTCCCAATCACTTTTTTCCCAATTTGGCACACTGCCGCAAAGGGCAATTGTGGAAGGTTCGGAAAGGTTCGCCAAGTATGCGGCGGCCTCCTTTATCGACTCCGAGTGGACCGACGAATTCGGACCAAAAAAAGTCGTTTCCGCTTGTCCCTCGCTGCGAACCACGACTCCGGGGCGGGCATAGGTTTGCGGGTGGGTGAAACAGCGGGAGCGAAACTTTTGGTGGCGGAGCCAATTCTCGATGGGCTCCCGGTATTCTCCGCCGGTAAACGCCACCGCCTCGTGCGGGGATTTCAAGCGCTCCAGCATGCGGGCGACATTGAGACCTTTGCCTCCGACTTGGGCGGATCTTTTTTCGGCCCGGTGAGTTTTTCCTTCCTTCCAGGGAGCGGAGAGGAAAAACGTTTCTTCCCAGAGAATGTTTGGTGTTATGGTATAGATCATTGGCGTTCAGGTGGGTCGGGGGAGATATTTTTGCCGGAGCAGTCGCCAGAAAACAACGAGGAAAGCGGTCAAAGGAATGGCCAAAATCATGCCTAATAGTCCGCCCAGTGCGGTGCCCCAAAAGAAAATAGCGATGATGATGGCAACCGGATGCAGTCCGGTTCGTTCGCCCATGATACGTGGCGTGAGGAACCAGCTTTCAAAAGCCTGCACGGTGACAAAGACCCCGGCGACGGAGAGAGCCAGGGGCCATCCGCCTTCCGGTTGTAGTAGGGCGAGGGGAATGGTTATGGCAAACCCCAGGATGGTTCCCAGGTAGGGGATTATATTAAAGAGTCCCAACAGGAGTCCCAGCAGGAGGCTGAAACGCAGGCCGAAGACGGTAAAGCCTACCGAGAGAAGGACGCCCATGATCAGGGCAATGATCAGCTGTCCGCGGAAGAAAGAGACCACAATTTCGATGAATTCCCGGGCCAAAAAGACCAAATCCTGGCGCAATTTTTCCGGCAAAAAATCCAGTTGATTTTCCAGATCAGCGGTTGGTTCGTGGGTGGATTTCAGGAAAAAGAACAAATAAATCGGGATAATAGCCAAACCCGTCAGAAACGAGATAAAGGCGAGAAACTGTTGGCCGATACCGGTGAGTACGGGTAGGGAGGATTGGAGCATCCCGGCCAATTCATCGGAGATCGCCTGAAAATCGAATTCGTGGGTCTGCCAGAATTCGCGGAAAGGTTCGCCGAGGTGGGTTTCCAGAAATCTTCGGCTTCCTTCCAGTAATTCGGGGGTCAACCGTATCAAGTCGTTGACCTGTTGGAACAGCAGTGGCACGAGGAGTGCGGCTCCCCCGGTTATCAGGATGGCGGCGATGCCATAGATCGTTACCACTGCCATGACCGGGCTGATTTTAGCGTGTCTCTCCAGACGCCGGGCCAGGGGGCGGAGGATCAGGGCCAGAATGCCCGCTGCGGCCAGCGGCCAGAGGACGTTGGAGAAAGTGCTGAGAAAGTTGGCCAGCAAAACGATAATCCCGGCAGTGGCGAGAGCCAGCGTGATTAAACAGAGAACGGTGACCGTCGCCGCCAGAACTTTCTTTTGCCATGCCTGAAAGAGAGGCGTCTTACTTGGGTCGTTTTCAGACATAGGAAAAGGGTAGAATCCCCGCCGAAAAATGAAAAGGTAAATTTCTTTGCATTTTCCTCCTTGCTTTGCGGGCGAAAACCTTTTTAAGGTGTTTGTTTTACCGGACGGCTAGCTCAGCTGGTTAGAGCATCTCGTTTACACCGAGGGGGTCGGGGGTTCGAATCCCTCGCCGTCCACCATTTTCGAAAATCCCTTCAGGTCTTATGAGGCATACAATATCCGTTTTGGTCGAAAATAAATTCGGCGTCTTGGCCCGCATTGCGGGTCTTTTCAGCGGTCGAGGTTTTAACATCGACACGTTGAATGTCGCCCCCACACACGTGGAAACCTTGTCCCGACTGACGGTTGTGGTAAAAGGGGATGATTCGACGTTGGATCAACTCATCCGTCAACTGGAGCGTTTGGTCAATGTTATCGAGGTGAAGGACTTTCGTGAAGGTCAAGCGGTCGACCGGGAATTGGTGTTATTGAAAATCAGTGCGGATGGTAAAAACCGCTCTGAGGTGATGCAGATTTGCGATATCTTCCGCGCGAGAATTATTAATGTCAGTTCATTGGATGTGGTCATCGAAATCACCGGTGATGAAGGAAAAATCAATGCCTTTCTCAAATTAGTGGAGCCCTTTGGAGTGCTTGAAATGGCCCGAACCGGGAAACTGGCGATGGTCCGCTAAGGGCACGGAAACTCAACCTATTCTATAACTTTCTATTCAAAAAAACTTATGCCTGCCAAAGTATACACCGACAAAGACGCCACCATGGCTTCCTTTAATAACAAAACCCTTGCCGTTATCGGCTTTGGTTCACAGGGACATGCCCATGCTCTGAATCTCAAGGAGAGCGGGGCCAATGTGATCATTGGCTTGTATCCAAAGAGCAAATCACGTGACGTAGCCAAGAAACTCGGTTTCGAGGTTATGGATACCGCCGATGCGGTGAAAGCTGCCGATGTGATCATGCTCGGGGTACCGGACATGAAGCAAAAAGACGTTTATGAAAAGGATGTTGAACCCAATCTAACCGAGGGGAAGGCTCTTCTCTTCAGTCATGGGTTTGCCATTCACTTCGGGCTGATCAAGCCACCCTCGAACGTGGATGTCATCATGGTGGCACCCAAGGGACCGGGTCACGTGGTGCGTAGTCAGTACCAAGAAGGCAAGGGCGTTCCCGCTTTGATCGCCATTGAGCAAGACTTTACCAAAAAAGCCAAGAAATTGGCTTTGGCTTGGGCCAAAGGCGTCGGCGGCACCCGCGCGGGCGTTTTGCAAACCACCTTTAAAGAAGAGACCGAAACCGATTTGTTTGGTGAGCAAGCCGTTCTTTGTGGCGGTTGCACAGCGTTGGTGCAAGCTGGCTTCGAAACTTTGGTGGAAGCTGGGTATCAGCCGGAAATGGCGTATTTTGAGTGCCTGCACGAGTTGAAGCTCATTGTGGATTTGATGAATGAGTCGGGTATTGCCGGGATGCGTTTTTCCATCTCGGAAACGGCCAAGTATGGAGATATCACCCGGGGCCCACGAGTGATTACCAAACAGACCAAGAAATCCATGGAAAAAATTCTCAAGGAAATCCAGGATGGCAAATTTGCCCGTGAGTGGACCAAGGAATACGAAGGTGGCCTGAAAAATTACAAAGCCCTCTTGAAGGAAGGTGAAAAGCACCAGATCGAGAAGACCGGTAAACGGCTTCGTGGTTTGATGCCATGGGTGGCCAAACGCAATCTTAAAGGCGTACAAGCTTCTTACAGCTAAACGCTTTTTATCAGATTTTAATCGAAACCGGAGTCTTCGCGACTCCGGTTTTTTTGTTTCTTTGGAGGTGAAAAGATTTAGACGATTTTTTTGAACGGGTTTTTATCTGGGGGAAGTTTTATATAGGCGTTGACATATTAGGAATGCTAAAACAGTATCTTATTTATGTTAATAAAAACTTATTAAAAAAGAGCTTTATGAAATCAAGATGCTGGAAAATCTTTATCCTGAGTCATCTTGGGCTGGTGGCGGCACTGCCGTTGCGCGGTGACTTATTGGAAGGCCTTCAGGCCTACTGGAACTTCAACGAAAATTTCACGGCTACGGTCGGATGCTCTACCTATGATGGTTCGGCTAGTGCCACAGGGGTATCAATCGATGCTGGGGCGGGCCGTTTTGATGGTTCGGCCGCTCGTTTTAATCGAGAGGATGAGGGCTTTGTCCGGGTAAATAACTCACCTTTTTCTCAGTCCAGTTACACCTATTCGGCATGGTATTATTTGGATGTAGAGGAGATCACCGGAGCTAATCGATATTTTATTTTGGAAGCGACAAATGGGTCTAATTGGCCGGCCTCTTATGGCCTGCGCATCTCTCAGGATTCCACCTCTGACGAAGAGGTCGGTGAGGTTTTTACACATGGTGGGGACGGTTCTAAATCCATTGATTTTGCCGCCGGAAACCATCAGCAATGGAATCATATAGCGGTGACATTTGATGCGTCTGCAGTCTCGGACGGGAATTCCGGAAGTATTCAATTCATGACATTTTTGAATGGGTCATTGGTCAACGAAGATTTGAGGATCGAGGGAAGTCTCAGCCCGTCAGATTTTCTTATTCTTGGTGGGCACCGCGCTGAAACCGGTAGGAACTGGGAAGGTTGGATTGATGAGGTTGCGGTTTGGGACCGGGTCCTCAGTGTGGAGGAGATTGGCGCTTTACAGAGTGGGCCCATTGTGGCGATCCCCGAACCTTTCTGGGGGCCCGGTTTTCTGTCTTTGGCGGCCTTGGTTTTTGCTGGATACTACCGGTGGCGCCGGGGTTACCGACCATGACCGGAATTTTGGCGGCAGTTTTTTTCTCTGTCAGGCAGCTGAACCCTTTTTATAAAGGGTGGTAAACCACGAACCGTCGCAGGAATACTTGTAAAAACAAAAAGCCGCTTCCCGGAGGAAGCGGCTTTTTGAATAGAAGGTTGGAAGAATTTACTCTTCTTCGGTCAAGACTTCATGGGGGATGAACTTGTTGTAATCCTCCAGGGTTCCACCGTCGAGGCAGCATTCAATAATGGACTTGCCGGTGGGGTTGAGGTCTTGGTGCAGGAAGTCACGCAATTCCTTGTGGAAGAACTCGGTGAGGATTTCCGCGCCGATGTCGTAGGCCGCTTCGCCGACTTCCGGTTGTTTGTCGACTTCGAAGAACCAGCTGCCGATGGTCCGTCCTTCGATGAGGATGGAGGAGGGCAGGTAGCCGAGAAGAGGACAACGGGCCGCCTTCATTTGGGATTTATCAAAGCGGGCACCACCACGGCGGGTAATAAACTCGCGGGTAATCCACTGCGGCATGAAGCTTACTTTCCAGGCCCCGATATGTTGGTTGGGAACCAGAATGTATTTCACTGCTGGCGTTTGGATGATCTGGTCGAGGAGCAGGTTGGCTTGGTCTACCTTTCGTCCGGTGGCAAAGGGCCAGTAAGAGCCGACGCCCTCGGAGGACATCCCTTCGGTATCAACAATACTGGGGTTGGCATGGCCGCGGGGAGCGGTCAAGCGCCAGAGCCAGGCAAGTGAGGGCGGAAGGAGGTGGAAGAGCCCCATGATTCCGTAAGAAGGCTTTTCGCGGGTGCAGGGCGGGCAGCGTACGCCAAAGCTGCGGATATCCACATCGACCGGCTTTTTGACGATGCCGGGGATGATTTCCCGTGGAATAACCACGCGGGGATTCGGGCAGGGGGAGCCGGGGGCGTCCATGATGTGCTCCCAGATCAGCGCGGTGGATCCGGGGTTGGCATCGATGTTCAGGAAGAGGATCGGCTTTTGGGGATGAATGGTCATCTCTTCGAGGTGAGGGTCGGTGCCATATTTTTCGATGTGGTTCACCCGTACAAACCAAGCGTCTTCGGCATCCATCAAGGTCAATTTGCCTTGGCCCTTATCGAGGGAAGGGTGGCAAAGGGCCATATCATCGGTGACGGGGCGCAATTCACAACTGCTGGGCAGGGTGAGGGTCCGTTTTTCATCGGTGAGAATGTTTTTGCCAAGGAGCAAACGGCCATCTTCCTCGCGGTGAGCTTGCTCGAGCATTTCACTCTTACCGCCGCCGCTGGCGCCTTCGTGGGACAGGACCACTTTGTTGCCGTAAGGGGTAACAACTTGGACGGTGGATCCGTGCATGGTGACCCAGTTTTCGTCTTCACCCAGGTTGAGGAGAACGCCGTAGATACCTTTCTTCGCGCTCGGTCCCGGATAGAGGTTGTAGCTGAAGAGCTCGTGGTTGTCCTGAGTCCGGTTGTGCACCACCACTTGTTTTCCTTCGAAGTGGGTGTGGCGGAAAGGGGGAGCAACGTAAATCACCGATTTCGGAGAAAAGCCTTCGGGGACGTTCTGAGGCTCAATCAAGCCTTGCAGAAGGGCCAATCCGAGAGCGAAGAATCCGGCGTTGGCAGGAGCCACGACAAAAGCATCAACACCCTTGCCTTCCATTCCGGCGAGGAAAGGGAAGACCGCTAGATCCTGGGTTTTCATCCAGTCGAAAGTTTCCTTGCGAACCGGGTCGAAATCGCCGCCGAAACGCTCCTTGTAGGTAGGTTTGTCGGTGCGGCGATCATCGCCGATCACCATACAGTCCGGGTCACGCCGACGCATGTAGGTTTCAAGATAGTTGGCCGCGATGCCGTTTTTGACCGCGCAAACCTTGGCTTCGACAACATTCCCTTTGCCGGGAACATCGTAGGATACCTCGTGCCAACCATTCACCGCATTGCAGGTGGCCAGTTCGATGAGATGGTCAACCGATTGGGCTACCGTCACATTCGGGGCCGCTTCCAGCAATTCGCGGGTTTCCTGTGGGAGGTTGTAGGGGATTTTATCTTTAGGCATGGTTTTCTTTCCTCGTTAGGTTGTTGAAAAAGGACTTCTCGAGTCCGATGAGCTTCCAATATAATAAAAGAAAAGAGAAGAAACTATCCTTCTCTTTGCAAAAACCGCGCATATTTTGCGCACGGAAAAGGCGATATATTATTGCTAGGCGGTTAATTCTCCTTTAGGGTTTCTTCAATGCCCTATGCCATACGAGAGGTTCTAATCCGTCGAATCGCCACTTCCAAGGTTTTGCAGAGCTTGTGCAGGGATTTGCAAACGGTTACCGGCTGGCGAATTCGCTTTTATGGTGAGCGCGAGCAACCCGATGAGGTGCCTCCCTGTTTCGACCAATCGTATTTTTGCAGACGGCTCAACCAAACCCCGGCCGGGCAAAAGCTTTGTTTTGAATCATTGCATACTCTGCGAGAGGAAGCGCGCGAAAAAGGGTGGCAAGGGCAATGTTCTGCCGGGTGTTTGGTCTGTGCGGTTCCGGTCAACTCATCGGCCGGGCCGTTGGGTTTTTTGGTTGCCGGCGGTTTCATGGAAACCAATCACCACTTGGTGGAGATCAACCATTGCCGTCATTTACTGGAAAGGCGCGGAATTCGCATGGCTCCGGTGGAGGCCCGCGAGTTGTTGCACCGGTCCCCGGTGCTGACTCCGGAAAAACGACAAGGGCTGATGCGGCTTTTGACGATATCGGCAGGGTATTTGATTAAAGAGTTGTCATTGGAATTGTTCGTTCAGGGACAGGATTTGCCCGTTAGTATTCGTCGGGCCTGCGAATACATTCGCCACCACTATGTTCACGATCCAGTTCTCGAGGAGGTGGCCGGGGAGGTTGGGTTGAGCCCGAGCCACTTTTCCCGCGTCTTTCACAACAAAACCGGGCTTCGCTTCAAGGAATATGTGAATGAGGTTCGTTTGCAAAAGGTGCGGGAGCTTTTGCGCGATACCGATGAGCGTATTACCGACTTGGTTGAAGCGACTGGTTTTCGCTCAATCTCCCAATTCAACCGTCAATTCCGGGCGCATTACGGAATTTCGCCAAGAGATTATCGCAAGCAGGTGCGCACAAGGCATGAAATGTAAATTAGGACTTTAGACGTAAGGTCGAGACGGGTCCGTCATTCCAAAGTTGTTACGGGGTTAAGCTCAGGTTACGAAGAAATTGTTGCGCCTCTTCATGGTTCTCTGCGGCGGATTTTCGGATCAAGCGCATCCCTTCCGGTGAGTCTTGTTCGACTCCGCTTCCGGAAAGGTATAGGCGGCCAAGACGGAATTGGCTTTTCGGATCGCCTTGATCCGCGGCCAGGCGATACCAGTGGGCGGCTTCGGTGAAATTTTGTTCCTGCTCAAGGTCGCCATTGCGGTAGAGGTTCCCCAGATTTCTTTGTGCGATCATGTGACCCGTGGCTCCGGCTTTGGTAATCCAGTGATAGGCTTTTAGAGGGTCTTCGTCCACCCCAAGACCTAACCGATACATCACGCTAAGAGTATAGAGAGCGTCGCCATTTTCCTGTTCGGCAGATTTTCGATACCATTTGAGGGACTTATCGTAGTCTTGTTCCAAACGATCTCCTTCATAGTATTCGAGGCCCAATTCGTTTTGTGCCTGGGCAAATCCGTTTTCCGCCGAACGGCGCAGCCAGTAAAGGTCTTTTTCCTGGTTCGGCTCGACTCCTTCGCCAAAATAATAGGCCAGGTGAAGCTCATACTGGGCCTCCGCGTGATCCTGTTTAGCCGCTTTGCGATACCAGCGAACGCCTTCGGCATGATCCTGATCCACCCTCTCGCCAAAGAAATATTCCCATCCCAGCATGAATTGCGATTTGGCAAATCCACCCTCAGCCGATCTTTTGAGAAGGCTTACGGCTTTTTCCGTATCCCGGGAAACCTTATCACTGAAAGCATAAATCTCAAACAGAATTTGTTTTACCTGGAGGTCTCCCTGGTCGGCGGCTTGATGGTACCAATAAAGGGCTTTTTTATGGTCCGGTTCCGGTATTCCCAATCCTTGGAAATATAAGTTCCCAAGGGCGACTTGAGAAGAGACATGTTCTTGTGCGGCGGCTTTGGCGAGCCATCGGTATGATTCCTCGTAGTCTTGCGCCAC
>JAIUMY010000106.1 GCA_022565335.1 Opitutales bacterium
CTTCATTTGCCGTTTCACACGATCCATCAGAGCAGAGCCTATCGTCTTGCGCTTAAGTCTTTATTCAAAAACAACTTGAAATTTTCGATGGGGGGTTTCCGGGAAATGTGGGTCAGGAGTCCTGAGACTGGTCAAAACGAAAGAGGATTGTCTTCTTCGCAACTCCCTCCCGTTCGGGGGATAAACCCCCTCCGACAAAGAAAAATCGATGGGTGAGGATGTTAGTCCCCGGAGGAGGGGCTTTCCTGGTAGGCGGGCATTTGCAGGCGCATGGTGGTTCCTTCCGAGCCCGTGTTCTCAACGGCGAGGGCTCCGTGGTGGCCGGCCATGATTCGTTGGGCAATGGCCAGGCCCAGGCCGGTGCCGTCTTTTTTGTCGGTGAGAAAGGTTTCGAAAATATGTGGAATCATGTCGGTGTCGATGCCCGATCCGTTGTCTTTTACGCGAACGATTAGGATGGGGCCGTTGCCGTTCATGGGGTCGATCGTGGCTTCGAGGTGGATTTGGCCGCCCTGGGGCATGGCGTCGAGGGCGTTGAGGAAAAGGTTGAGGAGTACCTGTTGCAATTGGCCTTTATTGCCTTCAACGAGAAGTAATTCCGAGGATGGTTCGTATTTTAGCTGAATCTGGCTTTGGCTCAGTTTCATGCGAATCAGTAAGAGCGTATCCTCGATGATGGTGCGAAAATCCAGCTTTTCGTGGAGGTGATCGGAGGACCGGGAAAAGGCGAGGATCCGGCCAACAATGCTTTCCAGCTCATCCAGTTTTTCACCTATGACCTGGGCATCTTTTTGGCGGGGGTCGTCAGCACCAAATTCAAGGTCGAGCGAATCGAAGAGGAGTTTGAGAACGGTCAGGGGGTTTCGGATCTCGTGCGCGATTTCCGAGGCCAGCAGGCCCAGGGCATTGAGTTTTTCCGCCTGTCGTAATTTCTCCTCACTCTTGAAAACCCGTTGGTAAAGGCGGACATTTTGGATGCCCACCGCAGCAAGGCTGGCCAAGGTCGTGAACAAACGTTTCTCTTCGTTGTTGAAACGGTGTTTCCTGCCGGTGTAGGCATTGAGGACGCCGATGACGTTATCCTCGTAGCTGATGGGGGTGGCGAGAAAGGAAACCAGGCCTTCCTCGAAAATGCTTTGCAGGACGGCGGGGTTGTCCTCAGTGCGGGAAATGTCGAGAACTTCAATTTGTTTGCCGCGTTGAATGGCCACTCCGACGGCACTTTCCTGGATGGAGAGAGGGGGTTGTTGGCGGAACTTCTCACTGGCTCCGCTGATGGAATGAAGGTGAAGCTTTTCTCCGGATTCATCCAAGAGGGAGATCGAGCACAGGCGGCAGCCGACGATTTGGCGTGCTTCCTCGGTAATGCGGTCGAGGATTTCCTGGATTTCCATTTTGGTGACCAGCCCCTGGCCGATGGAGATGACCGCTTCCAATTGGTTGGCTTTGGTGCGCAGTTTTTGGATCAGCCATAGGTTGCGTGTCACCTTGGCGGCCTCTGAGGTCATCAGGGTCAGGACTTTAAGGTCATTCTCGTCGAAGGCCCCGATAACATCACTGTCGACATTCACCACGCCAATGACATTTCCCCGCTCGGTCATCGGCACTGCCATTTCAGAGCGGACGGTGCTCTTCAGCTCGACATAGCGAACATCTTCGCGCACATCGGCGACCAGCAATGGTTTTCCGTGGAGGGCGACCCAGCCGGTAATGCCCTGGCCGGGTTTTAGATTAACCTCATTGGTATCGTCCGGCAGGTCCTGCGCAACTTCGATTTCCAATTTCCCGTTGTCCGGATTGATGAGGGAGATGGAACCGGAAGTTGCCCGGAGAAAACGAACGATCTCGTCCAGAATCAATCCCAATGCCTCTTGCGGGTCCTCCATTTTGCCGGCCAAGCTACTGATGCGGTAGAGGGCATCGATAACCGGGAGGCTGTGGTTGGGATTGGTCGCTGAACTAAGAGGATTGGGGCTCATTTGGGGGTATGGGCGAGACTTTCGGTGGGCGTGGGGATATCGCAGGGAGCGACAATACTTTCCAGGGATTCCTTTAAGGCATTGAGTTCATCGGAAGCTTGTTTTTTCTTGGAATCGATCGGTTCGATGTAGAAAGTGTCGACTGCGGCACTCCGCTCGGTGGCAATGCGGGCAAATGTGATATCGTAGCCGTATTTGAAGATTTCCCGCGCAACCTGGAAAAGTAGTCCCAATTCATCATTGGCTTGGATCTCGATGATGGTGCGATTGAGGGACAGTTCGTAGTAAACTTCCACTTTGCAGGGGACGGGCGCGCGCAAGTTGTCGTTTTTGCGGTATTTGGTCGCTGCCGTGAGGGCTTTTTGTTTTTTGCTTATTTTTTCGTCGAATTCGTCGATTCCCTCAATGAGGGATTTATTGAGGGTGTCGGCAAAAATTTCGAAGGCTTTGGGATCCTGCACAACGCCGCCACCCTGTTCGACTACGTGGAAGGTGTCGATGGCGATATGGTCCTCCCGCGAAATGGCTTTGGCAGTGAGAATGTTCAGCCCTGCGGCCGAGAAGGCCCCGGCCATTTTATAGAAAAGGCCGGCCCGGTCCCAGGTGACCACATCGACAACGGTCATGCTGCGGTCAATATCATCATACCAGTCGATGACCGGGCGCAGGGTATCCTCGTCCCGGTCGTTGGTGATATGGTCCAGCAATTGGTGGATCATCCCCATATGGAGCGTGATTTCCTTGCTGTCGGTATTGCGAAAATATCTCTCCGGCAGGAGGTTGAAGTGGGCCTCGATTTCTTCCCGGGTAAGCGCCTCCTGGGGGCGGGAGATGATTTCCTGGAAATATTTCTTTTTGTGATCCATGGCTTGGTGCGAAAGTGATTGTTTTTCCGTCAATTGAAAGAGGGTGCTTTTGTACAGTTGGGTGTGCAGGGTGTCCTTGTAGCTGTTCCATAAGCTCGCCGCGGTGCCCCGGGCATCACAGACGGTGTGAACGTAGAGGTAACGGAGATTGGTCGGATTTTCGACTCTTTCGGCAAAGGCATTGGCGGTGGAGGGATCATCAAGATCGTACCGCTGCCAAATCCGTGCCATTTCGAGGTGATTTTCGATAATAGAGGTAATTATCGGATAAAACTTATCTTCCACCCTCATTCGGTCGAGGATCTGTAGGGCCATGTCCGCTCCGACTTCGGCATGTCCTTTATTGCCTTTGGACTTTCCGATATCATGCAGAAGAAGAACAAGATACAAAAGCCAGGGCGCACCGGTCTCACGCAATGCCTTGAGGTACTTCTCGGCTCCGGGATCCTTTTTGGCGAAGATCCTATCGAGTTGCCGAATCGTGTTGAGGGTATGGACGTCGGCGGTGTAACGATGATAAAACTCGTGCTGAACCAAACAATCGAGCTTCCCGAATTCCGGCACAAACTTTCCCAATACGCCGAGTTCGTGCATCTGCATCAAAATGGGGAAAACCTCGCCCACTTGCTGAAAAATCGTTTTGAAACTGATATTCACCGCTTCCGAGTGCAGCACCTGGTTGGTAATTAAATTGAGACTTTCGGGAATCAGGGTCTGCAGCTCAAAGTTCATCCGGCAGCGGAATTGCTGGCAATGGCGGAAAATGCGAATCAAGCGACCGGGATCCTCTTTGAAGACCGAAGCCTTCTCATAATGAATCTCGTCGCCGCGAAGAATGAAACCGTCGATTTTTTTCGTCCGCTCCCGACGATGGGCTCGCAAAACTTCCCCAAAGGTCAGCCCGGAGTTCTCCTGCGGACGCAGGGCCAGGCGACTTTCCAGAATACTGGAGACCCGAAAAATCGTCCGGGCGGTATTGTAGTAGTCACGCATGAACCGTTCGACCCGTGCGAATATATCCTCTTCTTCGTACCCCAGGTTTTTCGCGACCACGGGCTGGTTCTCCAAATCCAGGGTGTCGGTGGGGCGGCGACTGAGGAAGTGCAATTCGTTGCGAACCCGCAAAAGGAAGTCATAGGCTTGCATGAAATCACGGCATTCACGCTGCCGAAGATAACGGTGCTTCACCAAATCCTTGGGGTGAGTAATATCCAGCTTCACCCGGGCCATCCAGATGGCATTTTGGTAATCGCGGATGCCCCCAACCCCGTTTTTGACATCCGGCTCCTGTAAATAAATGGTCCCCCCATAGCGTTTTCTTCGCTCTGCCTGGTCCTCCAGGCGGGATTGTAAGTATTGGCCTGGACGTTCTTTACAATAGTAGCGTTGGTATTGTTTCTTGAATTTGGTAAAGACTTTATCGTCCCCGGCGATAACCCTTGTCTCCAGCAGGGCGGTTTTGGTTTGCCGGTCTTTTCGGGCTTCCTCCAGGTTTCCTTTGGGGGAACGGAGGGAATACCCGATTTTCAAACCAAGATCCCAAAGGGGATAAACAAAAGCATTGCATAGGCTTTGCAGGATCTCCTCATGGGCGGCTTCCCCGTTTTTCCGCGAATCGGGGTAGAGGAATTGGATGTCGATATCACTGTGTGGGGACAGTTCTCCCCGGCCATAGCCCCCGATGGCCACGAGGCATACCGGAAAATCCAATGTACCATGTTCCGCTTCGGTTTTGGTCATGGCCAGCTCGAATAATTTGCCGAGGACCAAGTCAAAGGTATGAGCCCGGGCTTTCGCCACTTTCATCCCGCCGTCTCCCGCGCGATGGCGGCGTAAGAGCATTTCATCTTCCAACTTTAAAAACTGGCGCAGTATCGGGACGAACTCTTCCGGCGGAGAGAGCGGGGAAAGGTTCAGTCGCTTTTCGGCATGTTTACGGATTCGGGCGATCATGGATCATTTACCTTAGAGCGGAAATGATGCCCACCGCAAGAAAGCACTTGGATTTAGTCTTTTCCGGTGGAAGGCTCCTGCTGGCTAAGGCAATGCAGAGCCCCTGATTCGCGGACAAAAATCCGGCTGTCCACAGGGACGATTTGGCGGTTGGGGAAGCTTTTTTGCAGGATTTTTTCGGCCGCTTGGTCCTTTTCCGGTTGGGCGAAGGAGGGCATCAGCACCGCTCCATTGACCACCAGAAAATTGGCATACGAGGCGGGCAGGCGCTGGCCCTGGTAATCCAGTCGTGCAGGCATGGGCAAGCGCACGATTTCCCGCGGACGGGGGTCCTTTTGCACCCAGTTTTCCAGTTGCCGGTAGTTATTGGCGAGGGCTTGGTGGTTCGGGTCTTGGGGGTCCTCCTCCCAGGCAGTTAGGATTATCCCATCGGGAGCGAATCGCGTAATGTCGTCGATATGGCCGTCGGTGTCATCGCCTTCCAAGCCTTCCTCCAGCCACCAAATATTGCGAATTCCCAAGCCCCGCCGCAGAACCGACTCAATTTCGTCCGGAGCCAACCCTTGGTTCCGGTTCGGGTTTAGAAGGCAACTGCGGGTGGTCAGGAGAGTACCCTGACCATCCGTATCGATGGACCCGCCTTCGAGAATATAAGGCATGCGGTAGTGGCGATACCCCGTTGCCGAAGCGATTTTGGAAGGGATCAGGTTGTCGTGCGAGGAGGGGAATTTCCCACCCCAAGCGTTGAATTCCCAATCGGTGATGGCAATTTCTCCGGTGGACAAATTTTTAAGGAAGATCGGCCCATGATCCCGGCACCAGGCATCATCGGTGAGGTGAGAAAAGAGGGAGATCTCAGTCAACTTCGCCCGGGCCTTGGTCAGAGTGGCTTCAATGATACCCTCCTGCCCCGGGGGGTGGTTGAGGAAAACCTTGGTGAAGTGACTAAGTGATGCGATAAAAGCGGCATAGTCCCGCAAAACCTCCTCCCGGCAATCGGCCCAGGTGTCCGGGTGATGCGGCCACGAAAGCCACACCCCCCGTTGTCGCTCCCATTCCGCCGGAAAATAAAAACCGTCTTCGGCAGGCCAGGACATTTGCGTGGAAGGGGAGGTGGACACTGAGGCGAGAGGAATGGTCGGGAATCAGACGAAATCGAGAATGACCGCCGCAACTCCAAAATAGATCAAAAGGCCGATGGCATCCATGAGCGAGGTGATCAAAGGACTGCTGGCGACCGCTGGATCCATGTTCAAGCGACGCAGAATAAAAGGAAGGAGTACTCCGATCAAGTTGGCGACCAGGATGATGACCACCATGGAGATCCCAATGACCATACCGATTTCATTGCCGCCGCGATAAAAGCCCAGGAAGTAACTGAGAAAACCCATGGCGAAGGCCAACGCCAGACCAACGACAATTTCTTTGCTGAAGGCCCGAAACCAGCGGTTAAGAAGTAAATCGCCGGTGGCAATGGCGCGGATCATCAGCGTGGCGGATTGAGCTCCGGCATTTCCTCCACTGGCGATAACCAGAGGCATAAAGGTGGCCAATACGGTGAAGATAGCCAGATTGTCCTCGTATGCTCCGATTACGACGGCCGAGATAAGGTTGACGAAAAGCAAAACCGTTAGCCATCCGATTCTTTTGCGGAAGAGGAAGGTTGGGGAGGCCAGACTGTAGGGCATGTCCAGAGGGGCGACCGCCGCACTTTTATGAAAGTCCTCGGTGGTCTCTTCTTCCGCTACGTCGAACAAGTCATCGACGGTGACAATGCCCTGCAAAATCCCTCGCGAATCCACCACCGGCAAGGCGAAGAGGTCGTAGCGCTTAATCATATCAACCGCATGTTCCCGGTCCTCAAAAGCCGACAGACTGACGAATTTATGGTCCATGATGGTTTCCACCTTGGCCTCGGGATCGGCCATAATAAATTTGCGCAAGCGCAAGCTGTCCTGAAGTTTGCCCTCCTGGTCGGTGACATACACGAGGTTAAAGGTTTCCCGGTCTTTGCCGACCTTCCGCATATGTTCAATGGCTTCGCGAATGGTCCATTCCGCTTTAACCGAGATGAAATCCGGGGTCATCAAACGACCGATACTGTCTTCCGGATACCCGAGTAATTGTCGGGCCTCCTTGAGGTCTTCCGGGTTCAGTAACTTAAAAGTTGCCTGTAAAACCTCCGAGGGCAATTCCTCCAATAAAGCCGTCCGGTCATCAGGGCTCAGGTTGGCCAGCAGATGGCGGGTGTCCTCATCGGTGAGGTCCTTGATGAAATCAGTCTGGTGTTCGTAGTCAAAGTGCGTGAAAACCTGGGCGGCGCGGCTTTTGGGGAGGGACCGAAAAAGCAAAACGCGGTCGGCCTTGGTCATCTCCATCAACAGATCCGCGATTTCCGGGTCGGGCCAGTCGTGAAGGGTGGAGGCAATTTCCTTCCATTTCCGCTCCTGAATAAGCTTTTCCAGGTGTGGTTTGGTTTCTTCGATGTGGTCTAACAGCATGAGGAGAATCGGTTTTAGCGTTGTGAGTGATTAGTCAATCTTCGGGGAGAGAGTTTCCAGCCGATCCCGACGCAAAGAAGACAGCTTACAATACTTCCGGCAAAATAAAAGAATAAGCTTAGATAGAAACCATCTTGCCACAAATATAAACCTTGCAGGCTGAACAGGGAAACGGTGGTAAAGCCTCCGCAAAACCCCGGCAGGAGAAAAGTCTGCCAAGCTTCGGACCGGGGTCCGGGGGCTTGCGCAAAGCCAGCGGCCAGAAAGCCGATCAAGAAACACCCGGCACTGTTCGCCAGAAGGGTTGCGGAGAGGTATCCCCAGGGCGGGGAAAACGAAAAAGCCAGCGCCAGCGAAACTCTCGCCAGGCCACCAAGACCACTGCCCAGCGCGACCAAAAGGGTCATTTGCAGCGATTTATTCATAGAATAAGCCTCCCATCAAAAATCCTCCCCAGACCAAAACCAAGGCTAAAACGGTGTTGGCCAAAGCATTGATCCCGGCGAGTCGGGTCCGGTTCTTTTGCCAGAGGGAAAAGGTCTGCAAAGCCATCGAGGAAAAAGTGGTCAGCCCTCCAAAGAAGCCGGCAATCAAAAAAAGCGGCCAAGCCTCCAGGCGGGGTCCTTCGAGGGTGAAAAACGGGTTTCCCAGTAGTCCCAGCCCAAACGACCCGAGCAGATTGACGGTCAGGGTTCCCCACGGAAAATCCCCCGGCCAGCGGTGCGTGCACCAGGCGCTGATCCAGTGACGTAACGTGCCCCCCAAGGCACAACCTAAAATGACGTAAAGTAAGACCCACATAAAGCGATGGGTTTTTTATCCTATTCTCTCTCCCCAACGCAAACGTCATTTGATCACGGCTGGTTTTAGGACAGGAACCACCGCTGAGCGGGATTTTGCTGTGGCTCAAGCGGGGACCTCGTGTCCCTGCGCGGAGTGCTTCAAGCCAGGCCCGTGAAATATGCCCCCATCCCCTCCGGGCTGCGAGGCTACTTTGGCGGCCAAGGTCGTTGTGGGTTTACCGGGCGGTGGTATTCGCTTTGAGCCATGCCCCGTATTCGGCGGCCCCGATTTCCCCGGCAGCCAGGGCGAGGGTTTGGAGAACTGCCTCTTCCTCGGAGGCGGTGAAAATTTGCCCGTTGGTTTCCAAAAATAGCGCGGCGGCCATCAATCCGCTGCGTTTGTTGCCATCGAGAAAAGGATGATTTTTCACAATGCCTTCGGCATAAACTGCCGCCAATTCCACCAGAGAAGGGTTTTCGTAGTGATGGAGTTGCGGTGGACGATTCAGGGCAGAATCCAAGAGACCTTCATCGCGCAATCCATCCAAGCCGCCAAATCGTGCCACCAGTTGCTGGTGGAAGGAAAGGCTCTCTTCCTTGGTGATCCAAATCGGCTCCTTCATTTGGCCAGCTCGCGAAAAGCGTTGCGGTAACGGTTCATCAGACTTTCCGCGATCTCCATTTTTTCCTTAAAACCCGGTAGCTACGGAGTGACCGACAGCGAGTCGTTGGGGGCCTCGGTGAGATACAGTGTCGCCCATTCCTCGACACGCAAATTTTGC
>JAIUMY010000107.1 GCA_022565335.1 Opitutales bacterium
CCCCGTGCAAATGCCCATACCGCTCCACCAACTCCTCGTCGGTCAGCTCAATTCCCTCCGCAGCGGGCACTTCCACCAGAATATGGAAGTGATTGGCCATCATACAGTAGGTCAGAACCTTGACCCCCGAAAAGGCCGCCACTTTGTGTAACATTTTGGCAAGAACAGCTTTCTCCTTCTCCCCAAAAATCTTTTCTCCATTCACCGTCCGCGACATCACATGATAAACCGCCGGACAGTCCGTAAAATGTAAGCGTTTTCGTTGCATACCCCCAGAAAAGAAACGTATTGACCTGCGGTCAACAACTAAGTTGTTAGAACGTAAATTTTAGTCCGGGGGATTGTTGGCGGTGGTTGACTTTCGGGGGAGGATGGGTCTTGATTGGGAGTTCCATGGCAGAAAACGACGAAAATCAGGAAAAGAACGAAAAAGGCGGTTCCGTGCAGATGATGATGGAACGCAAGTTCCTTGAACAGAGGAAGATTTTCTTCTGGGGTGAGGTCAGCGAGGAGTCCGCGAAGGCAGCGGTAGAGAAATTTCTCTATCTGGAGGCCATCGACCCCGGAAAGGAGATTATTTTCTATATCGATACACCCGGTGGATCTATCACCTCAGGAATGGCGGTCTACGATACGATGAAACTCATCACTTCTCCGATCAAGGTGGTGGTGACGGGAATGGCCGCGAGCATGGGCAGTATCTTGCTCTCCGGGACGACAAAGGGGAATCGCTACCTCTATCCGCATTCGCGGGTGTTGATTCATCAGCCTTTGATTCGTGGAAGAATGACTGGCCCGGCGGTTGACATCAATATTCAGGCCATCGAAATGGAGAAACTCCGTGACGAGCTTAACCGGATTTTGGCCGAAGCTTCCGGACAACCGCTGGAAAAAATCCAGAAGGACACGGATCGGGACTTTTATCTCAATGCCAAAGAAGCTCTTGAGTACGGGTTAGCCGACCATATTGTCGATAAAATCATCTGACCTCCGCAAGGAGACCTCATGCCCAAGGACCCGCCCTATTCGCTCATTGTCGTGGGGGCTGGTGCCGCTGGTTGTTTTGCCGCTCTGGAGGCGAGTCGCGACAGCGAGGGAGCCGTTCTCCTGGTCGATGCAGGGGCCAGACCACTCAACAAGGTTCGCATTTCCGGAGGAGGCCGTTGCAACGTCACTCATGCCTGCTTCGCTCCGCGGGATTTGACTGAGAACTATCCCCGTGGCGGACGGGAACTACGGGGACCTTTTCACAAGTTTCAACCCCGCGACACCATTACCTGGTTTGCTTCCAGAGGGGTGGAATTAAAGGCTGAGCCTGATGGACGGATGTTTCCGACGACCGATACATCGCAGACGATCATCGATTGTTTTCTGCAAAATTTGGAGAACCAGAAAGTACCCCTTCACCTTCGACAAAGAATTCGTTCTCTGCAGAGGGATGTTGATGGTTTTTTTATTCTGGAAAGAGACCAGGAGGCACCGTTGAAGACAAAACATTGCCTTCTGGCCCCCGGATCGCTGGCGTCATCACCTCTGCGGGACAGCCTGAAAACCCTTGGGCACACTTTGACAGAGACCGTTCCCTCTCTTTTCACTTTCCGAATCGATGATCCCGAACTCCATGCGTTGGCGGGGGTTTCAGTTTCCGAGGCAACCGTAGCCGTTCCCGGTTTTGCGCGCAAACAATCTGGCCCCGTACTTATCACCCACTGGGGCTTGAGCGGTCCGGCGGTGCTAAAAATGTCGGCCTGGGCCGCCCGGTATCTCCACGGGAAAGATTATCACTTCATCTGTACGGTGCGATGGATTCCGGACAATCCGGAGGATATAAGGCAAAAACTTCAAGAGCAGCGGAAAAACCATCCGCGGCGAAGAGTCCAAGCCGATTGTCCGTTTGCCCTACCCCGTCGTTTATGGGAATACCTTTGCCGAAGAGCCAATCTGGAAGATTGCCCATGGTCTCAACTCCCCGCCAAGAGTGCAAAACAGTTAATAACGGATTTATCGGGGCAACCCTTTTCGGTGAAGGGGAAAAGCACCTTCAAAGAGGAATTTGTCACCTGCGGGGGGGTTAATTTAAGAGAAGTGGATTTTCGCACGATGGAGAGCCGCCGCTGTCAAAACCTGTTTTTTGCGGGCGAATGCCTGGATATTGACGGCGTTACCGGAGGGTTTAATTTTCAAGCGGCGTGGACCACCGGGTACTTGGCAGGGCAGACCTTGAGAACGAGACTAGAACGAGAGGCAGTTGACTTACGAGAGTGAGCCTAATAAACCACTATCATGGCAAACACCCTAGTGATTACTCTGATCGGACAAGACCGCCCCGGCTTGGTTGACGCCATGGCCGAAGCCATCTCGCAGCACGAAGGCAATTGGCTTTCGAGCCGGTTGGCCCATTTGGGTGGTGAATTTGCGGGCATGGTCCAAGTCGAAGTGCCCCCGGAAAAAACCAAGGAATTGCTACAAAGCCTGGCAACGTTGGCTGAGGAAAAAGATCTCACTCTCGTCACGCGGGAAGATGAAGGGCCGTCAGCCTCGATCCCCGAAGGGAAACGCTTGGGATTCGAAATTCTGGGACAAGACCGACCAGGCATCATTAGGGCAATCTCACACATCTTTGCCAAGTACGGCGTCAATGTCGAAGAATTGACCAGCGCCCGGGAAAGCGCTCCCATGAGTGGGGAAAGCCTCTTTCGGGCCAAAGCGATCGTTTTGGTCCCTGCAGAATGTGACACCTCCACCCTGCAAGGCGAATTGGAGTCTCTCGCCGAAGAACTCATGGTGGACCTCTCTTCTTTGCCCGACCAAGATCCGGATTAAAAACGATTCCCAGGGATTAGCCAAGCTATGGTTTAAGGCTTAAAAAATGCCTTGAAACGCAACCTCTCTCCAGAAGAAGTTGAAAAAGCCTTTACCTTGCACGCCAAGGGTTTCAATTTAAAAGGCTATGAGCAAAAGAATCCTGCTAACCACCACTTCGTATCAAGATACCCCTGGCCCTCACCATGATCTTCTCGAGTCAACAGGCTGGGAGATAATCCGCGAGCGAGGCCCCTTGCCCGAGGAGAAAATGCTTTCTTTGGCGGGTGATTTCGACGCCTTTCTTTGCGGAGACGATGCGATCACCAAGGCGGTCATCGAAAAATCCCTTCCCCGGCTCAAGGTAATCAGCAAATACGGCATCGGCCTCGACCGGGTGGATGTCGAGACCGCGACGGCCAAAGGCCTGCCGGTGACCTTTTGCCCCGGGGTCAATCACACCACGGTGGCGGAACATACCTTTGGCCTGATGCTTGCCCTTTTCCGAAAAATCGTGGAGGAAAACAACCTCGTGAAAGCCGGCCAATGGAAGCGGCTGACGGGGCATGAACTGATGGGAAAAACCATCGGCATTGTCGGCTTGGGGCGTATTGGCAAGGAAGTCGCAACCCGGGCCAAAGCTTTTGGCATGAACGTAATTGCCTATGACATTTACTGGGATGAAGACTTTGCGAAGAAGCACGCAATTGAGCGCCGTGACTCCAAAGAGGAAATCTTCCGTGAAGCCGAGATACTGAGCCTGCACACCAACCTTTCCGACGAAACGCGGCATATGATCAATTGGGAAACCCTCAACACCATGAAGAAGGAGACGGTTATCCTCAATTGTGCCAGGGGCGAATTGGTGGAAACTGAATCCATGGTCAGCGCCTTGAAAGCTGGCCGCATCTGGGGCTACGGCGCGGATGTTTTGGATGAGGAACCGCCCCCCGCCGACCATCCCCTCTTCTCCTGCGACAACGCCATCATCACCCCACACATCGGTTCCCGAACCTACGAAAGTGTGATCCGGCAAGCGACGATGGCCACGCAGAATTTGATCAATGTGATGAACGGCGAACCCGCTTTGGCGCAGGCGAACAAAGTCTGATCAGCGTCCAGGCCCCTCGCTGGGTTTTTAGGCCTGGGAGGGTTCCCCGGAAAATGCCGGAGGGTGGTTTTTTGAGCCATCGACCATGGGGGAGGCCCAGGCCAACCAGATGGCGGCCGTCCAGGTAAAATCCTTTCCACCCGAACCGGTCCCATCAAGCGGATCGAAGTATTCGTAAAACCCATGCTTGGAAATCATCTCCCGGGTGGAATGACGCAATAAATCAGCTTCCTCGCGCAAGCCAAAATCAAGCAATCCACGGGCAATCAGGTAATTGATGATGGCCCATGTGGGACCACGCCAATACCGTTTAGACTCGAAAAACGGATGTTCAGGGTCGAAGCTGGGAACCCCATATTGCACGGCGTCTAAAAACCGATGCAAGTGGCGCAGGAGAAACCGGTCCCGCCCCGGATGGCTGAGGCCCGCGTAAAAAGAAAGAAAGGCTACACTGGATACCCCTTCGGCAAAACAACCATGTCGCAGGTCATAAGCCACATAGGCTTGCAACTCTTCAGACCATAGGCTGTCCGCCGCCTGCCCGGAGGTGGCCAGCCAACCTTCGATCTCGTATAAACTATCCCGATACCCGAGAACCTGAGCCAGGTATTTCAAATCGCGGTCAGCCCGGGTAAGAATAAAAGTGATCCCCGGATCGGCTACGGCAAAGGGCCCTTCCCGGGTGATTTGCGTATGATCCCAACCCGTGGAGCGTCCATACTCCACCAATTTCATGTAGCGATCGTAATCTTCTTTGGTCGGTCGCATGGCGGCGTCGACATGACCGAGATCGCAGCGGGTATAAGGTTCGATTCCCTCGGAATCCACCAAGCGCAGTGCGGCATCCCAATCGGGTGAGTTATCTCTCCCCGATTCCCATGGATGGGTAACGACAATAGCCGTTCCTCCGCTAATGACCCGCATGGTATGAAACCACCGGTGCCATTTGACGAGCTTGGAAAAGATCTCCCGTAAACGTTCCCAGCCGAACTCACGATCTTTTTCGAACAAGTCGCGCACCACGGTCGCCGCGACCGGCGGTTGGGAGAGCCCGCTGGTGGGGATTTTTTCCGTGGTTTCCCAAACTCTGGGACCGGGAAAATAGCCGGGCATGTCACGGCGGAAAACAATATGGGCAGCCATTCCGTTACCCCACTGCCCTTCAAAAAGGGATTCCACTTCGGTCCAGGCACGATCCAGGTCAAATTCTGAAAACCCCAAGGCGACAAACATTGAATCCCAATTCCATTGGTAGGGATAGAGGCCTTTGGATGGCAGGGTGTAACCACCCCAGTCGTTCTCCCGCAGGATTTGAATCGCCCGCTGATCAGTACGATGCGAAGGCCTGCGCGCAGGCTTGGTGGAAGGGAAATTCATACTTCCAGGATAAAGCAAATAACGCGCCAATCATCTCCCTCCCACGTTCATTGAACGTTGCCCTCAGCCAGTTGACCGATATTTTTGAATACGCACGGGGCCGTGATACCATTTACCGTGCTGAAAAAAGATCTCTGCATCCCCGATCCGGATGCGGGATTGCAAGCCCGATCCCTCTTGTACCGCCTCCGGCGGGGTTCCGTGCTGTACGGTGGCATAGGCAAAAAAGTCGGCCCCTTTCCCGGACACCTTTGTTTGGACATACCGACTGGCGACGTAGTGTTTGACCATTCCTCCGGAAAAATTCCGTTTGGTGGGTTCACCCTGGACCAATTCGAAGGATAGATCCAAGGGCGCGGCAAAACGCCAGGCACAGGTCGCTCCATTCCGGGGCTGACGCAGAAGGAAACCGTTGGCCTCCGGCCATGGCTCGTATTCCAGATCATTTTCAAAGCACAGGGTCCAGGTCCACTCGCACTCCTCTTTATCGAGCATCTGATCGACCAGTCCCACGACCATCGGAACACCGGCATTTTCGCTGTAATCGACCGCCAGATGGCGGTCGGCAATCGGGCATTGGTACACCTGGTTGAGCCGCATATTCATTACACCGGAACCATCCGGTTCGGCATGTAAGTAAGAAATTCGACCTTCTTTGCCACCAAATTTACCTCCTTCCGGTCGCTGGCGGCCATTTTTCAAAACGACGCTCTGGTAGACCGGGGCGGTTTTATTTTGGCCCCCGCATTGGGACCAACCACCGTCCAAGCCTATCAGCCGGAAGCTTCCGGCATCCTCATGGAAATGTCCTCCCGGATGATAGCATTTGGCATAAACCCCCATCACACAATCCTCCGCCCCGACAAAGCCATTACGGAAGACCCCGAAGCCGAGACGTTTGTCCACCAAAACCCGGGGCACCACTTCTCCGGCCGGGAGCGGCTCACGGTCTTCCAGAATTTCCGACCAGGAAAGCGCCAAAAAGGCGATCCCGGCTTTATCTCCGGTAGCTCCCAGGTTCTCCCCGGGTTGGAAGGCCGCCAAAAGGCGGGCCAGATCGTAGCGGGTTTTGGGATCGGCAAAATACTGTAGCAACGCCAGCGGTCGACCGGAAGGAGGGGCAGCCCCATCATCGTTCCAAGACGGCCGACTGCCAAACCCGCCCGGTTCGCCAACTCCCGAAACTTCCTGGGGCCGATACCGGGGCACCAAGAGCGCGGCCACAAAGCGCGCCGCTTTTTTCAGTCCCCCACCCCATCGGGTAAGATCTTTCCCCAAAGCCGTTTCAGCGGCCCAGACCAAAGGCCCGCAACCATACAAGGCATACAACCCATAGCCGATCCCCTCATAGGAAATGCCCTGATCGCCCAATTGCAGCAGATAGGCTTCAATTCTTTCCAGGCTATTCTCCAAAATCTCCCCGGCTTCCGGGAATTCGTCCCGAATCGCCAAGGCCGCTACCCCGGCGCCGCCGTGCGTGACAGCCCACCAATTATTGAACGGATTGTCCGGATTACCCCGACAGTCACTGTTCTCCGGCTGCACTTGGCCTGCGGCTTGCAAGAGACCCTTTCCGATTTTCTGGCGACGTTCCGGAGCCCAGGACTCTCTGCACCAACTATATGCCATGGCCAGGTGCACGGCCCGGTCGGCTCGTCCCAAATCGGCTTGAAGATCCTGCACCAGGAGCTCTTCGCTGATCAAACCGGCGGCCTCACCAATCTCCCGGTCTTTTTCCAAGACATAGAGGAGACAGAGAGCCTCCAAAAGTTTCTTACTGCCGGAATGGGTTTCCACTCCCTTTGGAATATCGCCTCCGGACAAATAAGCGCTCACCGTTTCACGGGCCTTTTTGACCAAGGACGCCACCGGACCGGGATTCACCGCATTTTTCCGCAATCGTTCCAAACGATCATCGGTTAACCAAAGGAAGGGGGTAGGTTTTTGATCCATTTCCCTATGGCACTCGTTCAAAGGATCGGGGGCAAGCGCAAAACATAAAAAGCACCAAAATGAGGGATAGAAAAATCAATCTTGGGCCAAATACTGATCCCGCAAACGGTGAAGTATAGGCCGTATCTGATCAGCGATAAGGGCATTGGAGAATCCTACCCAAGCAATCGGTGAAACCGTATCCAATGGCCCATCCAGAGGATGCCCATAGGCATCCTCTAAAAGGGCGCCCGATTCCTCAAGGAGCAACATCGCAGCAACATCGTAAGGATGGCAAACCAAGGCGTTAGTCAGTCCTAACTTCTTAGAAACCAGTGGTCGCAGGTCAGCGATAAACCGATCATGCCCAACGAAGATTTCATAAAATTGCCCTGCCGTGGAAATATATTGATCATCAAAAACCATGGGGCTGCCGGGAGGCTCATCGACGAAAACTTCCTTCCATAGAGACTCTTCTAGTTTGCCGACCAATTCTTTTCCATCCGGAAAAAATTTAACCAGGGAAGAAAATCCATGCTTCAAGTTTTTCGCGGCGGAGGGCCGGCAGGTAAATCTTTTACGCTCACCCGATATAAGGTTTATCCGTTCCCGAAACAACCCCTCTGGTCCGCAACCCCGGACCCCGCTGATTTGATCGCCTATAGTTTGTTTGAGGACAGGCAGCTCGGTCATGGCCGCCACTTCGAGATCACGCAACCGGGGTGGCCGATCGGCGGGAATCGGTCCCAGCCCACCGATAATCCAAGCCGAACGCTTGTCATACATAATATTCCGCGTCCCATCGATCGGATCCAAAATACAAACCAGCATCGGCTTGGCTCCCTCGGGGAAAACTACCGTGGTGTGATCGTCAATCCCCTCCATGATTACTCGGATAGGCCATTCTGCCGGCCAACTTTTCGAAAACCACGAAAAAATTGCCTCTTCGCTGATCTTATCAACCGCGTAAATGGTATCCGCTTCCGAAACTTCGGCAATGACGGAAAAGCCATCCGCTCCATCGCGCAAACGAACACCGACAACCGCATCGCGGATGGTTTCTTCAAGACCACAAAGAAGGGTTCGGCAGGTATTCCAGTCGGCGGTTGACAAGGACATTAAGTGCTAATGTAAAGGCATTCTGGCGGTGAAGTTCGGACGGAACGGCACCTACTCAACAACAACACAATCAAATCAAAGACGGGGCAGGGTTAAGCCTCCGTCGACCATAATCACCTGGCCGGTGGAATAGGGAAAATCGCCCCTGGCCAAAGCGGTGGCCGCTTTGCCGACATCCTCGGGAAATCCCCACCGGGGAG
>JAIUMY010000108.1 GCA_022565335.1 Opitutales bacterium
GAGCTCGGAGAGACCTTCGCCCTCCCAGGGAAACGCAACCGCTCTGCCGGGAGGGCGAAGGTCCCTCTGAGCTTTCGCGCGACAACCGACCAATCGCTTCCACATGCACCCGACCGGTAGATGAACGTCCACCAAGAATCCGCACCGCCACCCGACCACTCGAGCTCGGAGAGACCCTCGCCCTCCCAGGAAACAGCCGTCCAAAAGCTTACGATTTCGGACACGGGATAGCCGTGCAAAATCTCACAACACAGCCAATCGCCCGCCAACCCGGGTTTCAAAACACCTCATATCGGCTGACTGCGGAACTTGGGTTAAGGGCGCAGGGAGGCGGGGTCGGCTTCGCTTATCCGGTGAAGAAGGGTCTCCGGCAAAGGTAAGGATTGCATGGATCCCGCAAGACCCGACTTCTCTACCAGAACGGTGGTCATTTCCCCTTTGGCCAGATTTGCTTCGACCGGCTGACCTTCGGCGGAAAGAAAAGGACTCTCCAATCGACGAAAACGATAGAAAAAGGTCAAGGCTCTCTCCTTGATTTGCTTCACCAACAATTCAATTTCCACGACATCCTCGAAATACAGGGGAGCCATGAACTTGGCACTGACTCTACCCCGGGGCCAACCGCGGAAAACCGATCCATCCTGCTGCACCATAGGATAACCGACTTGGCGGAAAAACTCGGCCTCCGCTCTTTCCATGTAGCGGAAAAACTGAGAAAAGTGAACCAACCCCGCCATATCGGTTTCGCTGAACTGGACCCGGTGAGTTACCACCACTCGGGAAAGGGGATTCGTATCTTCCATTCCTCACAAGAATCCGAAAAAAGAATCCTGGCAAAGTTTTCTTTGCTTTTTCGCCAAAAAATTCCTATTCTCAAAGGCGTTATGATCGATTTACTCAAAAAAACCCTCTACGCTGGCATAGGCGCAACCGTAACGACCAAAGAGCAGATCCAAAAAGTTCTCAACCAAATGGTAGAGCAAGGAAAGCTCTCCAAGGAAGAGGCCGAAAAAATGGCCGATGAAGTGGTCAAGGAAGGCAAGGACGAATTCGAGAAGAGCAAATCCGAAATGACCAAACTCTTCGACGAATGGGTTGGCAAAGCGGGTTTTGTGCGCAAGGAGGAAATGGCCAAGCTGGAAGCCCGAATTGCCGCGCTGGAAGCGGAAAAGAAAACCGCCACCAAAAAAACCGCCAAATAAACCCTTCGCGGAGGAAGGTTTGCCGATGAATTGCCGTTTCCAAATACTCGGGAGCAGCAGCTCAGGAAATTGCGCGTTTTTACAGACTGCCGATGCCAAAATCCTCATCGACGCCGGATTTTCCGGACGCCGGACAGCCGAAATGCTGGAAGAAATCGGAGAACGCCCCGACGATTTGGACGCGATTTTCCTAACCCACGAGCACTCCGATCACATCAATGGTCTGCGGGGATTGTCCCGTTTCAAGAACCTGAAAATCTTTGCCAACCATTATACTGCTGAAGCCGCTCGGCGAGGCTTGCGGCGCAACCCGGAGTGGGGCCTTTTTGAATCGGGAACGACCTTCGCCTTTCGGGATCTGGAAATCTCCTCGTTTTCCATTCCCCACGACAGTAGCGACCCGGTTGGCTTTATTTTTCAATATGGTGGACAGGATCTGTTCAACCCCCTCCAACGAATCGGTTGGGTTCTGGACCTCGGCTATGCCACTGGACTGGTGAAAGAAAAAATCGCCAAAGTGGACACTTTGGTGATCGAAGCCAACCACGACCATCAATTGCTGCGGCTCGACCAAAAGCGCCCCTGGCAGGTCAAACAACGCATCGGGGGACGACAAGGTCATTTATCAAATGAGGCCTGTTGCGAAACGCTTTCGGAAATTCAACCCCACTCCTCCTGGAAAAAGGTGATACTCGGGCATCTGAGCGGGGATTGCAACAACCTCGAATGCATTCGCAAGGCCTTTTCCCCATTCCTGGGTCCGGCGGGTGCCCCCTTTGCCCTGCAGGTGGTTGACGGCGGGGGGAATTTACACGAGCTTCAGTGATTTAACCAATGAGCTCTCCTGATCCGCAAGCAGTGAACGCGATGTTCGCGCGCATCGCCCCCCGTTACGACTTGGTCAATCGGGTTTTGACCGGAGGCATAGACCTTTACTGGCGAAAACTCCTAACCCGGCGTGTCGCCGCCCTCAGTCCGCAACATGTCGTTGACCTCGCCACCGGCAGCGGCGATGTCGCCTTCGCGCTACGACGTACCCTTCCCCGGGAGTGCTCGGTTATGGGCCTTGACTTCTGCCAACCGATGCTGGACCAAGCCAACAACCGACAGGAAAGAAAAAAGACCGACCCTCCCATTGTTTTCCGCCAGGGCGATATCCTGAACCTCGAACTGGAAGACCAATCCGCCGATGCCGTCACCATCTCCTTCGGTTTGCGAAATCTGGCTGATCGCCCCCGCGGACTCGCCGAAATTCGGCGGATCCTACGCCCCGGGGGCGAATTGATCATTTTGGAATTCACCCAACCCTATCGATTGATCCGGCCCTTTTATTTTTTTTATCTGCGCCGCATACTCCCCTACCTGGCGGGTATTTTGAGTGGGGATTTATCGGCCTACCGTTACCTGAACCAATCCATTGAGGCTTTCCCCAACCGCGAGGAAATCAGCGAGGAATTGAAAGCAGCCGGTTTCCAGGTGCGGGAAGCGACGCCGTTAACCGGGGGAATCGTCTGCCTGCATCGCGGACAGGTTCCCCCCAACGCCAACCCCTCGAATTTGCCGTGAATTGGGTTCTTCTTTCCTTACTTCCTTTCCTCAGTGCCTTTATCGGGTGGTTGACCAATTATGCGGCAATTAAGATGCTCTTTCGCCCCCGCATCCCCCTGGGCTGGGGTAGATTCAGCATCCAGGGCGTGGTTCCCCGGCGGCGTCTCGAACTGGCATCGCGCATGGGGGAGATCGTGGAACGGGAACTTCTGCAAAGCGATTTCCTGCGAAAACAGCTGGGCCAGGTAAATCTGGAACCCCATTTGCGCAAGTTGGCCCACAAACTAACCAGAGAAAAAATGTTGTCACAGGTCATTCGTGTCCCGGTCCTGGGAAATTTCGTTTCACCGGAAAGCTTGCGCCGCCTGGAAGACTGGCTGACCCGGGAAATGGTTCGGCAGGTGCGCCCCATGCTGGAACAAATGGCCGACGATATGCAACAAAGGCTTCCCCTACGGGAAATGGTGCAGGAGAAAATCCTGGCACTGGAATTGGACCAGCTGGAAAATATGATCCACCGCGTCGCCCACCGCGAATTTCAATCGATTCAGTGGATGGGAGCGATTTTGGGCTTTCTCGTCGGGTTGGTACAAATCCTTCTCCTGTTTTTCACGGGGCAAATCAGCTAAGAATGTTTCGCCTCCTCCCCTTCACCTTATGAAAAACTCTCCTCCGGCGGATAGCCCCGCGAAGCCTCCTTTTTCCCCTCAAACAGAGGAAGCCTTTGAGGAATTAAATTTTCTCTCACCCATTCTGCAGGAGCAAACTCCCGGAGTCCTGCGCCAGAAATACCGAAGACTTTGCCAATATCAGCAGGAGGCCGCCTTCCACTATTCCCCACCGGATCAGCCAGGGGTACCGCAATGGCAACTGGCCCCCGATTTATTACCCCTGGTGCTCGATCCCCCTTCCTGGAAAAGCCTCTCCGAGGCCGCCAGCCAAAGGATTCGAGCGACCAATGCGCTTATTCGGGACCTCTACGACGAACAGAAGATCATCAAAGATAAAATCCTATCGCCCCAGGTCATCTACCACGATCCCTCGTATCTTCGGGAATTGGTTCACCTGCCCAATTCTCCCGTTCCTCCCATCTTTCTGGGCGCCGTTGATTTTGTTCCCACCTCGGACGGACAATGGCAAATCCTTGAGCAACATTCGGCCATCCCCTTTGGTCTGGGATACCTTTTACAGAACCGACGCCTGGTGAGCCGGGCGTTCCCTGAACTTTATCAATGGGAGGAATTGGAACCGGTTTCCCCCTTTCCTCAAGAAATCGTCGAGACTCTTCGCCGCCTTAGCAAACAGGAAAATCCATACACTTTATTGCTCACCGGATTCCCGGGACCGGAAGGTTTCTTTGAGGAAAGTTTTTTGGCTCGCCGGATGGGAATTGCCACCGTATCACCCGCCGATCTATTGGTGCGCGACAGTAAGCTTTTTCAACGCACCGTAGGCGGTCTGCGAAAAGTGGATATTCTGGTGCGTCGGATTCGCGGCAGTATGCTCGATCCGGTATCAATCGCCAATACCAGCGGGAAAGGTATCCCCGGCCTGCTCAGTTGTTTGCGGGCGGGCAGCGTTCTGGTGGTGAACGACCCCGGCAGTGGCATTGCCGACAACAAAGCCTTGTTGCGCCACAGCAACGAAATCATTCGTTATTATCTGGGGGAAATCCCTCTTATGAAAAGCGTTCGCACCTATCATGCCGCCGATCGCGATCAGGCGGATTACATTCATACCCACGGAAGCAAATTGCGAAAAGCGCTGATTCAATCAACCCCTTTGATGCGTGGATACGCCCGCGACCGACTCAATGAAACCCTGCCCGAAAATCCCACTGATTTTTTAAAAGCTCACCCCGAGTGGACGGTTGGGCAGGACCTCCCCCCGCTTCGGTCCTGGCCCAGACTGGCCCACCGCTTAACCTCCCGTCCCTTCTTTCTGCGCCTGTTCACTTTAAGCCTCAACGACCAACAGATCCGCGTCCTCCCGGGCGGGTTATGTCTCCAGCCTCCCCGAAAGACCTCGCACTGGATCCCAACCGACGCGCCCCCGACCGTCTCCAAAGACGTCTGGGTAATGGGAGCCGGTAAAGCCAGGGGGCGTTCTCCTCAACAGCATCGCAAGGCCCCTCCCTTGCAAGACCAACCTCTGGGGAGTCGCTCGGCCGAAGCCTTGTATTGGTTTGGCAGATACATCGAACGAAGCGAAAACCTCTCCCACCGGTTACGAGTCCTCGAAGAGATTCAATGGGACGATTTATCACGTCAGGACCAACGAATCTATTGGCCACTATGGGAGGCCATCGCCGAAGCCAATGACCAAAAATCCTTTGTCCAACGCAAATCCCCTCCCTCTGATACCCTGCCGTTGAGCAAAAACCTGATCTTCTCCCCGGAGGACCCGGCCTCCTTGTATTCAAGCTTGCTGATGGCCCTTCGCAATGCCCGCGAAATTCGCGAAAAAACTTCTCCGGAAATTTGGGAGGTCCTGCCCCAGCTGTTCCAACCCTTGAAGCGTTCCCGCCGACAACTGACGCAGCTCAGTCGAAACCAACTGCGGGAAATCTGCGGGCAAGTCAACCAGGCTTGCGCTTTGCTTATCGGCACCGCCAACCGAACGATGACTCACGATGAAGGATGGGATTTCTTTCTCATCGGAACCCTATTGGAAAGAGCCAGCGGGGTGGTCCCTTTGCTACACCGGGTCCTGCGGCATTCCTGCCGGGTAACCATCCAGCCCCATAGTGAGAATCCGGACCTAACCGCCCTTTTGCGTCTGCTGAGCTCCCTCGACGTTTACCGGCGCGAATACCGTTCCCGGGCTTATCAAGAGCAAGTGGCCGAGCTTCTCTGGAAAAGCCGGGATGCCCCTTACTCCCTGGCCTATTGTCTGGGCCGGATTCGCCGCCACATCCTGCGTATTTCGGGGCGACCGAATTTCCGAACCTCCCTCAACCCCCTGTTGACCTCAATGGAGATTTATGAGGAAAACTTGCAAAATATCCGTATGGACCGGATTTTCCCTTTCAGCATCGACGATCCCGAAACCCCCGAAAACCCTACCGAAGGCTTTATCGCGCACATTGAGAAGGCCATCTCCCAACAACATAGGGAACAGGAAGAGCAACTCGACCAACTGCACCATCTGCTTGGCGAGACCTTCTTTCACAACCCCAGTCCCCGCTGAAGCAGCTCTATCTTTCCCAAGGGAAAACGGTCAGAAAAAAGGTATTACAACTTCTTTTTCTCGGCCCGGCGGCGTCTTCTTTTAAGCAGGACATACCGGACCTTCCTGCGTAGCCCCGAGATCAGACGTCGCCCGGAAACGGGTTCGTAACGAATCAGGGGTTTGCGGGAAGATTTTTTCTCTTCCTGCGAAGAGTCTGCCATTTTGCCAGCCGCGGCCTTCTTTTTGGCGGCCTCGATTTTCTCCTCTTTTTTCTTTTCGGCCAAAAGTTCCTCCCAAGCCGCTTGCACCTCATCTTTCCGGGAAGCAAGAGCTCTTTCAATTTCCCGGATATCTTTTGCCTCAAAACCGGTTTGCTTGCTGAGCGCAATTTCCGGATCGGTGAAAAAAACCGCCTCGGCACGACTGCGATAGACATGAACTGGCCGGCCTTGGGAATTTCGTTCGAAGATAACAAAGCGGTAACCTTTGGCTTGGAGGACGGTGTGGCTCATAAAAATAAAAAAAGCGCCCCGAAAGAATAGCAAAAAGGGGCGCTGCTTGAAAAGACTCTACTTTTTCGATTCGGTTCCCAAAGTTTTCAAGTTTTGCGTATCGGTGAAAATTCATGTAAAAGAAATCTATGAAAATGATCCGCACACTTCTCTGGCCCTTCACCCTCAGTGGAATTATCCTTTTCAGTGGAAAGGCTTGCACCACGGTGGCCTCAACGGAAAAAGAAGCCACGCTACTGGAAGCCGACTTCCGGGATCCCGGTTTAACGACGGAGTCCCCGCGTTCCTGGCAATTCCTGCCGGACCCTCTGCCGGGAACGGGTCTTCGGGCGACCCCCCACCGCGCCGCTCAAGGCGTTCCCCAAGCCTTCGTTCGGAGCCTCAATGAGGAACCTCTCTGGCCGGACGGTTCCCTGCAAATCACCCGCAATGAAGTGGAGCAAGGCCTGCACCGCCTCTTTCCCCAAGCCATCCCGTTCGATCCGGAGGAAGAGATTTTGTTGATGCGCACCACCACCTTTGCCGACGCCACCACTGGAGGCACCAACAGCATCGCGGTAAGGCTGTGGGTACAGAGCGGCCTGGGCCCCAATAATCACCGAGAACGGATGGAACTCTCCACCCATTTCAATCATCACCAACGCGGTTCCCGCCAAGTGTACCCCAATGCCTATGTGGTCCGTGATGGTTGGGAGACCTGGGCCATGCCGGAAGGCACCAACAGTCGCCGTGCGGGAATCTATTACCATCTTGGCACCGAACCCCGCAATGAGGAGATTCGCAGCCGCGAGGCAGTCGCCAAAGGGTACTATTGGACCTGGGAAGGATTGGATTGGCCGGGCGGATGGCAACCTCCCCTGGGCGGGGCCCTTTACGCCCCTCCGGCCAACGACGAAGCCCTCTTCCAGGGAGACGGGTTATACACGACCACAGCCCTCTTCCGGCAATCCGATCAAGCCCTGTCCACCGACCTTCACCGCTTTGCCACCGAAGTCGATATTCAGGCTCCCCGCCATGAAGGGCGGATCAGCCTGAAAGCTCCCCTCCCCCGGGAAATCGAGGAGGTTCGTCTGATCCTTCGCAGTCAAACACCGGGCGAGGGCCGGAAGTGGGTCCACCCCGATCCGGCCAATCCCCTTGAGGACCCTCTGCTCGGAGTTGCCGACGTCACCGCGCAAATCCTTTCCCGGGCCGACGTAAATCTCGACGGAACGGTTGATTTGGAAGATTGGGAAACCATGGTGGCACACCAAGAAAAGAGACCCGCCCTCCATTATCACGGGGATTTAACGGGCGACGGCATAGTCGGTCTGTCCGATGCCTTTTTCCTCGCTGCCCGCCTCCCCCGCCAAACCGACAAAGCACCAATCGCCCTGGAGGATTGGCAAGCCCTTCTCGGGGAAGAAGGGGAAATTTTCCTACAAGTGCCCGCCGGAGGGAAAGTCTATGGTTGGAAAATTATTGCTCCTTCAGAAGCCCTGCCTTCCCTGCGGGAAGAAGGCCTTTTCGGCGAGAATGCCTTACGCCAGAGCAACGAGCAGCAGATCGGCGAGGCCAATCTGGCCAACCCGTTTCAGGGCGACGGCGATAGCCCAGAAAAAATAAAATTGGGACGCCTTCCTTCTTCCTCCGAAATTCCAGACCTGCAAATCAAAGTCCAACCCGGACTCGGGGTACCGGCCCTAACCCTACCGCTGCATACGATTCCGGGAAAGGTCCGCAAAGCACCGTAGTCGGTCTGATTTATCGCCCGATCGATTCGGCCGCAAACTTGCGAACATCCGATGATTTTCCCCGACGTTGCAGACGTTCCTCAAACCGCAAGGTCATACCCGCCTCGAATAATCCGTCCCACGATGTCGCCCTTACAGGGCTCGCCGATGGGAGGAACCCCCATTCCCGGGGCGCTGCCCCGGGCTTTGGCATCGCGCACCGTTGGTGCTGGGAGCAAACCCGTCCGCCACTGCATCATGACTCCCCTCCTAGCTTAGGAGGGGGGGGACCGCGAAGCGGTTGGGTGTTCCCGTTCCCGCC
>JAIUMY010000109.1 GCA_022565335.1 Opitutales bacterium
CAGCGGTGGAGAACCCACCAACCGAAACCCCTTTGCCCCGTCGAACCCAAACGCGGGCTGAAGCCTCGCGCTACCCAGAAACCGCTCACAACGTAGCTGCGCGCTTTAGCCGCAGTTGCGACCTCGCCCGAAAGGTCCCTTCCCACAGCGGTGGAGAACCCACCAACCGAACAACCTTTATTAAAAATCAATACCGCCGGGACCAACCGAGATAATTCATCAGCCAGATCTCTTTCCAAATGCGATAGCGTCCCTCCCGGCTTATGCGGCCATACTCTTCCTGTTGGTCCGGAGGAAGAAGAAAGCCCAAATCGGTATTGATTCGTTCAATTTCCCGTTGCTGGGTATTCAAGTCGTCCACCGGATCACTCTCCCACATCGCGATCACTTCGTCGGCAAACCTGGCTATTCGTTTTTCATGCAAACGCACCAATTTGGGAAAACTGCGAACCAGGGGTTTACGCACGACGTAATAACTATCGGGATAAAAGCCTCCAAAGGGAATGAACGAATTGTCGGTGATCACCGTTGTTCCATCCTCGGTCTTGGTGGCCAGACTAAACGTCGATGCGGTACCACCACTGCGCAACGGAAAAAAATGAATGTAGGCCCGGATGGTAGCGTCCACACTCTCAAACACACTGCATTTCAAGTCGGCCCCACCCGGCATTTTCGCTTCCAGGGCCACTTTCTTTTTGAAACCATTTTCCCGCAACCAATCCCGCAAACGAAACAGGCTCTTTTGCATCGGCCACTCCTGCCCCGAAGTGTTTTCCCGAAAGCGGGGGAACAAAGGCATATCGCTCCGCGACAAGGCGCTGATCGAAAGCCAACTCAATCCCGTCTCAAAAACAAACCAGCCGAGAAATACGGTGATACTCAACAACCAAAAGGGTCGGTCCGACCAACCGAAACTCACCATTAAATAAGCCAGTGCCAGGGACATGGAAACCCATCGCAACCAACGGCTTAAAATAGCCAAAACAGGCGATCCCGTGCGTCCGGTTACCGAATGCAGAAGGATCGATAACCCGATAAAGAGTAAAACGATGCTGAACAGAGGAGAGAATTCGTCCATAAGACTTCAGACCCTCCAAGGAAATTTTAGTTCAATCGCAGCGGCATGACCACACAGAGAAAGTCGTCCAAAGTCTTGAACACCCCGGGGCTCAGATCGTCTTTAATTTCGAAAAACACATCATCCTGCGGCAGCGCTTTCAACGGATCCATCAGGAAAACCGGATTGAATGCCGCGGCAATTTTCGGGCCGTCATATTGAATGGCAATGGATTCGTGCGCTTCTCCGAATTCGGCACTGCGGGCGCTGATTTCCAGATGGTTTGGCGAGATTTCCATTTTTACCGTATTGGATTTCTCGGAAGTCACCAAGGCCGCCCGATGAATACATTGTAAAAGAAGTTCCCGCTCGAGCTTGATTCGCTGGTGCGTCTCCTTGGGAATAACTTGTTGATAATTCGGATAACTTCCCTCGACGATTTTGGAAACCATGTAAACATTCCCCAACAATCCGCCGCTTTCCTTCCCTACGCCAATTTCAAAAGCGGCTTGTCGCTCGGTAAAGGTAATCGTTATGTTGTCGTCCCGATTCAGCTGACGAAGCAGCTCAGCGACTGTTTTGGCAGGAAGGATGAAACTGCCCTCTTTTTCCCCGCCTTGCTCGATTTCCTTGCTGTGTACCGCCAAACGACGTCCGTCGGTGGCCACCACGGTGAGCTTCTGATCCGCCAATTTGAAATAAACTCCATTGAGAATAAAACGCGATTCATCCGCTGACTGGGCATAGGATACCGAGCGCAGCATATCGGCCAGGTCCAACTGCGGCAGCACAACGGTCTGCTCACTCTCCAGGGTGGAAAGGGCCGGAAATTCTTCCTCGCCAATCCCCATAACCTTGAAACTGGAGCCTCCCGAACGGAGCTTGGCCTGATGATCATCATCCGTTTCGAAGGACACTTCACTGTGCGGAAGCTCCCGCACAATGTTGGCCAGACGGCGGACCGGTAGAGTGATTTGCCCGGGCTCCGAAACTTCGGCTTTGATCCGGCAACGAATGCCCAAATCAAGATTGGTCGTGGTCAAGGCTATGCCGTCTTCTTCCGTGACGATGAGTACGTTCCCGAGAATCGGCATTTGGGGCTTGGTGGGAACCAAGTTTAGAACCTGCTGCAGGCCACTGGAGAAATTATCGCGATTTATCGTTATTTTCATTGGGGAGGAGTTTAGGAAGATTTCCTATCCGGTGACAACCTTTATTCATTCCCATAAGAAAGAGTATATTTAAGTAAATAACCAGTCTTATTCTTAAGCGGGGTGAATAACTGCAACAACTCCGGATCTCGTTCTTTAAGAGTAAGAAACACACCTTATTTAAGGGCAGAAGAATGGCGATGAATCGGAAGCGCCAACCAACAACTTCCCCGGTGGGCATAACTCGCCTGGTTATTCACCGTTATTGGGTGACTTATTGGCCGCTTTTTTTCTTCGTTCACGCCATTGGCGAATTTTTTCCAGTCTTCTGTTTTGGACCCTGAGATGTCGGAGCGTGCCGTAAAAAATATACCCGAGAAAAAGAACCAGAAAGCCCACATGGCGAAATTGGTAGATCAAAACGGCCCCGACAAAGACAAGAATGAAGTGGTGTGGGCGAATACGGGTCCGCCAGTTCAAGTCCTTGAAGCTTGGAAAGCGGACCGAGCTGATCATTAGCCAGGCCGTTAGGAGCATCAGCGGGGGAAGCGCCAGGGACCAGTGCCGGAGCTCATATTCGTTGAGGAAGAAAACCAGACTGGCGATTAAGCCAGCGGCTGCCGGAGTGGGCAGGCCGATAAAATCCTTGGTTTCATATTTGCTCGATAAGGAATAAACCGCCGGATGGGTGATGACATTGAACCTCGCCAAACGCACCCCGGCACAGAGGAGATAGATAAAACTGAAGAACCATCCCAGACCACTTAAAATCGGATAATTGTATTCTTCCAAAGGGGCAAAAATGAGGTAATTTACCAACAAAGCGGGGGCGATCCCGAAGGAAATGATATCGGCAATTGAGTCGAACTCCTTGCCAAACAGCGATTCGCGTCCCCCCATCCGGGCCAGTCGTCCGTCCAGGGAATCAAATAGCAGGGCGGCCAGGATGAACCAAACCGCATGGGCATATAAAGTGGAGGCCTGCGCCTGTATGGCCGGGTCCCCCGAAATTTGGGCGTGATAGGCGTGAATAGACTTAATGACCGAGAAATACCCGCAGAACAAATTACCCGCGGTCATCAAATTAGGCAGAAAATAGATCCTGCTGGCCCGGGTGCTTTCGAAAATATCCCGGTTATTATTTGATGAATCGCTCATAAATTTACAAATCTTCCGGTCATTCCGACTTGTTCAGATTTTCAAGGTATTCCCAGAACGATTGGTGATTTTCGACCAACTGCTCCTTGGAAACCGGCAATTTGGCCCGGAAAAGAAAGTCCGTCACGGAATTTTTATGCAAAATGTAATGGCTGATTATGGTCTCTCCCTCAACCACAAAGTAAACCCGAAAGTCGTTGGCACGGAGACGGTAGTAAATCTTCCCTTCCCGGTTGAAGCGCCCCAGCGGCTCCCTCGGGTTGGCCAGCTGCGCGGGGGTAAGATTGCTGATGGGCTCGATAAGAGCCATCTGTTCGTGCATATCGAGCTTTCTGAGCTCATTGAGACTCTGCTCGCTGAATGTGACTTGAAACATTGGTGCAATTACGTGGTTTCGAAAAGCTCCATTCTACCCATTCCCAACTCATTTGGCAATTGCCGATTGACCTGCTGATCATTCCAGCCAAAGCCCGGAAAATGGTTTCGGATAAATCCGGAGATTTGCTACTTCCTTCAGAATGATTAGTTTTGCTTTATGTCCGTAAATCCATCTTTTCACCTCTCGCGTGCCCCACGGGACGATCTTTGGCTGCTGACGCGCCAAACCCCCAACGGTCGGGAGAACCACTATATTCCGGTTGCCGTGGGCCTACCGGCAAAGCGGGAAACTCCCCCGGTGGCGGCGGAGTCCTTCGCCCTGAATCCCCAACAGTACCATGATCTTCTTGACCGGGCCGAGACAATGCTTCGCCAGAACACCGCCGAACCCAAACCAATGCGATGACCCTTTCTTCAAAAAATTCTATCCAAACCCTTCTCTTAGCCGCCGTCTCCCTGGACGGAAAGATCTCCACCGGAGATCGGCAATCCTTTTCCTCGCCCGAGGACAAAAAGCATTTCTTTGCTTCCGTCGAAAGCTGTGACGGCTGTGTGTTTGGGTCCGGCTCCTTCGAGGAGGATCCGTCCTGGATGCTCCATGAATTGATGCCTGGGAAGCCTCGTGTCGTGGTCACCAGAAAAGCCGAAGCCTACCGCAAAAGGTATCCGGAGGGAAAAACCTTGAAATTTCTCGGGGACGAGCCGGGTCCAATTTTAGAATGGTTGGGCACCCTAGGTTGTCGCAAAGTCGCTATTTTGGGCGGAGGACACGTCTACAGCGTGTTTTTCCGCCATCAGTTGGTGGATCGTGCCCTGATTACCCTGGAACCGCTTGTTCTGGGGGAAGGCACGCCCTTTTGTCGTGAGGCTTGCGAATCCCACCTTCGTCTGCATAAAGTCGAAAATCTCAATCCCAACACCCTGTTGTTGGATTTTACACCCAAGGAAAACTAACGTTTGATGAACCATCCCTATTTTCAGCCGAGTCGGCCGGTTTCGTTTTATGCCATTGTCGACACCCTTTACGTTCGTCCGGAGAATTTTCCGGCCATGGTAAGTATGGTTCTTCGTGGAAAACCGGATTTACTCCAGATTCGGGCCAAGGACCTGGACACACCCGCCCGGAAAAAGTTGGTGGAATCGGTCCTGCCTCTCTTCACGGGAGAAAAAGAGGAGTTTTCCGCTCCCTGGCGATTGTTGATCAACGATGACTGGGAGGTTTGTCAGGAATTCCCGGAGATTGGACTCCACGTCGGGCAGGATGACCTTCCGGTGGAAGAGGCACGGGAGATTTTGGGCAAAGATCGCATCCTCGGTCTCTCCACCCATTCGCTGGAGCAGGCCCGTGGGGCCATGGGTAAAAAGGAAGTCCTGGATTATTTTGCCGTTGGGCCCGTTTTTCAGACCCCCACCAAACCCGAAGCCTCGGCGGTTGGTTTGGATTTGTTGGAGCAAGTGGTTGCGGAAAACCCGCCCCTCCCCTTTTACGGCATCGGCGGAGTCAAATTGGACAACCGCCGGGAATTGCTTCGTCGTGGTGCCCAAGGATTGGTCGCCGTTTCCGAAGTTCTGCAAGCGGTCGATCCCGGTCGTGTTGTTACCGAATTTCAATCACCCTATAAATGAAGCTACGATCAAACCTCCTCCTACTCTGTGGGGCTGTTCTTTTGTCAGCCTCCCCGGTCCATGCTTTTTCTCTGGATCACCTGGGCTTCCGTTTCGGCTCCGAGGTCGGGGAACCCATTCGGGTTCGCAGTGCCGAAGCCTATTTGCTATCCGAACCCTTTTATGAAAAATCCTTCGACCCGCTCTATGGTGAGCTCTCCCTGAATGCCGTGGCGGCGGTAGGAGTTCTCCGGGCCGAAGGAGATTGGTCTACCATGGCCCGTCTCGGTCCGGGCGTGAATTGGGAGGACCCCTTTACCCTGCCTTTGGTTTTGCGCCTCGATGTCAGCCCTACCCTGATGAGCCAGGAATCCCTGGCCGGACGAAAGATCGGAGGAATTTTTCATTTCACTTCAGCTTTTCAGATCGATTTGAAGATGAGTGAAAGAAATTCCCTGCATTACCGTATCCAGCATACCTCCAACGCCGGTCTTCGCCGTCCCAATCCCGGGTTGGATCTCCACTTTATTGGCTTCTCGCGAAAGATCTAACCCAAGCTAAAGTGAACCAATCTCTTCCCATAATCATCCTGAGCTATTCCCTTGCGGGAATCAAATGGATCTTCCACTTCATCGTTTATACCGCCGGGTTTATTGCTTTCGGGGCCTTGGCCGGAGCCATTCTGTTTCCTCTGGTGGGCACCCTTTTGGGAATGGACCTGACGATCAGTCAGATGATCGTCAACGGAGCCCGCGACGGGGGGTTTTATTTCACCATGTGGGGCCCCGGCTTGGGGTTTGTGTACACCATTGTTCAAGTCCATGACGCCCGCGCGGGCAAAGCGACCTTCCCCTGGCACCGGTCCCTCTACCAGAAAAAGTAAAGACCATAAAAGTCCCTCTCGCATTTGACAGATCCCGGGAATTTTAGAGGGTTGTGCCTATGAGCAAAAACTTATCCCCCGAAGAAATCGAAAAATCCCTGTCCGAACTGACCGGCTGGTCAGTGAAAGACCAAAAGCTGGTAAAAACTTACGAAAAGAAGGATTTCGCCGACGCCGTTTCCTTTATTGTCCGGTTGGGATTCGTCTGTGAAAAACACGATCACCACCCCGAGTTGTCCAATGTCTGGAACAAGGTGACGCTCGAAATCACCACTCACGATGCCGGTAACCAATTGACCGAAAAAGACTTCGCTCTCGCCAAAGGGATTGACGAAGTCGCCTGAGGGACAACGGACCCAGACCGTCTTAAACCACTTGGATGAATTTAGGCGAAAGCGCTCTGAGCCTTACGCCATGAAATCACCTCCAGGTCTTTTCGTTTCGTGGAGCGTTCACCTCCATGAACCACCGCCGCAGCACCAAGCTGGTCCCCTGCCACTTTTTGCAACCATTTCAACCCCTCCAACCAGGAAGAAACGACCGTTTCCCCTGATTTGATTTCAATTGCCCGGGCCCGCCCCGCTTCCTCCATCAAAAGATCGATTTCATGCCCACTGTGGTCACGCCAGAAAAACAGCGTGGGCCGCAAGCCTCGGTTCATTTGATATTTCAATGCCTCGGAAACGACCCAACTTTCAAAAACCGCTCCGCGCAAGGGATGTGTGCGTAAGTCGCTTTCTCCCCGGATCCCAAGTATTGCACACAATACACCGGTATCCAGAAAAATAAGTTTGGGTTGCTTCACCACCCGCTTATTCCAACTTCGGTGATACGGGGGCAACCGATAGACCAAAAACCCTGCTTCTAATACCGATATCCAGCTTTCAATCGTTTTGTGGTCCACCCCGACTTCATTTCCCAGAGCCGTCAGGTTAAGCAACTGTCCGCTCCGCCCCGCACAAAGCATAAGAAATTTCCGAAATAGGGATAAATTACCAATATTACGCAATCCTCTAACGTCGCGTTCCACATACGTTTCCAAATAAGAAGGATAAAATTCGCCCGCCTTCAACTGGCGATCATAGAGGGGAGGATAACCGCCCAAAAGAAGTCTCTGATCCAGAGAAACCGAAGATTCCGGAGGCAATTCCCCGATGGAAAAAGGTAAAAGATGAAGAACCGCCGCCCGTCCGGCGAGAGATTGGGAAACCGATGACATGAGCAGGAAATTTAGCGAACCGCTCAGAATATATCGGCCCATTTCGCCACTTTCGTCCACCATACTTTGCACATAGGAGAATAGAGCGGGGACCCGTTGCACTTCGTCCAGAACCACTCCCTCCGCATGGCGTCGCAGAAATCCTCGCGGATCCTCTTCGGCCTCAGCTCGAATATCCAGATTTTCCAGATTTACATACCTATGATCCTTGAATAGATGACGCAACAAAGTGGTTTTTCCCGATTGACGTGGTCCAGTCAGCGTCAAAACGGGAAACCGAGTGGCCAGACGAACCAAATAGGAAGATATGTGCCGGGGGATCATACCTCCAACTTTGAACAGAAGGTCGCGAATGTCAATGTAAATCAGGGAATCGTATTCCCCGATTTACAAAACTCCAAAGCTGATCTTTCCCCCAGCGGAGCTGGAATATGAAGTTATGAGACAGGCCGGGTTGGAGTGTTCCGCGCAGCCGCTTCCGCCTTCGCTAAAGCTACGGCGCGACAGGGAAAGCGGCCGCGCGGTGTGGTGGGGCGTGCTTTACGTCCCTGGCTGGCAGCCCTCCGCGCAGGGACACGAGGTCCCCGCTTGGGGCAAAAAGCGAACGGGGGCCTTGCGCCCCTGAGCGCAATGCTCCTAAGGCCTCGGAAACACCCTAGTCTCACATTAGTCGCTGCCACCAGCGGAGCTGGAATATGCAAATATGAGACTGGAACGGATGAAACCCAAATCAAGCCACTGAAAATCAATGAATTACAAACAAAAAACGC
>JAIUMY010000110.1 GCA_022565335.1 Opitutales bacterium
CTCCGCTGGCGGCCGCACTGACCTCTGACTGAGGTAGAACGCCCATCCTGGCGGTGTTTGGCTGTCGGGGAAAACAGGCTGGAAGCCTGTTCTACTTCTGGTGGAAACTTTTCCTGTGGCCGGGTTGCTTTCCTGTCCTTCTTCGCCTTCGGCTTCGCAGGACACGGACGGAGGAGGACACGAAATCAGCTTTTCCGCGTGTCCCGTGCCGCCTATGGCAAACGGGAACTACGGTGATAGCTACGGACGTTGGCGGGAAATATCGGTGGTTTCCGTTATCGGGGAGACGCCAGGAGTCGCCCAAGGAGTGGCTGCATTCTGCTGCCGGACGACAATCCAGCGATGGCCGGATCACGGAACGCAGGCTTTCAGGTTGTGCGACTTTTTTGGGAAACAGCCGGATTTTCACGCAAAGCAGCGAAGAGGGGGAAATCAAGTAAGGTTGGGGAGAAGGGGGAGGTTGTGACAGTCTTTCTGGTTTTGGTGGCAGGTCAAAGTATTGCCCGGGCTTATCGTCTTCAAATACACGGTTAAAGATGGGAATAGCTTTGTTGTGAAAAGTATTATAAAGAGTATGATTTATTGCAAATTCTGTTTGACCTTATAAAGAGGTTTGTTTTTCTTGCCTCTTTAATACCCTAATTTTATGCGAAAGTCCAAATTCTACCCCGCGCTGCTTGTTGGTGCTTTTTTGAGTGGTTTATTTCTCGTTTATTGGTTAAGTCTCCCCTCCGGGGAGGATTCTCGTCCGGCGCCCGAGGTGGCGGCCCCGCAGGGGCCTGCGGAGGAGGAGTCTGATCGGTCCTACGGGGAGGATGGGGAGCCGTTGGAACTTCCCTTGGTGGAGCGGGAACGGATGCGAACCGGCTTTGGTGAGTTGGAGGATTTTCCGGAGGAGACGCGTTTCCTGGTGGAGGCCATCGAAAGGGGGCAAGCGGTGACCGTTTCCCTGGGGGAGGGGAGCACCACGCGGTGGGCGTTTCGCCCCACTCCGGCGATGGTGGAGGAGTTTGTGGTCTCGGCGAGTGCGGATGATGCGCGGCAACCGGTGGCACGGGTGTACCGGGGGATGCCGCTGGAGCGCCGCCTGGAGGGTGGCGATGAGGCGTTTTTGAGCGTGGTGGGCAACCGCATGGCGGCGATGGTGTTTCGTGACGGGGATATTTTGTACCTGAGGCAGACTGAGGCCGGGTCCTGGGAAATGGAGCGGGAAGCGATCCAGGCTGGAGCTTGGCGGTGTTCCTATGTTGGGGACGGGGCGTTTGCCACAGTGGGTGATCCGGTGATGGTTCCCTACCAAGAGGAAAGCTGGGGGGAGATTGGGATTGAACCCGACTGGGCGGCCAGTGATGGTGAGAATCCGCTCACCGGCGAAGTGACCCGAACGGAGCGCCGGATTCCCTACGGGCCGCAATATGCGGCTTCGCTGCGCACGGTGTTGGGGGTGATGGTGAATCAGGGAGCCGGCAGCAACACCGAAGCGAACATTGCGGCCAAAACCGCTGAATATCTCACCCTGGCGGCGTCGCTGAATGCGATGTTTGAAAACCAACTGGGCATGAACTATTTGCTGCAGGAGCTGATCCTCCTGGTGAGCGGAGCGGATTTTATCGGCGATCCGGGGAGTGACTTGTGGGTGTTCCGTGGATGGATGCAGAACAATAGGCACATCGATGAGTACCAGTGGTCCGTCGCCTCTAAAGTGGGATCTGTGTCCGGGGCCAATGGTTGGGCCTACCTTAGGGCCGCCGGTCGGGTCGATGGTATCAACATCAACAACCGTCCCGGCTTCACCTTGATTGGCCACGAAATCGGCCACAACCTCGGCACGAACCACACCAGTGGCGGCATTATGAATGGCAGCTCGGGCAACACCGCGCGGGACTTTTTCCGCATGAAGACAAGCTCCAGCGGAAATTCGACCGTGACGGGGGCCAAACGGATTTGGGATTATATGAGTGCGTCAACGACCGACGGACCGCGGTCTTACGGAAACGCCCTCTTGCGGAATCCGGCGGAAATGCCTTTTGCCAATGACAACAAAGGGGTGACACAGGCGGGGCAGCCTCTGGAGTTGGATGTTCTGAGCAATGATCTTACACAGGTGATGGCCGGAGCGGAAAACACCCAACTGACGATTGTGGAGACCGGAGCGGTTTTCCCACCGCAGGCCGGCACGGCAACGCACAGCGAAGACCGGGTCGTTTTCACCCCCGCGCCGGGTTTTGCCGGGGTGGCGTTTTTTACCTACACCCTCCGGGGGAATGTGGGAAACAACGGCAATGGCTGGCTGCATAAAGGTGATGTGGCCGTGGTGGTGGAAAATCCGGGAGCGGATGCGCCGGTGGTGACCGCAACCCGCGGACCTGCCGCGACGCATCACGACAATGAGCGGGTTATTTTGCGCTGGGATCCGATGGGTAACCGGGCCGGGGACTGGGAGATCGAGCGGGCGGTGAACGGGGCTCCCTTTATGCCGGTGGCGGTAGTGGACGGCGCGGTGCCACATTGGATTGATTTACGGATTCATGGATCGTCGGCGGTTCGGTACCGGATTCGGGCGGCCGATAACGGCGGCGGCCCGGGGGCCTGGGGGTATTCCGAAACCTTGCCGGCTTTCGAGGATGCGTGGGCGTTCTGGGAGGAATTTTCCGCCGGGCATTTGACCGCCTGGGAAACCTGGAGCAATGATCCCTCCTCGGTGGAACCGGATGATGCGGAAACCGGGCGCTTCAGCTTTACGGTGGAAAACGGGCAGGCGGTGCTGGAATCCGGCAGCCTTACGGAGAATCGCTTGGGGCTGCTGGTCCGCCCCCAACTTTACGATCTGGCGGTGACCGGGGATTTGACCCTGGCGGCGGATTTGCGCACCGAGGGCGGCCGACAGCACCGGCGCGTGATCGCCTGGCTGGACGATGGGGGCGGGGTGATTTGGCTGGGGGTGGAACGCAGCCGCACCAACAATCGCCAACGAAGCTACCGGTTGTATGCCGCCGAGAGTCTGGAGACCTTTTTCCGGGAAGTCGGGGACTACGAGTCGGTCACCCAGATTTTTGAGAACAGCCAGGGCACCCGGGCCGGATTTGTGGATGAGCACCGGGCGAGCCTGACGGTTTCGACGGACGGAGTGGCGATGACGGTGGTCTCGGAAAGCTTCCGTGACGGTGCCGCCGGCTCCACGCTGGGGCTGATCGATCACGGGCTCAGCAATTTCACCGGGGTGGGGCGCTTTGCCGTGGGAGGATTATCCAATCCCTCCGAAGACGGTCCGACCCGGTTCCGTTTTGATAACATCGGGATCACGTCCCACCCCGTGCCGGTCAAATACCTGCCCGCGTTGTTGGACGACTACATCGAAGTGAATGTCGGCGAATCGAAGGCCTTCAATCCTTTTGCCAACGATCTTTGGCTGATTGATAACAAGGGAATTCAGAGTTCATCCCCGGAAATCCGGGTGTTCTCCCAGCGGGACGGACGGGATCTCTATGCGGTGCAGGCGGTGCCGGGAACCCCGACCGGCGTGTATGAGGTGATCATGCGGGCGCGCGGCAATTCTTATGAAGGCAACAACGACGGACTGACCAACACTTCAACGGTGTACGTGCAGGTGGTGGACCGCCCGGCGCAGGCCAATTTGCTGGAGTTGTATCATTATCGGGGGGACCCTCCGTTGGATTTTTTCCCCCTCGGCAATGACTTTGCCTCCGGGCACGCGCAGTTGTCACACATCAGTCCCCGGACTGGCACCTCGGAAAGCGGATCGGTCACCGCCAATGCCCATTATCTTGTCTCCGCGGATTTACTCACCGGCAGTTTGGGCAGTTTGCACTTGCACACCATGCCGGCGGTGATTGGCGGATCCCTGCAGAACCGTAATTCAGGCATGCTCACCTTCAGCCGTGGCAACAATGTCCACACCGGGACGGCGGAAATCAGTTATACCTTTGAGGATTCCCGGGGCGAGAGTGATACCGGAACCGTTTTGATCCATCTGTTAAGGGCGGATGCGCCCCGTATTCTGGGGCATCCCCTGGGTCAAAGCGTGACACGGGGCAATGACGTGGCTCTCACGGTGTCCGCCCAGGGCAGCGGCTTGAGTTATCAATGGTTCCGGAACAATGATCCGATCCCCGATGCGACCGGATCGGAACTGAATGTCATCAGTGTCGATTCTGCCGATGCCGGGACCTATCATGTGGAAGTCAGCAACAGTGACGGCATGGTGCGCAGTGATCCCGCCGAGGTGGTTGTTTCCGAACCGCTGGCCGGGGATCTGAGTGTTTCGGCGATTGCCGACCAGGAGACCGACTTTGAGACGCCCCTGACCGGGATTTCCTTTACGGTTTGGGATACCCACGTACCCCTGGACGATTTGGTCATCACGGCAAGCAGTTCCAACAGTATCCTCCTGCCGGATAGCGGGATCAGCTTCGGCGGCGTCGGAGAAACGCGAACCCTGAATCTTGCGCCGGCCTCCGGACAGTCCGGGGAAACGGTGATCTATCTTAGTGTTTCCAACGGGGTGGAGGAAGTGAGCACCTCCTTCCAGCTCACCGTGAACCCTGATCCCGCGGTGCCGGAGATTCTCCTGCAGGCCGAATCCCTGTTGATCTATCTGGGGGAGGACGCCAGCTTTTTCGTGCAGGCGGAGGGTTTCCCGGAACCGGACTATCAGTGGTTACTGGACGGCAGTCCCGTGCCCGGCGCCACGAGCCCCCGCTTAAGTCTTTCCCCCACGGTGGCTTCCGATGCCGGAACCTACACCCTGGAAATTTCGAACAGTCAGGGCACGGTGACCTCCGATCCGGTAACCCTTTCCTTTGTGCCCGTGCCCGCGGCCCCGCTGTCTTTGCAGGGAGAGGCGACCTCCCCGCGTTCGGTGTTTCTGGAATGGGACGCGGCGGACAGCCTGCACCACGGTTTCCGGATTGAGCGCAGCACCTCTTCAGAGGGACCCTGGGTTTTGGCCGGGGAAACGGCCGCGGAGGAGACTTCCTTTGACGATGTGGAAGCCGAACCCCTGGCCTCCTATCTCTATCGCGTGCGGGCCTGGAATCCCAGCGGGGAAAGTCTGCCCAGCGGGGAGGTCCTGGTTTCCACGCCCTCCGCCCCGACCGGGCCGCTGCAAATGGACATTACGCTGAGTGGATACAGCGGGAGTGAGACGCTGGCCGAATTCCCGCTGTTGGTCCGTTTGAGCACGGAAATTCCCGGGTTCTCCTACGAGGATTTCGAGTCTCCGGAAGGCCATGACCTGCGGTTTTTCACGGCGGACGGAGAAACCGAACTGCCCTATGAGGTGGAGATCTGGAACCCGCAGGGTGAATCCATTGTGTGGGTGCGGGTGCCGGAAGTCAGTGGTTCTGAAACAACCGTGCGGATGAAATGGAACGATCCGGATCAAACCACCCAGCCCGGGTATGTCACCGATGGCAGCGTCTGGGCCGGCACCTTTGCCAGTGTCTGGCATTTGGGCGAGGAAAGTGGCAGTCGGCTGGATGCCGGGCCCAGCGGGCGCCACGCCCAGGTGCACGGCCCGGTGCAGCAGGTCGAGGGCATTGTGGGCTACGCCAGTTTGATGGACGGGTCCGATGGCGGCACCGCCTTGCGGGCCGGAGAACATTTATATCCTGAGCACCAGTTCACGGATGCCTTCCATCTGGAAGGTTGGATGTGGATCCATCCGGGAGCCGATATCCGCAAGCGCGAACTGCTTTCGCAGGAGGACACCTATTGGGGCGGGAGAGGGTATCGTCTCGGCTTTGACAATGAACAAGCCCGCATTGCCATCGGCGTCGAGGCGGGCGCTTCCAGCGGGGATGGCCGGGAAATGCAGGAAGTGGATTATCCCGGCGGGGTGCCGGAAGGGGAGTGGTTCCATGTGGCCACCTCCTGGGAGGACGGGACGATCCGAACCTATTTTAACGGCGTTCTGGCGCAGGAAAGTTCTTTTGACCATGAGATCCAATACGAGGAAGAGGATAATCTCCCCCTGGTGCTGGGGGCGGGCTGGTTTGGGCAAAACGCCACCCAAAACCGTTCTCTGGATGGCCGCATCGACGAAATTCGGGTGGGTTCCACCGCGCGTTCGGGAGACTGGATTGCCGCGACCTATCAAAATATCGCCGAAACCGACACCTTCCTCAGCTTTGGCGAAGTGGAATCGCAGATCAATGTACCTCCGCCTGTCGCTCCGGAAAATCTGACCAGTCCCGAACAAACCGACACCACAATTTCTCTGACCTGGACCCACAGTGGAGAAGGCGAGTTGGATGGCTTCCGGGTTTACCGCTCCGAAGACGCCGTGGGGGGGATGAACGAAATTGTCATGGTCTTCGCGGAGACCTTCAGTTTCACGGATACCGGGCTGACCCCGGAAACGATCTATTACTACGAAGTGCGCGCCTTTAATTCCGGCGGCGTGGGAGAACCCTCCAACCGAATCGGGGTGAGTACCGGGGAAGACACCCGGGAGGAACCGGTAATCAATGACTGGCCCACCGCCTCCGGTTTGACCTACGGGCAAACCTTGTCGGACGCCACGCTCAGCGGTGGAGAAGCCGGTGTGGATGGTTCGTTTGCCTTTGCCGAACCCGGGCTGCGGCCCGATGCCGGAACGGCTCCGCAAGCGGTGGTTTTCCTGCCGGAGGATACCGCCACCTATCAACCCGTCAGCGAACCGGTCAACGTGACCGTGGATCCGGCGGTGCTGGTGGTGGTGGCGGATGACCAACGCAAGGCTTTCGGAGAGGAGGATCCGGAGCTGACCTGGACACTGACCGAAGGTGAACTGCTTGACGGCGACGTGCTGAGCGGGGAATTGACCCGGGAATCCGGGGAAGCACTTGGTGAATATGCCATTCAGCCGGGGACGCTGTCTGCAGGGCCGAACTACACGATCAGCTTTGTGCCCGGCACATTGACGATTGAGCCCGGTGAGGTGACGATCGTCTTGAACCGTCCGACGGTGGAAAATGTCCGCATTCCGGAAGGGGTGGGGCTGGTGCTGGAGACGGAAGTCACGGAATCCGGTGCTGAGAGCGGTTTATTGACCCTCCTCTGGGAGAAAACCGGAGGGGAGGGAAGTGTGAGTTGGGAAGCAACGGATACGGCGGAAACGGTCGCCTGGTTCAGCGCGCAGGGAGAATACACCCTGCGGCTGACCGCTGAGAACGGCACACACAGCGAGGTGCTGGAAATCGCGGTCGAGGTGGTGAATCCTCCGGGGACTTCGCAGGGGAACCCGGCCGCCAGTGGCTTCGTGTCGATCCCGACCGAAAATCTGGCCTTGTATCTGCCGCTGGATGAAAGCAGCGGCTCCGTGGCGGGCGACCTGTCCGGCAATGACCGGGACGCCACGCTTTCCGGCAGTCCGGAGTGGCGGCCGGAGGACGGGGTCTTCGGCGGAGCGCTTCGCTTTACCGGCAGTGGGCAGTATGCCGTGATTGCGGATTCGGACGGTCTGGATGGCGTGGCGCAAATGTCCTGGAGCTGGTGGATGCGGCCCGACGCGGACAATAGCAATGTGCGGGGCGTGCTCTCCAAGCGGGCGAATGTGAATTCAGAACAGGCCTGGAGTTTCTTCCTGCATAATAACAACGGGTTGAATTTCGATATTCCCAACAGCGGGACCCGCCTTCAAGTCGGAACGATTCCGGCCGATGAATGGACCCATGTGGCGGTGGTGTTTGATGGTTCCCAACCGTCCGCAGAGCGGGTGCGGGTGTATTGGAACGGAGAATTCGACAACATCTATTCGACCGGCATTGATACGCTGCCCGACCGCTCCAGTGCGGTGGTGATTGGTTTGCTGGATACCGGCGATGACCGCAACTTCCGGGGAGATCTGGACGAGATCGCCATTTATCGCGGCCGGGCGCTTACGGCGGAAGATGTCGCCGTGCTGTTTGAGGGCGGGTC
>JAIUMY010000111.1 GCA_022565335.1 Opitutales bacterium
CCGATCAGTGTTTACCATGGAAAGGCAAAAATGATCGGCTTGGGATGTTATTGTGCGATCGGCATCGATGTTATTGGGTGATCGGCTTGGATGTTATTGAGTGATCGCCATGCATGGTAATATGCAGCGGGAAAAAACTTTACCGCGTGGAAGGTTAAAAGAGAGCGCTGCAGCAACTTGCAGCGCTCTTTCATTTCAAGCCTCACTGATGAAAAATCATCCATTTATCGTTGCCGGTAAAGCGCTTTACTCAGAGATGAAAATCCATACTCATAGCCAGATGATCGCACCATGTCAGACGGTAACTTAAAGCAATGTCGGCAATCACATTGGGTCATCAAAATGAACTGCCTCTGCGCAACTTTCTATAGCAAAACCTTTCATTATCATTAGACTAGATAAAAAACGGTAGGTGACTGGAAATGATGGGCAAGGGTTACACACAATTAAAAGTTAGACATAGCCGGGCAAACACATGACTTCAAAGCGAGCATCTGTTTTCATTGATGGACTGGAAGAGCAGCCGGTATTGTGTGGCGAAATCACTCTGGATGCAGAGCGCCGTCATGGCGCGTTTTGCTACAATCCGACCTACCTCTCGCGAGCGAATGCATTTGCACTGGATCCACTCAATCTGCCGCTATCAAGCGTACCGCATACTGCGGCACTGAGAAGCGGATTATTCGGTGTTTTTACCGATGCAGCAGCTGATGCCTGGGGTAAAAAAGTATACAGTGCCCTCCACCATGACGAATCTGCAAGCCCATTGCAATTTTTGTTGGCTTGCTCAGGAACCGGAGTAGGCAGTTTATTATTCACTACATCCGACACACCAACACAGCCAGTATGGGCTCAAAACACACTGAGTGATTTGCCACAACTCATTCAGGGTAAGAACGCCCTGTTACAGAGCAAGCCCCTGCCTATTGCAGCCAAAAACGCATTCGCGAACAGCTTTGGGTTAGGCGGTGCCAGGCCAAAAGCGCAGGTCACCGACAAAGGCCTCACTTATATTGCCAAATTTAACCGCCCGGATGATGCATTTAATCAGGTTCGGGTAGAACATGCCTGTATGCGTATGCAGGCAGAGCTGGGTATCAAGGTTGCCAATACACGGGTTGAAACCATCCACGGTGAGGATGTGCTCTTGGTACAGCGATTCGACAGAAATGAACAGCAACGACCAACACACCATTTTATCAGCGCTCACGCCTTGTTCAATATGGACTCAGTCAGTCCGGCTCATTTAACGGGTAAGTACAGCTACGGCTTTCTGGCTGAGTTTTTATTAGCTCAAAACGCACCTGAAGACGCGCATGAGCTCTACCGTAGAATGGTATTCAATGTACTGATTGGCAATACCGACGATCACAGCCGTAACCATGCACTGCTGTATGATTTCTCGGATAAAAAGTGGCAGCTATCACCAGCTTACGATGTACTGCCAATCAACAACTCACGCCAGCATGGTCTGGGTATTGGTGACTTTGGCCGCGACGGTTCTATTGAGAACCTGCTTTCCCAGGCGGCTCGATTTAATCTGTCGGAACTAGGTGCACAAAGGATTATTAGGCAGACTTATGAGCTCGTTGCAGAGTGGCCGCTGTACTTTGATAAGCTTGGAGTAAAAAGTAAGGATCGAGAGTGCTTGTTATCGGTTATTCCTAGTTACTAGTTTCTGTGAATCGATAACCCTCCATAGCGGACACAGGTTTTGCGAGATAATGACGCAACCAGGCTGTGTCTCGCCCCAACTGGTGGAGCGAGTTAAAGCGTTAATTGATTTAGCTTATTGAAACTCCAGCAATATCACGCAGACCTTCTACGACATTGTGCTCTAACGAAATATTATTAAAAAACTTTTGTTTAGAAATAAACTTTTGATGCAACTCTTCAAACCAAGGCATTGACTTATCTAGTGCGATGGGACTGCCAGTAAGTAAGCTAGAGCCCGAAAATTTATATTTAAAATCCGAGAACTCCACAGGAAAAGGTGGGTAATCACTAGTTGTATAAGTGAAGCAGTCTACTAAGGTAAAGTTCACGGGATTACTTAAGTCGCCTTCAATAACCCAAAAAGTATCACCAATACATAAGTCTCTACGACTTGTTTTACTGAAGACGGTTGATTCAGCCAGTGAACTGTATGGGTTCTTGACTGTTTTCTGACTGTGATAAACATACCAATTGCGCACTAACTACACTCCTTGCCACATAAAAATAAAAAAATGACTTATATTAGGCATAACTTCAAAATTATAGGTTTTATTCCGCATAATTTACTTTAAAAAATGACGCCTCTAAATAATATCTCCAATACAGTACCATAGAGATGATCTGGTTTGTTTTGACAACTTTTTTCACCAATCTTCCAACCAGAGCAGTTTAGGTACCGATAACCTACAACTTAAACACATTTCTACAGCAATTTTCCCATATTAAGAGGTGATTAGCTTAATTTTATAGAAAATTGTGTGCCTTAGCTGGATTATATCGCTCCTAGCTTCGTCATTCACTGCACCATATTCACTACTGGCAACAGTTGCAAACAGTCAAACCTATCTGTAATTCTCATGCAGCTTAAGGTTTCTTGCTATTCCCGCTGACAAATTAGCTCCACATGATTTATACTGTACAAATAAACAGTATTGAGGTAGCTATGTCTGCGATGTATCTGGCTGAGGCCACTCTGGGAATACGGCTTGCCATCCCGCTTTTTCTAAACAAGGTGCCTGCTGGGTTCCCTTCCCCAGCTCAGGATTACGTTGAGCAGACTCTAGATCTGAATGACCTGTGCATTCAGCACCCTGCAGCAACATTCTTTGTGCGGGTATCGGGAGACTCGATGATTGAAGCCGGGATCTTTCATAACGATGTCTTAGTGGTTGATCGTTCTGTGCAGGCTGAACATGGTGATGTAGTGGTTGCATCCATGCATGGTGAGTTTACCGTGAAGGAGCTATGCACTAAGCCTACCCTGATGCTGCTACCCAGGAACCGTCGTTACCGGCCAATAAGAATCTCTGATGCGTCCGATTTAGCTATTTTTGGCGTGGTAACCAATGTAGTTCGTCAGATGAAGCGTCGATGACAACATCACCTTTGTTTGCCTTGGTCGATTGCAATAACTTCTATGCCAGTTGCGAGAAGTTGTTTCGGCCGGATATTACACACCGGCCTGTTGTGGTGCTTTCAAATAACGACGGCTGCGTGGTCGCACGTTCTAAAGAAGCAAAAGCACTGGGTATCAAAATGGGTGTGCCGGTGTTTCAGGTAAAGCCGCTGATTGAGCAATACAGGGTCTTGGTATTCTCTTCCAATTACGCGCTCTATGCCGATATGTCAGCACGGGTAATGACGACTCTGGAACATCTGGCACCTCGTGTTGAAGTGTACTCGATTGATGAGTCGTTTTTAGATCTCTCAGGAATGACGCAATTAACCGATTTGACAGCATATGGCCTTAGTGTGAAGCAACAGATCCAGAACTGGGTCGGATTAACCGTCTGTGTTGGAATCGCCCCCAGCAAAACATTGGCCAAACTGGCGAATCATGCGGCCAAAACCTGGCCAGCAACACAGGGAGTGGTCGATCTTACGAACAAGATACGTCAGCGAAAACTGATGGCTTTGCTGCCGGTAAACGAAGTATGGGGTGTCGGCCGCAAAATCACTGAGCGATTAAACGCTATGGGTATTTCCACGGCACTGCAATTGGCAGATGCCTGCCCCAAATACATCCGCAAACAGTTTTCAGTGGTGTTAGAGCGCACGGTGCATGAGCTCAATGGCACATCCTGCCTGGATTTAGAAACCATCACAGCGCCTAAAAAGCAAATCATCAGTTCCCGCTCATTTGGTGAGCGGATCACCGATTATGACGAGATGCACCAAGCTATTTGCGAATATGTGTGCCGTGCCTGTGAAAAGTTACGGCTGGAAAAGCAGGAAGCAAAATTGCTGTCGGTATTTATCCGCACAAGCCCATTTCATCCCAAAAACCCTTATTACAGCAACCAACGCAGTGCTTCTCTGGTTTTGCCAAGCCAGGATAGCCGTGATTTTATTGAATTGGCCTCCAGACTACTAAGACACATCTGGAAAGACGGTTACCGGTATGCAAAAGCTGGGGTGATGCTAACTGACTTTTATCCCAGCGGGATTTACCAGCCCAGCTTATTTGATGAAGCAGCCGCAAAACCGGGTAGTAAGGCTTTGATGAAGGTGCTCGATCACATCAACCACAGCGGTAAAGGTAAGTTATGGTTCGCAGGGCAAGGCATGCAGCAACGCTGGCAAATGAAACGTGAAAAGCTCTCGCCAGCGTACACAACCCGTTGGAGCGATTTACCCATTGCTAAATGAAGTGGTATTTAGCCCCACTAATTCCTCTTTAACCCTATCACCAACAATGTAAAACTGACCCACTCGCTTAATAAAATTGCCCTGCTTAAAAGAAAGGAGAAAGCCCCCAGTATTACTACTGAGGGCTTCTCCGAGGACAACCTAACGAGGACAAATCATGAGGTATTAGGTGCGGCGGGTAAATGAGGTGTTTCGTTTGAGGACAAAACCCCGCCGCGTTTAAAATGTTCAGCTGGCACATCTCGCTCACCAGCTTATGTTGCTTACATTAATGATCTAAAATCATAATGCAAGCACAGAACCAGCCTTCGTAAATTCAGCGGTAAGATTTTCAATTATCCGACTGAAAGACCATCAAACAGCATCATGGCTCTATGGGAAGGCCTCTTCAGCAGCAAGATTTTCAGAGGCGTTAGAAGGTGCTATTCTGGATACATTAAACAATAAAATAGTCATTTATGTACCGAGTAAGGGACTTTAAAGCATCGGGTAGCTCACAGCTTATCGACACACAAAATGACCAACTTTATATCCACGCAAGGAGCAACTTGTGGTGAACAGACATTTCGAATACCAGGGATACCAAGGCTCCGTTGAGCCCGATACTGAGAAAGGTGGCTTTTTTGGCAAAGTGCTCCTCATTCGGGATTTGATTACCTACCAAGCTGAAACCACAGAACAGTTAGATCAGGAATTTCGTATCTCAGTGGATGGTTACCTGGCCGACTGTGCTTCGCTGCATAAGCAACCGGATGTGCCTTAAACTCTTTAAATGACCGCTTTGAGCGACAAGCGGACATTAACGCTGCCAGCAAAGGCGAGCAACTTGTTGCGAGTCCAGTGCGCAAAGCGCACGATTTTGGCTGGCTTTGTTATGGTCCACGGCCAAATCAGATTGGCGCGATGCTTTGGAAAGCTTTACGCAATTCATCAATATCCTTAAATCGAACAGCCTTATTGCTGTTAAGGCCTTTCTCAACAAAAGCACGCACATTCTCCGGTGGCTTTTCAGTCTTACTCTTTCCGGTTAATACGTAATACAAAATGCGAGTCAACGCGTATGTTTCATGCAAGATACTATAGCTATCAAAACCTTCCGTAATTAGGCTTGGATCATTATAGTAACCTTTAAACTCTGTATTAGCCGAAGTTAGTTCGCTTTCGACAATTTTCACTAGTCCGAAATCTGCTATTTTCACTACTACCACATCATCATATTCTTTAAGTAAGATATTTTTAGGACTAATATCTCTGTGTAAAATATTTTTGGAGTGTATGTACAAGAAAGCTTTGAGTATTTGCAACCCTAATTTAACGCGATCTTGAAACGACAATTTGTCATTATTTTTTGACATGTATTTGTCCAAAGAGCTGTCCATAAACTCCATAACATACTCATTGTTTTTTTCATTGTAACCATAAACTTCGAGAACGTATGGGGAGCTTAGCGTACTCATTTGTTCATATTCACGCCTAAACCTTTGAATCTCCTTTGCGTTCAGATCTTTCTTTGCTCGTTTTAAAGCAAAATTTTTAAGATAGAAGCTGTCGAAGTATTTATAGACGTTAGCATAAGATCCGCTACCGAGTGCCTTTAGATCAGCGCTATTATTTTTGTTTTCAATTTTGATTGAGCTTTGTGGAAAAAATATTGGGATAGTGTAATAAAGCTCTAACTTTTCAGTATAGGGTGGGATTGCACTCCCACCACTTCTGCTTAGAAAGCTCTTGCAAAAAGTAAGCCTATCTCGATGGTACTCCTCAACATAAAATGCATACTCAGAGTTCTTTAAAGATCTCTCCAAAGCTTCAATGGTCTCTATGGATTTAATAAGATCTCTACTAGGTTCAGCCCAGAAATGAGCTGAGTCTTCGTCTGTCGGAAGCCTATTATTCATCGAGTCAAAAAGCCCAATGACGCTAGAGTGTAGAGTCGAGAATAAAATTCTTAACTTATCATTCTTTATCGATTCATAAAGCTCTTCATATTCATTATTCAAAAGATCGTAGAGCTTTCTGTAATGGCTCTCTATGGCATTTTCAGCGTTCATTAGTATTGGAAAACCTTTCTATGATTGATCCATAACGCTTTTTCGGCGGGTAGACCAGTATTTAAACACGGGGGGGCCTATCTTTGTAAATTTAATGTACGGAACATCACAGCGCTTCTTCAAAGGTTACAATAACTTATAGGTACTGGCGGCGTCCAGATTTGAACTGGTTAAAATAACAGATCTAATAATCAGGTTAGAGAACATGAATGTCTGCTTTTGGCATTGTGTCGGTTCAAATAACAACCAGGCACTGGATTACTCGTTGAGCTTGTGATGAATATCATCATACTCTTCGATCATCTTTGCCAAGGCATCAAACTTTTCACCATCAGGTGTGCCAGGCTCAGCTTCAATCAATTGCTCAATTGCTTCTAAGGCCGCTTCATATTCGTGTTCGTTTTTTATAGGTGGGCACATTTTCATCTTGTTACCTTTTTAGGCGCAATTGGGGCGGTCTTGCGTATGCCATTACTTAGCAACTGCAAGGCTTAACACGAGCGTTAAATTTCCAACAGCGGAGATCTGTTCGTCAGTTAATGGCACCGTGCAGTCACTCAAAAGCTAAACAGCAGGCTTGAGCCTAATAGCAGATATTAACGCCCATGCTTTGGGCCGGTGAAGCCGGACGGTCCCAATGAGTAACAAAGTAACGAACGACAAGAGCTACTAGTTAGGTGCCGCACTGCCACTTCGTGAAAAAATCGACATTTATTAAACGGCCCACGAGTAAGTTGAACTCGTGAGCTGAACCATAGACTTCCACCAGATGCTCGAAATCGATCACGTGGCAGTTGCTAGACAACCTAGGCGCTTTAGACGCCTTCCATTTTTTCGTAACGGATTTTCTTGCTACCAGCACCCACAGCGGCGAGACAGTAAACTGCTGCCCTTGCCACGATACGGTTAGAACTTGGCCTTTGCAGGGTTGGGGCAGCTTTCCTTCAAGAATAGAGATCATACTTCCTTTAACGCGAGTATTGCCGTGAGATGTTCCGCATTCCCCAAGAAATCTTTTTTCGAATTCATTTCTACCCAATCGATCGAAGCCCATCTTTACTTCTATTGGATAGCAAATGCCTGTTTCAGGACATAATGCCGCTACATCAATCTTGTGTACTCCATCGAAATCAACAGCGCCGCATTTATTTAGCCTTAACTCAGGCACGAAAGTATTCGGCTGCGAAGACGATACAAAGCCCCCAAAAAGAGAATTTCTCACCGATTCAGAATCGGAAAGCATCTGAGCAAGCAGTGTTTCTCCAATATGAGAGAGTTGGATCATTCCTTTTGTACCTAGACATAATGCCCCTCACTGAGGTGTTGACCTCCGATCTCGTGAGTTAGCTTTGCAATCAGAGCCATACTACTGTATTTGTTTAGAATAGAATACTGGAGGTCAGCAACATTAACAATTTATAGACTATCAATATGTCCACTTCTGCACCGAGCTGCCAGTCACAAACTAAACAGCAGCATTGAGCG
>JAIUMY010000112.1 GCA_022565335.1 Opitutales bacterium
AGTTTGACTGTTTCGCCGAGGCGTTCAGTGTTTTTAGTTGTAGGTGATATGGTGTGTTTGTTGGTTTTCATAGACTATCATTATGAGCTGTTAAGGCTCTTTTGAAAACCACCATGTCATCTACAGGAAAAGAAACGCCGTAGCCGAAGACGTGAGTCTTTGGACGATGCGGAAGCCTCGCCACCACCCGGTCCAAAATCTTACGATTTCGGCTACCCATGAACCCGGTCAGCTTCGTGCCGAAGGCACCTTGGACTTTTCCGCAAGCTTCTTGGCGGCTTTTGCCAGCCGCTGCCTGCGGCGGCGTTACCGAACCTATACGGTTCGCCAGCAGGGCTAATGAGAAGGCCCCATTCGTAATTCTTTCTCTTTCCAATAATAACCAGAGAATCTTAAAGAAAATTATTCCCGTCTGTCGAAGGTTTCACGGAAAGCGCCAGTCCCGAGAATCGGGACACTCCTAATGCGGCTTCGCCGTCGGAAGTGCCCGTGCACTCTCATCAAAAACCAAACCACGACCCCCGTCTTCACCCGTGCGAAAGCACCGGTCTCAGGCTAAAGGATAGGCAAAATCAACGACCGTCTGGTGGCCGTCCAGACACACTTTGGCCGGGACCTCTTCCCGCTGGGAAATTAACTGCCCCCGGCGGAAAACATACTTGCGGACGGGACGCAACCGAAGGGCGGAAAAGACGTCTTTCGCCCCCAGAACCACCAAATCGGCGGAGGCGCCTTCATGAATTCCGTAATCGGCCAGCCCTAATGTTCGGGCCCCGCCGAAGGTTACCGCCTGCATCATTTGGGGGAACTCCTCTACGCCCGTCAAATGACCGGCATGACAGGCCATGGAGGCGACTTCCAACATATCGGCCTGCCCGAAGGAATACCAGGGGTCCAGCACACAATCGTGTCCGGGGCTGACATTTATCCCCGCCTCCAACATCTCCTTCAGCGGCATCAGTCCACGGCGTTTGGGGTAAAAATCCTGACGCCCCTGAAGGGTCAAATTGATCAGCGGATTGGGGATGGCATTCATTCCGACGGCGGCCATCTTGGCGATGATCCGCTTGATCTTCTCCTCTTCCATACTGGCAAGGGCACACAAGTGCGAACCAGCGGCCCGCGCCCCCAACCCCAGCGCAGCAACCTCATCGCAAAATAATTCCAGATGATCGGAAGCGGGGTCATCGGTTTCGTCGCAATGCAAATCAATCCGCAGACCACGCTCCGCCGCCTCGCGGCAAAGAATCCGCACCGACTCCTGCCCTTTTTCGTAAGACCCCTCTCCATGCGGAATCCCTCCCACGACCTCGCCCCCCAAATCCAGTGCCTCGCGCAAGCGTGGCAGGGTCTCGTCGTCACGGAGCAAACCGTCCTGCGGGAAAGCCACCAACTGAACGGTTATCCAATCCTGGTATTTTTCCCGGAGGGCCAGCAAAGCTCGCACTCCCGGAAGGCCGGGGCAAGAGACATCGACATGACTCCGAATGGCCCCGATCCCCTGGGCAATCGCCCAGTGCAAATAGTTCTCCGCCCGCTGAAACACATCCGTCTCCGTGGCGGTTTGTTTGCGCTCCTTCCAAAGGGCAATCCCTTCTTTCAAAGTGCCGCTGGCATTCACCCGGGGTTCTCCATAAGTGAAAACCGAATCGAGATGAAAATGACTGTCCACCAAAGGAGGAATGACCAAGTCCCCCGAGAGCGAAAAAACCTTGGCCTCGGGCGAAGGAGCCTTGGTTCCGGAGACCCTGAGGGATTCAATTTTCCCTTCCTTGAGTATGATATCCCAAAACCCCGCTTGGGACGCCAACGAGGCCCCTTGTAAAAGGATTTCAGGGGCCTTCTTCATCATTTACCTCCACCGCAATGCGAAAACCAATCGTCCGCGAGCGAAAATTTGTGGAATGGCTCTGCCGGGGCAGATTGCGCAAGGCAGGCAAGGGGTCGTTATAGGTACCGCCCAACGCCTGTGCCTGACCCTCTTGCTCCGTTTGAACCCACTCCGCGACGTTGCCCAAAAGATCGTAAAACCCATCACCCAAAGGCTCCCGTTGCCCAACCGGCCTTGATTGTCCGCCACTGTTTTCAGCGTGCCATACCGCATCCTCCAGGTCTTCCGGCGCCGGCAAATCTCCCAAGGCCGCGGCAAACTCCTCCCCCGTCGGCAAACGCACCGGCAACCCCATCAACAACGAAAGGGACTCGGCAAAAGCTTGGGCTTCCGCGTAGGTTACCGAATCAACCGGCAGGTTGGGTCCGATATTTCGGCTCGGATTCTGCCCCATCACCCGCTCATAAAGAGATTGCGAGACCTCGTGGGCAAGGAGTTTGGCCGAATGGTCTGAAACGGCCAGAACCTGCCCCCAAACCTCCTTTACAATGTCCCTGCGGGCCTGACCGATTTCCCGGAGAAAATCGACCTGCGCACTTCGTTCCGGACCCGGAAAATCAGCCCGCGGAAAATCCAATCGGAGAACATCGTACAAGCCAAAGACTTCTCCCGAAATCCTCTCACCAGTGGCAAAATCCCTTTCCGCAAAAGCCGCTTGCATGGCTTGCCAGCGGTTCTCAAATTGGTCGTTCATCACCCTTCCCAGAAGAATGTCTTTATCGCGCAAAAGATTCTCCCGATTTTGACCAGCGGCGGAGGGATGTTCGCCGAATCGCTCTTCGATTTCACCTTGTAAAGCAAGCGCCTCCTGCATCTTTTCCCGAACTTGCGCAAACTCTTCTTCCGCCGCCGCGGCACGGGCTTCCCCGAGGAGGTTTTCCTGCTCGGTCAACAAGGGTGAAATTTGCGCTTGCTGCAAAGCCCGCTCCAGATTCCGTGTCATCGTGGGATCATAAAAACGGCTACGGGTGTGTCTTTCGTTGATCTCCCGCGCCAGAGCCAAGGCTTCCTCAAAAACCTCCCCGGCCTCCGCATAGTCATTTCGGTCAAGCGCCAGGCGTCCGCTCTGCTGTAAGCTCAGCATTTCTTCGTGGAGAGGTTCGGCCTCCCAGTTGGCTATCTCCCGACGCAAGGATGCCACCCGCCGACGGTCCGCGTGAACCGACCCGGCATCTTCCCGGTTTATCCTTTCCTGCAAGACCAACGCGCTCGTTAAGGTTTCGATGGCCACTTCCCCCCTTCCCGCCTCCCGCGCTTCGCGGGCTTCGGCCTCCAGGCTTTCCGATTCGACCCGTAATTGGGCATAGTTTTCCCCGCTTTCCGCTTCGGCTGGGATTCGTTCTGTCGGCGCGGGCGTCTCCAGTAACCTTTGCACCAGATCCGGACCCATAACGCTGCGCCGTTTTTGAATGCCGTAATAAAAAACACCCAAAAACAAGGCGATCAAAAGGACCGATACCATTACTTCTAAAAATCTTTTATTCATTACTTTGATATAAAATTGCCAGCTTGCGTATAAAACAAATTCACAGCGTAAATAAATTACCGCCGCTTTCCAAAACTTTAATTACGTAAACCATCATTTTTTTAGCGCCTGGTCTCTCGGACCTTAGAACTTCCGAATCGTTTCCAACGCTTGGCCAAAACTACCGGGATCAGCTTTCCCCTGTCCGGCCAGGCCAAAAGCCGTCCCGTGGTCCGGACTGGTGCGCGCGTGCGGGAGCCCCAGCGTTACCTGACAACTGGTATTGAACTCCACGGTCTTCAACGGTGCCAGCCCCTGGTCATGATACAAGGCGACCACCACCTTTGGCCAGCCCTGCCGGGCCCGCCAGAAAAGGGTGTCCGCCGGTTGCGGCACGGGATCAAGGCCCTTCAGACGCTTAGCCATCTCCTGCAGACAAGGTCCGATCCACTCCTTCTCCTCGACCCCGAGCAACCCGTTTTCCCCAGCATGTGGATTCAACCCGCATACCGCCACCGAGGGGTCCTCCGGGGAAACTTTTTGGGCCAGGACAAAAGCCCTTTCCACCGCCCTGACCAAAACTTCCGGAGTGAGAGTCGTCGACACCGCGGCCAGGGGAATATGCCAGGTCGCCAAAACCACCCGCAACTCCTCTCCCCAAAAGGCCATCGAAGGCTCTCCCCCCCAGGCGTCGGCCAAAAATTCGGTTTGCCCGGGGAAAGCAAATCCTTCCCGAACCATGGTTTCCTTACAGATGGGGCCGGTCACCAATCCTCGGAACGTCCCTTCCCGGCATTGCCCCGCCGCCCATTCTAAGGTGTCCATTGCCTGTCGCGCCGAACGGGCGTCGGGCCGCCCCGGAGGAGGACAACCCGCTTCGGTCGAAACGGCAAAGCTCTCCACCTCACCCCGAAGAGCCGACGGCAAGGAGTTCAACCAATCCGCTGGACCGGCAACCGCAAAACGCTCCCCGCAAAGTGCTCCAGCTTCCCAGGAGCGCAACAAAAGCTCGGGCCCGACCCCGGCCAGATCGCCGGGAATGACTAAATACCTTTCTGCCATCATGCTCTCTTCATCGGGAACTCCGCGCTACCGGAAGAATTCCCCTACGGCTTTCCTTGAAAAAGGAGACAAAGGTGTGGGCACGACTGCCCACCTTCCATTTCTCTCTCTCCAACCGATCCGCCGCCCCTTCCCGGAAGGACTGATTGTTAGCCGCGTATTCGGCCAGCAAACTTTTCAGCTCGCGAATTTCCTCCCGGCTGGCTCCCTGCCGACGCAAGCCCACCAAATTCAATCCCACCAAACGGTCCCGCTCCGCCGCCATACAATATGGAGGCACGTCCCGCGTGATGGAGGCATGACCCGCAATCATCGTCCCCGCCCCAACCCGGACAAATTGATGAAAGGCCGCCCCGCCCCCGACAAAGGAATTTTCCCCCACCGAAACAAACCCCGCCAAAAGAGCGTCATTGGCCAGGATAACCCCGTCCCCCAACTGGCAATCATGCCCCACATGGGAGCCCGCCATCAGGTAAGCCCGAGCACCGATAAAGGTGTTATGCCCCGGTTGCGTCGAACGGTGAATGGTCACCCCCTCGCGAAGAATCGTTTCCGCTCCCAAAACAACCCCCGATTCGAGTTTTCGGTCAAACCCCAGATCCTGGGGATCCCCCCCTACCACAGCCTGGGGATAAAGCTCCACGGCCTTTCCCAAAACCGTTCCGCGATGGACCACCGCATGACTGTGCAGGTGGACTTTTTCCCCGACCACGACGCCTTCTTCAACCAGCGAAAAGGGCCCGACACGGGCGTCCTTCCCCAAAACCACCGACGCGGGAACCAAGGCTGTCTCATGAATGCTCATAAACCCATAGCATGGCGCACCACGCCTTGGGAGCAAGCAAAAGGAACCGTTCCCAAGCGACAAGTTTGGCGGTCTTTCTCCGTTCTACCAGGCGTACACTCCGGTTTTGCCGTGGCGGTCCAGAAATTCTCCGCTCTGCGCCAAGGTAAGTTTCCCCGTCGTTCGGACCATCGCCTGGGCGCTTTCTTCCGCCGTGATTTCCGCTTGGTCTCCCCCCATATCGGTCCGCACCCAGCCGGGACTGATCGCCACCACGGTAATGCCCCCGGACCGCAACTCCGCCGCCAGACCCCGGGTGAAATGGTTTAACGCCGCTTTGGTCAACCCATAACAATACTGCCGGGAATGGTCCTTCGTGGAAATCGACGCCGCCCCCGAGGAAACATTGACAATGGTTGGTGAATGACCTTTGCCAAGCAGAGGCAGAAGCAATTGAGTCAGCCGGAGGGTTCCCCGGACATTCACCTGCCAGGCGGTTTCAAGATGACCCAAATCAAGGTCCCCAAAAGGCTCCGTCCCCTCCTCCGGAAAAACCCCGGCATTATTCACCAGAGTATCAAGTTGCCCCGGAAAAGAAGTGATCTCCCGGGCCAAAGACTGCAAACTTTCCTCCGAGGCCAAATCCCCCGCGTAGATCTTCAGTCGGTCACCATAGTCCCCCTCGCGGATTTGCCGCAATTCACCGGAGCGCTCAGGATGACGGGCCACCGCCAGGACAAACTCCCCTGTCGCCAAAAACTCCCGGACCATCGCCAGCCCGATTCCCCGATTTGCGCCCGTAACCAATATTTTCCTCATGGAGAAAGGTTATACCACATTCTGGACCTCCGGAAAATCTAAAAGACCCCTCCGGCCCAATCGCTTTTCGGTCTGGCTTGACACACCAGCTTAAGCACGTCTCGAATATGCATAAGTTTTCCTAAACATTATCCCCATGAACGACGCATCCCTCATTCAGGAAATTGCCCATCAACACCTTTTCAATCAGTTTTGGTTGTCGCTTTTTTTCATTATTCCGATGATCCTGGTGGCCCGGGCGGTCGTTGCCGGAACCCGCTATTCGGCCATTCTGATTATCGTTATTTTCGGCCTGGTCATGGGGTATCTGCTCGTCGCCACCGGCCTCTCGGAACCGGGTTTGGGGGATTTGCCGATGCTCGGATTGATTGCCCAATCAACCATCGTCGCCCTCGCCGCTTCCTTTTTTGTCGGCGGACAGGAACTTCGCAGGATTTTCTCCGACGTCAAAGTCCCCCCCGACCAGACCGTCTCCTACGCCATGGAGCAAATCTTCTTCGGGACCGGCCGCACCCAGGTTATTTTTATCGCCCGGGCATTTTTCCTCCTTCTCGGCATCGCCGCCATGGCCCGATTGCTGAGCGGCACCGTTCCGGATACCGCCCTTGGGCGTTACTATCCCCTCATCGCCTATATGGGCCTCATCATTGCCGTCATCCTCATCGACCACAAAGCGACCATTGCCAATAAACGAGACTACCTGCGCAAGGGCTTATTGGAGATCGTGGGGGTCATTGTAGTTCTTCTTATTGGCTACTTCGTGGCCACTCTGGTCGGGCCAGTGATCGCCCTCCCGCAAATCTTCTTTGTTATGCTGGCCGCTTCGGGCTTGGGGGCCATCCTCTTTCGCTGGTATCACGGCCCCACCATCCGCTGCCTGCTTTTTGCCGGGATCCCGGTGGTTCTCGCGGCGAATTTCATTATCGGCGGTTCCCGCATTGGTGGAGCGTTTGACCTGCCGGGCATGAATGCCGTGCTGGCCTACGGCTTCTTCGGGCAAATCTTCTGGATGTTCGGCGGCATCGCCTTGCTAATGCTGGCCGGACGCACCGGCCTGGTTCGCAATGTCGGCCCCGGCATGGCGGGCGCGCTTTCCCACGCCGGTCTGACCGGAGCCTGCACCGCCGGAGATTTGGGCGACGGCGCCGCGCGCCGCGCGCCGATCATGATCAACATCCCCTTCTTCGGTCATATCTTTGTCTTTTCAGTCCTTGCCATGAGCGCCTCACGGGGGGAACTTCTGATGGTTCCCTCCCTCATCATTGCCTTTGTGGGCATCGCCCTGACGGCATGGTCCCTGCGTGGGATGGCCAGCGCCGAAGGAGAGGATTCCCGCGAGGTCAAGGCCCTCATGCAATTCTCCTTCGGCTGGCAATTGACGGCCGTTTTCGGAGGGCTGGTTTTGTTGGCTCTTTCGCAAATGCCCGTCGGTTATGCCATGATGGCCACCAGTTCCTCGCTCTCACACTTTGGCCTTTTCGCGGCCATCCAGGAAGGCATGGCCGGACCCGAAGCCGCCGGCCTGATCGCCTTTGTCTTCGCCATGCCGTTTCTGGTTCATCCCCTGGTCTTCTTTCTCTTTGGCAAAGCCATGGAAAGCGACGGGCTAATGCCCGCCAAAGCGGTATACACCCTGGCCCTCATCGGCTTCTTTGGAGTACTGTCCGCCCTTTTCTTTTTCTAGCCGCGTCCAAAATCTTACTACAGGAAACGAAACACCGTAGCCGAAGACGTGAGTCTTTGGACGATGCGGAAGTCTCGCCTC
>JAIUMY010000113.1 GCA_022565335.1 Opitutales bacterium
GTAGCATCGCCGGGCGCGATCGGCACCGACCGGACGAGGCGAGCCGGCGGCAAAAGAGCCGATAAGAGGCCAAAGAGCGGGGTTGAGAGATTTCCCCGCATCATCGCGCCTCTGTCAGAGCGCCGCGCCTCACAGCCCTCCTGAGCGCCTCTTTCCAGATAGAGCCCTCTAGCCTCACAACAGGAGCTCCTCCCGCGCAATCTGCCGGGGATGAAGACGAACCGCGCCTCCCTCTTTTCAGCATTCGCGACGCCTGGCGAGGCGCCGGACTGGATCCATCTGATCCCGGCCGGCCAGTTCCAGGCGAATGATGGTCGCGGCCCGTTCCGGATGGCGGACCCTGCAGCGGTCATCGCGGCCTCACTGCAGCCGGGCGGGATGCTTCCCATCGACCAGGATCACGCAACCGATCTCGCTGCCAAGCAGGGTGGCGAGGCGCCGGCGCGCGGCTGGATCGTGGAGATGGAGGCGCGTGAGGACGGGATCTGGGGGCGTGTCGAATGGACCGGCAAGGGCAAGGAGCTCCTCGCCGATCGCGCCTATCGCGGTGTCTCGCCCGTGTTCCTGAGCAACAAGGACGGCGACATCACCCGGATCCTGCGCGCTGCGCTCACCAACGATCCGGCGCTCACGCAACTCACCACACTCATGCATGGGAATGATGGCATGGACCTGAAGAAATCCCTCGCGTCGCTGTTCGGCATGGACGACGACGCGGACGACAAGGACATCATGTCCGCTGTCGAGGAGGCCGTGAAGGCGTCCAAGGAGAACAAGGAGGCGGCATCGCGCGTCGCGAAGGCCGTCGGCCTGGATGCGGGCGTGTCCGTCGATACGCTCGTGACGACACTCGCCGCGCGCCAGGCGCAGGCATCCGACGTCGAGACCCTGCGCAACGAGGTGGCTGATCTCAAGATCGAGCTCGCCTCTTCGAAGGCCTCCACCACGAAGGTCGAGGCCGAGCGTGTCGTCGATGCTGCAATCGCCGAGGGCAAGCCGATCAAGGCGCAGCGCGCGACCTGGATCGAGCTGATGAGCTCCGATCCCGACAAGACCAAGGTCGCCCTCGCCGCGATCCCGTCGATCAAGGGCGAGGCGCTCGGCAAGTCCGGAGAGCCGAAGAAGGCCGACGGCCTCGACGACGTCGAAAAGCAGGTCTGCGCCATGATGGGGGTAACCCCGGAGCAATTCATCGCTGCCCGCGCGGGCGGCATCGAGATCGGGGGCTGACATGGCGGCGCTGACCAATGACCGCAACACCCGTCTGCGCGCCGGGGACGTCTATGACGATCCGGTGGCCGCCTCGACGGTAATCTTCGCCGGGGCGCTCACGTGCCTCAACGCTGCCGGCAATGCCGTGCCTGGCGCGACCGCGACCGGGCTCAAGGCACGGGGCGTGGCGCGCTCGCGCGTCGACAATGGCGGGGGCGATGCCGGCGACAAGCGCGTCGAGACATCGCCGGGCACCTATCGCTTCGGCAACTCCGCTTCCGCCGACGCGATCGGGCGCGGGGATATCGGGGCAACCGCCTACATCGTGGACGACCAGACCGTCGCCAAGACGGATGGCTCCAGCGCGCGCAGCCCGGCCGGGACGATCGTCGATGTCGATGACATCGGCGTCTGGGTCCGCATCGGCGTCTGAGGGGAAATCACATGCTCATCAATACTCATGCACTGAAAACCCTGGGTACTGCCTTCAAGAGCGCGTATCAGGGCGGGCTTGGCCAGCATGTTTCGCAGTGGAACAGGGTGGCCACCAAGATCACCTCGACCACCCGCCAGAATGAATATGGCTGGCTCGGCAAGTTTCCCTCCATGCGCAAGTGGGTCGGGGACCGCGTCGTCAACCAGGCGGCAGGTCATACTTATGCGATCGTCAATGACGATTTCGAGCTCACCGTGTCCGTGCAGCGCAATGACATCCTGGACGACAATGTCGGCATCTACACGCCGCTGTTCACGGAGATGGGTCTTTCGACTGCAGCGCATCCTGACCTTGAGGTGTTCGGTCTGCTCAAGCGCAGCTTCGACGAGAAGTGCTACGACGGGCAGCCGTTCTTCGATACCGAGCACCCGGTGCTCGACGCAGATGGCGAGCCCGCTCTGGTTTCGAATTCCGGGGGCGGCTCCGGCACGCCCTGGTTCCTGATGGATGTATCGCGCGCCCTGAAGCCGCTGATCTTCCAGGAACGCAAGGAGGCCGAATTCGTCGCAAAGGATGATCCGGACGACGAGAGCGTCTTCCGTCGCAAGGAGTTCGAGTATGGCGTCGATTGCCGCGATGCGGTCGGCTTCGGCTTCTGGCAGATGGCCTATGGCTCCAAGCAGACCTTGAACGCGACGAACTATGCTTCCGCCCGCGCCGCGATGCACGGGATGAAGGGTGACTACGGGCGCCCGCTCGGGCTGCGCCCCACGCTGCTGGTGGTGCCGCCTTCGCTCGAAGGCGCGGCGCTGGAAATTCTCAACGCGGAGCGCAACGCCGCCGGCGCAACCAACGTGTGGCGCGGCACGGCCGAGCTGCTCGTCGTTCCCTGGCTCGCCTGACCGGTATTGGGGTTACGCGTGACGGCAGGCGCAACTGACCCGCCGGTCTGATGGCCGGCGGGCCTTTCGAAAGGGGTGTCGAGACCCCTCTCGCAAGGCCCGTGAAGGGGCTCTCAAGAGGTATCGCAGAGGTGCATCATGGATGATCTGACGACGATCAAGGGCGTGGGGCCGGCAACGGCGAAGCTGTTGAATGAGGGCGGCATCATGTCGTTCGATGACCTTCAGGACGTCGATCCGTCAAACCCGCCAGTCGAGCTCGGCGGTGGCCTCACCTGGGAATATCTCATGGATGAGGCGGCGGATTTCGTGGCAGACAAGCCGAGCGAAAACGGAGATGGCGCGAATGAACAGCATGGCGATCGAGCAGGCAGCGGACCAGGCCAGGAAGGAGCTGGCGCCGGTGTGTCGGCAGGCAGCGAAAGCGTTGCGCCAGATGGCGCTCGTATTCCAGAAAGAGATGGGGCCGATAGTCAGTCGGCACCTGGTCGAGAGGCCGGCAACGGAGACGCCGGAGCCTCCCCGGAAAAAGGTGCGGCAACGCAACCGACCGAAGAAGAAGGCGCGCGGCGGGCGTCGGTAACAGTCAAAGGCCCCCGGCGTGGCCGGTGGCGCGCCGGGCGGCATTTCACGCATGAGCCGGCTGCCGCTCCGCCCCAGAAGGACGAGGGGTCAAAGCGCCCCTCGTCCAGCCGCATCGCCTTCGAGGGTCCTCGGTTCGAGTTTTCCCGCGTTGTTGCCGAAATGGATGATTTCACGAAAATTGAGGGCGTCGATCCCGACACGGCGCGGCGGTTGAAAGAAGCCGGTTTCGAAACGCTCGGCGACCTCTTGAATGCCAGCGTACATAGACCGCCTTTCGATCTGGACGACGGTCTCGACTGGAGCCAGCTCCTCAATGCAGCGTGGATCCTTTATGACACGCAGATGGCGGCTGGCGGCTATGATAAGAGCGATGGCTCGCAACGCCTCATGCCGGTCGTTCTCCCGGCGCCGACCGGCGCCACCGTCACCGTCAAAGGCCCCCGGCGTGGCCGGTGGCGCGCCGGCCGGCATTTCACGCATGAGCCGGTGACGATCCCGCTCGCCGAGCTCTCCGACGACCAGGTCGCGGCGCTTCAGGGCGACCCGACGCTCACCGTCCAGATCGTGGAGTGACGCGCCGTGTATGCGACCATTGCGGACATGGAGAGCCGGTACGGAGGGGATGAGCTCCGGCGCCTCGGCGTCGTCGATGGCGACATGGCCGAGGAGCTCTCCGATCCGCGCGTCCAGGCGCGCGTCTCCCAGGCGCTCATGACCGCGACGGACCAGGTGGACAGCTACCTGCGCAAGCGCTACCTCACGCCGCTCGCCCCGGCTCCCGCCTCGATCGTCGAGGCGCCCTGTGTGCTCGCACGCCACTGGCTCTCGCAGAGCGGGGCGACGACGCCCTCGGAGAGCGTAACCGAGCACCGGGCAGACACCCTGAAATGGCTGGCGAAGCTCGCAGACGGAAGCGCCACGTTGGAGGGCCTGACGCCGATCGCCAAGGGCTCGACGGCGCGGGTCAGCGATCGCGACAAGATCTATGATCCCGGCCCCGGGGGGATGTGGTGATGAGCCAGATCGACCCCGTCTCGGCCATGATCGACGCCACCCGCACCGCGCTCCAGGAGCATCTGCCGGCGCGGCGCTGGCACTATAGCGAGCAGTCGGACACGATGTCCGAGGCGCAGTTCCGCGAGCTCATCAACAGGTGTCCGCATGTGGCGATTGCCTGGGCGGGCTGGCCGGCCGAGGCGCGCGCCGGCAAGCGGTATGCCGGGCGGCTCGCGCTGCGGATCTGGATCGTGGTCAAGCACACGCATCTGACCGGGCGCTTTCGGGGCGATGCGGCAGGGCCGGGTCTCTATCCGGCCATGGCGACGGCGATCGCGGCCCTGCACGGGCTCACGCTCGACGGCATCGGCACGCTCAGTGTCACCAGCGCCGCGCCGGCCTTCGCCCAGGGCTTTCTCGACAACAACATCGCCGTGGGGCTGATCGAGCTCTCGGCGCCCGTGCACATGCCGGACGTCCTGGGCGCGGTCGATGCGCTGCCGCCCTTCGCCGGTCTCGACGTGGATTGGGAACTCGCGCGCAAGGAAGGCAATGCCGAAGCGCCGGATGCCCTGGATGAAATCACCCTCAACGAGGAGGAAGACTGATGCCCAAACGCGTCTTCTTGAAGCCGGCGCCGGGGCGCACGGTGTTTCGCGAAAACGGCACGCTCTGGCCGGTGGAAGGCGAGCACGCCTCGACCGCATCGAAGTATGTGCGGCGGCGCATGAAGGATGGCGACCTGGTCGAGGCGAACCCGCCGCGCCCGGTGCGCAAGAAGGCTGATGGAGGCGAGGCATGAACGGCGTGACACCGATCCCTGCATTCGACGAGATCCCGCTCGACTGGCGCGTGCCAGGTGCGGATCTGGAGATCCGCCCGGTCTATACCGATATGGGGCGCGTCTCCTTTCCGGCGCGCGGGCTGATCATCGCGCAGAAGCTCGCGACCGGCTCGGCCGAGGCGGGCGTGCTCTATCGCCTGACCCAGCCCGAGGATGGCGCCACCCTCTGCGGCGCCGGCTCGATCGGCGATGCCATGGCGCGCGCGGCGCGGGTGGCGAACCGGACCAGCGACATCTTCCTGCTTGCCCTTCCGGATGCCTCCGCAGCGGTCAAGGCGACGGGCAAGATCGCCTTCACCAATGCCGATGGCGCAGGCGCACTTGCGATCTACATCGCCGGCCGGCGCGTGCGCATCGTCGTGACAACCTCCATGACCGCGATCCAGCGGGCCGAGGCGCTGGCCACCGCCATCAATGCCGATGCCGGCATGCCGGTCATCGCCGCCCAGGGTGATCCGAGTGATGACCACGAGGTCATCCTGACGGCCAAGCATGGCGGCGAGATCGGCAACGACATCGATGTCCGCGTCGGCCTGCTCGTGGATGAGCGCCCGCCGGCGGGGCTCGGCATCACGATCACCGCGATGGCCAGCGGCGCCGGCAATCCGGATGTGCAGGATGCGTTCGACGCCATCAACGAGGAATGGTTCCAGCATATCGCCATGCCCTGGAGTGACGCGGCGAACCTCGCTGTCGCTGCCGAGGAGCTGCGGGCGCGCTTCACCGCGCAGGGACGCCTCGACGGGCATGCCTATATCGGTGCGCGCGGCACGCATGCGGAGCTCGTGACCAAGGGCGAGGTGACCAACTCGCCGCATCTCACGATCATCGGCGCGAAGGCCTCTCCGACGCCGCCCTGGATCTGGGCCGCGACCACGATGGCGCTCGGGCTCTTCCACCTGACGCAGGATCCCGCGCGGCAGCTGGGCACCCTGCGCCTGCCGGGCGTGATCGCGCCGGATGCCGAGGATCGGTTCGACGATCTGGAGCAGGATCTGCTCCTGCGCGCGGGTATCTCGACCTTCACCGCGCTGTCTGACCGCAGCGTCTATCTCTCGCGGGTGATCACGACCTATCGCGAGAGCGCGCTCGGCACGCCTGACGCGGCCTGGCTTGACATCAACGTGCCGGCCACGCTGTCGCGCATCCGCTATGACTGGCGGTCCTTCATGAGCCTGGAATATCCGCGCCACAAGCTCGCTGAAAACGGCGCCGTGGCGGAAGCGTTCTCGCGCTTCGTGGCGACACCGCGCAAGGTCAAGGGCTCCTGGGCGGGGCGCTGTCAGATCTATGCCCGGCAGGGCTGGCTGCGCAATGTCGGCGTCTCGATCGCGCAGTCAACTTTCCAGATCGACCCGAACAACAAGAACCAGATGCTGGCAACCCAGCGGGTCGATGTCATCGGCAACCTGAAGCGGTTCGCCGGCGTGCTCGAATTCGAGGCCTGATCGGCCTCAAGCAGAAGGGATTGAGAGATGGCACAAGTTCTGGGCGTCGTGCAGCTCTTCTGGCGGGGGACCGAGATCCCCGTCGAGAACGGCACGACCTATCGTCCTGCGGGCATGACGCAGACGCCCGTCAATTACGGGCGCCGCACCGGCCATGCGCAGCAATACATGCACGGCGAGTGCACGGCGGTGACGAACCTCGAGGCCGGCCAGCGCCTCGACGAGCTACTCGCGCGTGGCGAGGGCGAGCTCCAGGTGATCTGCGACACCGGTCAGACCTTCACCCATACGGATGCGTTCCTCTCGGGCGACATCCCCAATATCACCGGCGGCGAAGGCGGCAAGATCTCGCTGACCTGGTCGTTCTCTGAAGGCGAAGAGGTGGCGGCATGAGCGGCAAGGGCAAGGATGTCGTCGATATCGACATGGGCGTGATCGACGAGGCCGAGGACGTGGTGGCGGACAATGCGCCGGCGGATGCCGTCGATGAAGCCTCCGACGAGATCGCCACCCTGCCGCGCGGGGCAACCGAGAATGCCGATCGCTCGGTCACCGTCGAGCTCGATACCCCGATCACGCTGACCATCAAGAATTCGAAGACGGGCGGCCAGCGGCAGGAAACCTACGAGGAGCTCAGGTTCCATCGTCTGACCGGCAAGGATCTGACCGAGATCTCCAACGCGGCAACCGGCGTGCGCGATCGCGTCGCATTCGCCGTCTCCGCACGCATGAGCAAGGCCATCATGAATGCCCTGTTCGACCGGCTCGATGCCGCCGATATCGAGCGTTGCGGGCGCGTGATCCAGTATTTTTTGGGGAGTGGCCCGAAGACTGGCCGCAGCTGATCGCCGCCGTCGCCGAGTTCTACGGCGGCGGATGGGACCCCGTCGCGGCGCTCACTCTCCCGGAATTGCGGCTGCGCTACGGCGCCGCCGTCAAGCTCTCCGAGAGCCGCCGCAAGGCGCTCGACCAAGGGACCTGACTTCCCATGCGCCAGATGGCCGTTTCCGTTCTCGGCAGCCTGAAGGACCAGCTGAGCCAGCCGCTCGGCGGGCTGCAGAAGCGGCTGGGCGCGCTGGGTGATTTCGGGAAGCGGCTCGGGTTGGACAAGGTCGGCGGCGCTCTCTCCAACGTGGGCAAGGAATTTGCCAAGCTCGCCGCGATCGGCACAGCGGCGTTTGGCGCGACCGTGGGGGCGGCGTGGGGGTTCGCGCGAAGTATCGCCAATGCGGGCGACGCTGCGATCAAGTCGGCGCAGCGTGTCGGCGTAGGGTATGAGAGCTTCCAGGAGCTCACCTA
>JAIUMY010000114.1 GCA_022565335.1 Opitutales bacterium
AAAGAAGAAGCCATCAGTCTCCATAAAGGAGCAAAGTGCTGACTGGAGAGCCGGATGCGGGAGATCCGCACGTCCGGTTCGGAGGGAGGGGTGCCGAAGAAACTCGGCATCCCTACCCCTATCTTATGGGGTAGCGTTTATTCAAAAGAGGACCGAAGAGAAATTGAGACTCTTAAGGTTTAAAAGTTGTCACGCAAGAAGAAGCACTTTTCAATAACGACGGCCTTATTCAACCCTTTTCTTTATCAAAATGGAAAATCAGATGCCAAGCAGCCAGTGGGGGAAAAAATGGCTGACCTTGCCCAAGGGGTTGTTGGTATTGGCGCTGGTGTTTTTGTTCGTTGGTTTTTTGGTGATTCACCAGGAATGGCATATCCCGGCTGGAATGCCTCAATACCAGCGGGGTTATTGGGCTTTCTTTGATGAGGATTTTGGCGAGGCCTTTATTTGGTTTAAGCAGTCTGCCGAAAAAGGTTATGATTGGGGGGCTTACATGACCGGATATATGCTGACCTATGGGCTGGGAACCAAGACTGATTTGGAGGAAGCCCAAAAGTGGTATGAGATGGCTCATGATGCGGGCCTTCAGGAAGCGGAATGGGCTTTACGAAGACTCACCTACTACCAGTCCCAGTAATGAGGAAAAGAGTCGTTCAGGATCAAACTCAATGAACAAAGTTTCGAAAATTCAGCCAGCATAGCGACTGTCGCTCTTTGCCATGGGCCGACAGGTCAACACTTAAGAGGTGTCTTTCGATTGAAGGCGAAGGTGTTTAGGTAGGGATCGCGGGGGGTGCAGCGATCTGGAACGTCGTTTGGGAGAGGGGAGGCTGGGGGGAGTAGGGTAGCAAAGTAGGAGAATGCCCGCTAAAGGATATCCCCAGCAAAGCAGTACAACCGGCAACCATATCCACGAGCTGTAGGGCCATGGGTGGTTACTCATCATCGGGAATACAGCGTAGGACATAATAAGACCCACCAATATGGCACTGTAGGCGGCGTGGCGTCTATACTGTACGGGATCAACTAAGAAACCCAACCAAACCCCGGCTAAAGCGAGGGAAACGAGGACGGATAACTGGGACATCATCGATGGGTGCCATGGCTCCGACGTTAGTAGAGAAAGAATCATGTAGGAGGAGCAAAATCCCAGAAAAAAGATTGCGGCCAAAATCAGCAGGATGGATATAATGCGGCGCCACCAGGGTACTTTATATAGGAAGGACGGCTTGGTTGGTTCCCGTTTTGGGAGAGTGGTTTCTTTTATTACCTCAGAATGACCAGGCATGATAAATGTATCCTAGGCAAGGGAACAGAGCAGGACAAGAAGAGAAGAATTCTTATGGTATGATCCGCTCACTATTCCTTTTGCCATCGAAGGTTCTTTCTTTTTTCTTTGAAGAGTATGCCGATAAGGGAAAAGGAAGAGCAATTGCTAGCAGCGATGGAGGTTTTGCCGACCGCCGAGGACAAGCTTTCCTGGTTGGTGGAGCGAGGCGAAAGGATTCCGGGGCTGCGGGCGGAGGAAAAAACCGGGGCCAACCGAATTGTCGGATGTCAATCGCCTGTTTGGGTGGTGGGAACGGTCTCGGCGGAGGAGACTTTATCTTGGCGGATCGAAACGCCATCGGCGATGGTTCGGGGTTTGGTGGGGGTTCTTTGGGAATTGTACGAAGAGGCGACGTGTCGGGAAATTCAAGAAACGGAAATTGTCTTTTGGTCCCGTAGTGGGCTGGAGAGGATTTTGTCGCCCACCCGGCGGCAAGGCCTGGCGGCGGTGCAAGCGCGTATTCAGGAAATGGTAGCGGAGGATGGGGATGGATGACTTGATTGATGCCCATTGCCATTGGCAGGATCCTCGCTTGGAAAGCCGTTGCTCCGAATGGTGGCCGCAGATTGAAGCCAGGGGATGGAGGGGAATGGTCAATGGAACCGAACCCGACGACTGGGAGCGAGTGGCGGCATGGGCCGAGCAGACGCCTCTGGCAAAACCGTCTTTTGGGGTTCACCCTTGGCAAGTGGGCAGAACCCGGGGGGATTGGCGGGAACGGTTACGCTCCTTTCTGGAACGATTTCCCGGGGCCGGGGTAGGGGAAATCGGTATCGACAAATGGATTCGTGACGCAGATTTGCCCCGCCAAAAAGAAATTTTCCGGGCGCAGTGGAACCTGGCGGTAGAGTTGAACCGGCCCATAACCGTTCATTGCCTGCAGGCTTTCGGCCATTTACTGGAGGAATTGCGTGGGCTGCCGCGGCCCTCGGGTGGTTTTCTCTTACATGCGTATGGGGGTCCGGTGGAATTGATGGATCAGTTTCTCGAATGCGGGGCGCATTTTTCCTTTAGCGGATACTTTCTGCAGGACCGTAAAGTGGCCGTACAGGAGGTTTTTCGAAAACTTCCCGAGGACCGTTTATTGGTGGAGACGGATGCGCCTCATATGCTGCCTCCCGAGTCCTGCCGGGACCAGTCTTTTTCCGACCCCGAGGCGGTGGAATGTTCACTGCACCATCCGGCCAATCTATCGGCGGTTGTTCGGGGCTTGGCCGGAATTCGGGGCTGGACGCCAGTCCATACGGCCTTGCTGACCACCCAAAATGCCTGCCGCTTGTTTGGCTGGGAAGGGTAGGGCAAACCTCGTGGGTCAACTTGTGTTTGGCGAGCTCATTGGGGCAATGAGGCAAAGGTTTGACGCCTTGTCGAAAAACGGATTAGTGTTAGTCAAACCTTATTGATGAACCCCTAACATCAGACACCATGAAAATAACTTTGCGAAAAGATCTCTTCCAATTTGCAGAAACTGCGCCCAGTCCCCGGGTTTCCATGTACTTCCCAACCCACCGCTTGGGAGTCGATGTTCAGCAAAATGCCATCCGTTTTAAAAATCAATTGCGCGTGGCGTCCCAACGTTTGCATGAATTGGGTTTGAACGAGGGGGAAAGAGAGCAATTGTTGAAGCCCCTCGAATCGTTGCGGGATCACGACGCTCTATGGCAAAACCAGCTGGATGGTTTTGCGGCCTTTTCCGCAGGTGGGGAAATCCGACATTTTACTCTTCCCTTCGCAGTGAATGAGTCAGTTCATGTGGGTAGTGACTTTCGGTTTCGCCCGCTTTTGCCTTGGTTTACCGAAGGAGAAAAATTCCTGTTGCTTGCCTTGAATTTAAACGGGATCGAGCTTTACGAGGGTGATCGTTACCTGATCGAAAAAGTGGCGTTGCCAAAGAACGTACCGACTTCTCTCAAAGAGGCGATGCAATATGATGAAGCCGATCCGGCGATGTCCTTCCATGCGGGAGGAAATGCGCCGACGCACCAAAATCACCGTCACGGTGCGGTCTTTCACGGAGATGGGGGCGAAAAAGACGTCCGTAAAGACCAGATTCTACGGTTCTTCCGTGAGATTGACAAAGGATTGCACGGGTATTTGCAGGATAAAAAATGGCCTTTGCTAACCGCTGCGGTTGAGTATCTTCATCCCATTTACGAAGAAGCTAATACCTACAGTAATTTGTTTCCGGACAACTTGCCCGGCGCTCCGGAAAACAAGCGTTCGGAAGAGCTGCATCGGGAGGCGGTGGCTCTGCTCGAACCCCAGTGGGAAAAAACCCTGCAGGAACAGGTTGAGCGATTCCGCAATCATGCCCTGGCCGGTGAAACCGGTGACGGCAAAGTCGCCGATCAGTTGGAAACTCTCCTACCCGCCGCTTTTCAGGGGCGGGTAGATACCCTGATTTACCATCCTACGGCCCAAATTTGGGGAAGATTTGATCCTCAAACCGGCGATCTTGATCCTGGCCCGAGGGACGAGAACGGGAATATTGATTTAATCGAGTTTGCTGCTTTGCATACCCTTAAACACGGCGGATCGGTTCACCTTGATCAGCACGAGGTCTTGCCTGGGGAGTTCCCGATGGCGGCGGTCTTGCGCTTTTAAGTTCGGCTCGAGGAAGGCTTTCGAAGGGAGACGTCTTCTTCGATGGCCGGCGGAAGCCTTTGGCAGAAGCGTATGTCCTACCGGACGGCGCTTCGCAAGCGAAGGCCCTACCAAGAAGAACTACGCTTTGCCGATGCCGTGCGCTTCGAAGCCGATCTTGCGAAGTTCGGTAAGCGAGAGGATGTTGCGACCGTCGAATAAGGCCGCTGGTCGGGCCATGGAGGAAAGGATTTTCTCGTAATCCAGGGTCTTGAAGATATCCCATTCGGTGAGGATGGCGATGGCGTGAGCTTTTTTGGCCGCATCGTAAGGGCTTGGGCAAATCTCGATGCGACTCCTCTCCTCCTCAGAGGTGAGCCCCAGGGATTCATAAATTGCGGCAGGTTCCACCTGTGGGTCGTAAATGGCCAACTGAGCCTTTTCCTCCAAAAGGTCCCGGCAAATATAAATGGCCGCCGATTCGCGAATATCGTTGGTGTCTTTCTTAAAGGCGTATCCAAAAATAGCCAGGCGTTTTCCGGAAACGGTGTTAAAAAGGGTTTTGACAATCCTCTCCGAGAAACGGCGCTTTTGCAGGTCGTTCATGCGAACGACTTGTTCCCAGTACTCCGCCACTTCCGGAAGTCCGAAGTGTTGGCATAGATACACCAGATTCAGAATGTCCTTCTGAAAGCAAGAGCCGCCGAACCCCACCGAGCTTTTGAGAAATTTCGGACCAATTCGGGAATCCTTTCCGATGGCATGAGCAACTTCATCGACATTGGCTCCAGTTGCCTCGCAGAGGGCTGAGATGGAATTTATGCTCGAAATTCTTTGGGCCAAGAAGGCATTGGCCGTCAATTTGGAAAGCTCCGAGGACCAAAGATTGGTGGTGATGATCTTTTCTCTGGGGACCCATTCCGCGTACAGGGAAGCGAGGGTTTCTACGGCCGCCCGTCCCCCTTCATCCTCATTGCCGCCGATCAACACGCGGTCGGGATTTTCCAAGTCCTGTATAGCTGTTCCTTCGGCTAAAAATTCCGGATTCGAGAGAACCTGGAATTGGTGTCCTTTCGGGTTCTGGTGAAGAATTCGCTGTATCGAGGCGGCCGTGCGTACCGGGAGAGTCGACTTCTCTACGACAATTTTGGTTCCGTTGGCCACTTCGGCGATTCTTCGGGCGCATAGTTCAACATACCTAAGGTCGGCAGCCTTGCCAGCGCCCATGCCGTAGGTTTTGGTCGGAGTATTGACCGAGACGAAAATTACCTCCGCTTCCTGAATCCCGGCATCGACGTCGGTAGAGAAGAACAGATTCTTGTCGCGGCATCCCTCGACGATTTCCTGCAGTCCCGGTTCGAAAACCGGGAGTTTGTCACTCTTCCAGGCGGCGATTCGCTCCGCATTGATGTCAACCACCGTAACCTTGGCCGAAGGCACTTTATGGGCAATCATGGCCATAGTGGGCCCTCCGACATAGCCCGCGCCGATGCAGCAAATATTTAATTTCATCCCTTGATGAGTGCGAAATTTTAGCCTTGGGTCAAGGTCTCTTTGAAGCTTGGTTTGAATAGGGGTTGCCGACCGGGGCAAAGGGGGTGAATACTGAACCACTATGGCACGGATTCTTCTTCTCAGCGCTTACCATTCGGCAAGCCATCAATATTGGGCGGATGGATTGCTAAAATCGTTTCCCGAGCATGTGTGGACCGTTCGGACGCAGCCCGCCCGGCATTTTAGTTGGCGGGTCCGGGCCAGTGGTTGGCAATGGGCTTTGGGGGAGGATGAGGCTTTTTATCAAACCTATGATTTAATCATCGCCACCAGTTTGACTCAACTGGCCCCTTTGAAAGCCCTTTGTCCGGCATTCCGGGATACGCCGGTTTGGGTTTATTTCCATGAAAACCAGTTCGCCCACCCTTTGGGAGCTCGGCAAAAAAAAGACCATCAAGTGGGTTGGCAATTCCAGAGTATGCAAAATGCTATTTTGGCGGATGCCATCAGCTTTAACACGGAATGGAACCGCTCCAGCTTTTTTCAGGGAGCGGAGAAACTCTTACGGGCTTTCCCCGAAAAATTACCGATGGCCAAATGGAATCAATTGAAGGAGCAGGCTGATTGTTTGCCCGTTCCCTTAACAGAGGAGGGCGGATTCGATTTGGTGACCAAGGAACCACATCTCATAGTGTGGAATCATCGCTGGGAATGGGATAAGCAGCCTGAGATCTTTTTACAGGCGCTGGTCCTATTGGCGCAGGAAGGGATGCCTTTTCAGCTCGCCATGTTGGGCAGCGGAGGGGGCCGAAAGAATGCCTTGGAAAGGTATCGGAATCAATTAGCCGATCGAATTGTCCATTGGGGGGAAGCCGATCCGGTATCTTATCGGAAATACCTTGCCCGGGCCTCAGTGGGGGTTTCGACGGCCGCTCATGATTTTCAGGGCTTGGGGATCCTGGAACTCGCCCAGGCGGGGGCTCGCGTGGTGGTGCCCCGTCGATTGGCATATCCGGAAATGCTTCCGGGGGCCTGTTTTTATGAAGGGTGCAGCCAAAACCCGGATCAGGAGATATGCAATTTGCGGGGAGTTCTACGAGAGGTTTTGTCTCAAGGGGAAAGTCAAGGTCCAGGCCTGGTGTCGCAAACCCCCCATTGGGGCAGGTGGAAGGCCCCGTACGCTGATAAAATCCTCTCCCTGGCATTTGCGTAAAGGTTTATTGCTTGGGAAGTGAAAACGTGTTGTTTGGGCAGAGCGATTTCTCCCTTCCCGGTAGGATTATCTTGTCTCAATAAATTTACTACGAACGAGGTTTTGCAAATTTCCTTCCGGGATTTTATAGTGGATTAATGCAAATAAAGAATAGGTATTATGCTTGGAAAATCTTTCTGCGTGAGGACCTTATTTTTTCATCAACTTTTTTGTTGCTTAGTGCGTACCGGTTGCCTTATAAAATCCTATTGAAAGTCAAATACTGATACATCCTTCGTGGAATATTATGGCCAAATTAAAAAAAACATCGAGTAGTCCGTTGACCTTTAACATTGAGGATTCGCTTTTACAGAAGCTCAACAGATTACAAAAAGAATTTTCCCTGGGCTCCAAAAGTAACTTGATTCGATCGGCTTTAGCTAAGTTTGATTCTTCGACCTACAAAGGAGGAGATAAAACGCCGCAAAAGCAAATCTCCGTCAGGCTGGAAGAGCCCCTCAAGAAAAAACTCCTCTCTCTTTCAAAGAAGCGAAAGGTTTCTCTCGGGAAGATCCTGAGAGATGTTTTAAGTGATCTCTCGGGCGAAACACTCGCCTCTTTTACACCAACCCCCAAAACTACAAAAAAAACCGTGACGGCTAAAAAAACATCATCCAAGAAAAAGACGGCGGCCCGTAAGACGGTTCGCAAATCCGTTGCCAAAAAAGCAACCAAGAAGGTCGCTGCTAAAAAAGCAGTGAAGAAAGCGGTAGCTAAAAAAGCTGCCAAAAAAGCACCGGCCAAAAAAGCAACTGCGAAAAAAGTAGCGGCTAAAAAGGCAACGAAGAAAGTGGCTGCTAAAAAAGCCACCAAGAAGGTTGCCCGTAAAGCGGTGAAAAAGACTGCCGCCAAGAAAGCGGTGAAAAAGACCGCTGCGAAGAAAGCAGTGAAAAAGACTGCAGCAAAGAAAGATGACAACAAGACTTAACCAAACAAAGCAGGGTGAAATCGTTATTGTAAGAAA
>JAIUMY010000115.1 GCA_022565335.1 Opitutales bacterium
ATTGGCCGACCGCCAATTCCGTATCGGTGAAGGAAGTGGTTTCCGCATCATCGATGGAGGCTACCAGCGTATCCGCAACACTGACGCCGCTACTGGTGGAGCGATACACTTCGTAGCGGGCAAAATCATCCCCGAGGCCGGATTCGCTCCAAGAGAGGTTCATTGCCCGGACTTCCGGTTGAAGGGAATGCTGGGTTATGTCTGCCGGACGTTCCTGAATAGTGAAGGCATCGACGCGGCCAGTCTGAGTGCGTGAACTTTGCGTAGTATACGTCTTCAGTCGAACCAGAATTGTCTCGCCAACATAAGAGGCGAGGGAGTGTTGAAACCTTGTCCAGTCGGCCACCGTTGTACTGGAAGTTCCACCCAGAATCCTTTCCGAATCCCAGGAAAGTCCGCCGTCTTTGGAGACCTCCAAATGAAAATAAACCCGTCCTCCCCAGGTGCCTTGGTACCAAAAAACCAGTTGCGGATCGGCGGCCCCGGTCAGATCGATGGGTTGGGCGTAGGTGAGAAATTGGTCGGCATCACCGATCCAATCGTTGGGGGTGTCAGCCATGGCATACCCCGACTGCGCGGATTGGTCTTCACGCACGGTCCATCCTCCGGTGATCCATTGCCCGGTTCCGTCGGAAAAATCATCGTGAACGGGCAGGGGGATCGGGTCGTTGGAATGCTCTTGGACGGATACTTCGTCGATAAACCAACCATACCCAACATCTTCATCCCAGTTGGCTGAGATTTCAAAGCGGATGCGCAGGTTCGGTTCGCCCCTATATTCACTGAGGTCCAATTGGTTTAAATGCCAGTCGGTGGCGCTATCAGAGGCGGAATAGACGGTGTCCCAGCTTGTTCCGTTTCTCGACAACGCAATGGAGACCGAATCACCATTTCCCAGTTGATAATGTTGCTGAAAGGCAAGCACCGGCCGTATGGTTTCGGTCAGGTCAACCGCAGTGGTCGCATGGGAAGAGGTGTTGATGGCATGCATTTGTCCGGGTGAATCGGTTAATGACCAACTGCCGCTATAACTGTCTTGGTCCGTGCGGGCCCAAAGGCCGGTAAAGTGCCAGCTTAGATTTTCCTCCGAAAAATCATCGAAAAAAGGCAGCGGGTTATTCAGCGTACGGGCATGACTGGAGGTTTCGCTACTGTCTGAATAGGTGCCGAAAATTGAAACGGCATAAACCCGGTAGTGATACACGGTATCCATCAAAAGACCTTCATCGGTAAAACTGGTGGTTTGCGGGTCATAGATGGTCGCAATCAGCGGTGAGTGATAGTCGACTGAAGCTTCGGTGTCCCGGTGGATGGCATAGTGGGAAAACCACGACGAGGAGGTCGGGTTCCATTGCAGACGGATTTGGTGCGATTCAATCTGGTCCAGGGCCGGTGCCGGTATGGTATCCGGGGCCTCCGCCAGAGAAATATCGTCGATATACCATCCGGCGGCATTTTCACTGTCATCTGAGGTAAGGCGAAAACGAAGCAAAACGGAGTTCTCATCGACAAATCCGGCTAGGCTGATTCGTTCTATTTGCCAATCCTCGACCGATCCGGTTACGAAGGAGCGAAGGGTATCCCAATTGCCACCTTCATCGGTGGAAATTTCAACATGACCGGAATCCCCGCTGGCGAATTCGTATTGGTGATAAAAGGTCAGGACCGGATGGGTGCTGGAACGTAGATCGACCGGTTCCACCAGAGTGAGGGGAAGGGAAGCTATTCCGTCTTCATAATTTCCATACGGCGAATCGGCCCAGGCATAGTTACCGCTGCGTGCCTTCTCATCTGTCAAGGCCCATGGGGGAGTGGCCACCCAAAGACCGCTGCCCGCTTCCCCCTGATCAAGAAAAGGGAAGTCCGTTCCACTGGGCGTGGTTACGGTTACCGGAGCACTCCAACTGAATAGGCCATAGGTGTTCTGACGAAGGAGTTGATAGGTATAGGTCCTTTTCGGGGTAACGGAGTAATCGGTCAATTCGTTGAGATTGGGATCGGTGGCTTCGGCGACTCGGACCGCCTGGTTTTTATCGAAAGCCGAACCCAAACTTCGGTAAAGCCGATAGCGGTGCTCCGAGGAAAAGGAGAGGTTGTCGAAATGAACCTGGTTTTGCCGGATATGGGCATCATCCGGCTCGGGTAATGCCGGTGGAACAGGAGCCTCACCGACGACCACCTGATCAATTGACCAACCTTCCATCGTCACCGATTCGTCAGTGATAAGGCGAAAACGGATACGCACTGAAGTTTCCTCCGACCATGGGGTCAGATCAAGCTGTATAGGGTGCCAACGAATTTGCGTCCCCGTGAAAACTGCCAGGGGTTCCGGATCCCAGCTAGCCCCGGCATCCAGAGAAATTTCGACCCGGCCAAAATCATACCCTTCTTCCAAAGCATAAAATTGATGAAAAAGAAAAACGGGTCCGGATAATTCGCTTAGATCCAAATCCTCGGCCAGGGTCAGCGCAGTATCCTGGTTGTTTTGGTAAGGGCCGCCAGGGCTGTCGCTTGCACTATACGGCGGAGTGAAGGCCTCGCCAGAGGACAAGCCCCAATCCCCCGTTGTTTCCCATTGGGAGAGATCGGCAAAAGGCTCTTCCAAGAGGGGTGGCTCACCCATTAGGTAATATAAATTTCCCAAACTAAGGAAAACGAAGAATAGTAAAAAATATCGACTTTTCATGAACTTTAGGTGGCAATCACCGTATTTTAACAGAAAAGCTAAAAAAGGTAATATTATTAATTCCTGCTATCCATTAACCCTTTAGAAATAAGCATAACTTATGTAAGAGATAGATTCTTCTTGGGCCGCAAGGCTTTGCCGGAGATTTTGGATTCTTTGCGCCAACGCGGCTTGCAGGTGGAGACGGTTTAGGATCTTCCCTTGGAAGTTCTTCATTTGGAGAAAGCCTGACTTTCCTGGAGGGAGAATACCCGCCTCGTCTGCCCGCTTTCAACCGCGTTGCGGTTGTGGTGGGAAAGATTGCGTAGTGCGCAGCTTTAGCAAGCAACTGTGGTGGATGGGGCCATTTTCGGAAAACTCACCCACCAATCAGGTCACCCTTGCTAAAGCAGCGGGCTACGAGGGTATGTTTATCCTGAAGCTGCGCGCTTACCTGTCCTCCATAGCTTTAGCGGCAACGATTCACGGCCGTACCGCGGGTCCGGTCCAGCGGGACCAATCGATTTCCGGGTCGTCCAGCATTTCGGCAGGAAGGCGGTTACGGAGGGGTGACGGTAATCTTCTTTGGTCAGGATGGTGGTGGTACTCCAGGATGGGGAGACCGACCCGACGGAAATTTTCAGGCAAGGGACTGGCTTTCAACCATTCGAGGAGAGTTTCTCCGGTAAGGTAGTCGTTCCCGGGTCTGTACACGATGCGGTCACGGGATGCCTGTCGCTCCAGATGCAGATTTTCCAAGGTGTTGATCCGTCCTTGGGGAAGCGCGAGTTCATGCCCTAAAAAGAGAAGATTTATTCCGGCTGGGCTGCGCAGAAAAGGATCTTTGATAAACGGTCGTTCGCTCTCGATTCGTTGGGCTATCGGATCAAAAGAAAAGGAATCGTCTTCCCCCGCAAGGAGTAATAAAAGGGGATTCCTTGAATCGAAACCGCCGAGGAAGAATTGGACTTCGGGAAAAACCTCGTTGGCGGTATGAACGATGCTTGCCAAGTGTTCCGCCGAAAGTTGGTGCAAGGGCAGCCATTGGGCAAAAAGACCACCGGGCCGTAGGGCCCGGCGGGTGGCGGCAAAGTGTTCATAGCTGTAAAGCCGGGCTTCCCCCGGGCCCCACGGAAGGAAGAGGTCTCCGATGATGAGATCGAATTCATCTTCTGCGGCAATCATTCCCAGACGGGCATCTTCGCGCAAAATGCGGACTTGGGGGTTAGTTATCAAATGATCGTTTTCCTCAGCAAAAAACGTCCCGGCCGCAGTGAGCACCGAACGGGAGATTTCCAGGGCGACAATCTCCCGCGGCGCCGATTGTTGGGTCGCGGCGGAGGGGGTCATGCCAGTGGCGATGCCAAGGAACGCCACTTTTTCTGGATTGGGATGAAGGAGCAGGGGAAGGTGTCCCTGGCGCTCCTGTTCCCAGCGGGCACCGACCGAGCCCAGAAGGTATTGATTGGAAACCAGTATGCCTCGTCCGATGCCAGGACCTTCCACTACAGTGACGGTACCCTCCGGGCCACTGCGTTCCCAAAGTGTTTGCCAGCCCAAGTGAGGGTTTACGGTGGGGATCTGGGGCAGCAGGGTGAAGGTGACCCATAAAATCAACAGCACCGTTGTTCCGCCGAAGGCGATAGGGAGATTCCGCTTGGTTTGCCAAGGGCCCGTGAACCAGAGGGTAAGACCAAGGACACCGTAGAAGCCGGCCACCAATCCTAATGCTGGATACAATCCGAAGGAGGGCATGAACACCCGATAGCCGATTTCCGCGCCGGCAAAACCGCCAAACCCATTGACCGCCAAAAGCCAGCCCCAGCGGGAGGTTTGTCCGGGGGCGTGGGGAAGAGATTCTATCGCTTTGCTCCAGGCAATGGAAAGAAAAGGAAAGAGAAACCCGGCCAACAATAAGGCCGGACCAAAAGAGAGCAGGCTCAACAAAAGAAGGCGTATCCAAAAAGCGGTGAAGGAATCCTGGGGTGGCAAACCATTCAGCGCTTGGGCCAGAAAGTAAAACAGAAACGGACTGAGAACGGTGACCAGTCCGGTGAGGACCAGGAGCAAGGGAATATGCTGCGCTCCGTTGCGCAGCGGGATGGCGAGAAGAGCGGCCAACCCGAGAAGGAAAATGACTCCGATCAGAATGGCCGCTGGCGCGTGAAAAGACAGCGGGGCCACCAGCATGAGGATTTCCAGCGAGATAACCTCAAAGGAGAGAATGGCAAAGCCCGAAAAAAAGGATAAACCCAAAAGCCAGCCAAGGGGAAAAGTGGGCGTTGCAAGCGGAGCTTCCGGTGCTTGACGGAGGTTTTCGGGGGAAGTGTTTGGATTTTCGAAAAAGGGGATACTGCGATCCAGCCAAAGAAGGCCGCCGATAATCAGGGCATGCAACCCCAGGAGCACCATGAACGAACCGGTAACGCCCCAGTTTTGCAGGCCCCAAAGGCTGATAATGATGAGCCCCAGCACCCCGCCGAGCGTATTGAGTCCATACAGCCAAAGACCTTTTTTCTGAAAATCCCCGGGTCTGGGAAAAAAGCCTTTGGCTGCGATGGGGAGGAACCAGCCCATGAAAAAAGCCGGAGGAAAAACAGCGAGGAAAGAGGCGAGAGTTTTCAAGACACTGCCCTGCCAACTCGACAACGCGGCTAATCCCCAGGTTTGCCAAAGAGCGTCCAGGAAGCCGGTCAGAAAAAGAAAAGGCAGGGAGGTTAGAATGATCAGTCCTTCGATGAGGGCCAGCGTTCGCCATGGCCGTCGGATTTTCGGTCCCCAGACCGCAGCGGCGGTCGCGCCCAAAGCCAGGCCAAGAAAAAAACAAGCAATCACGCGGGAAGCGGATTCGGCGGTTCCGCCCAAAATATCGACCATGCGGCGGGTCCACAAAACCTGATGCCCCAACGCCGTCAATCCCCCCAGAATGGCGAGGAGCAGAAGAAGTAGGAAAAAGGGAAAAGCCGGTGAGCCTTTAGTCGGAACATCTTTCATTTTTGGAGAAATTGGCGGAGAGGACGAAAAAGAATATCCCCCTGCCAAACCTTAGAGTGCTAACGGCTTCTTTTGCAAAAGAAATGCAATTAGAATTTGAGGCTTTCGCTTTTCCCGTGGCAAAGCTAGGATGCGTTATTCGGTCCTCACCTGTTCAGCTGCCGTCTTCAATGCGTATACTCATGGTTACCTCTGTCTATCCCCGTTTTGCGGGAGATGCGACGCCGCCCTTTATCGAGCATCTGGCGAAAGCTTTGGCCGAATCCGGCCATGAGGTGAGAGTTTTGGCGCCCCATGGTAAGGGCGCGGCCTTTCGGGAAAAATGGACGCCTTCGCAAGGCGAGGGGCATTTGCGGATTTGCCGTTTTCCGTATGCGTTTCCCTGGGGTCTGCAAAAGCTTTGCTACGAAGGGGGGATGCTGGTGAATCTTAAAACCCGCCCCTGGACCAAGGTCCTGCTGCCGTTCTTTTTCTTGGCGCAAAGCTTTTTTGTGGCCTGGCATTGGCTTTTCTTTCGGCCTCACATCGTGCATTCGCAATCCCTTTTGCCTCAAGGCCTCACGGTGGCGCTGGCGAATTTGTTGATCCGGGGAAACCATGTGACCACCAGTCATGGAAACGATGTCTTTGGTTTGCGACCAGATGGTTTCGCGGGTCGGGCCAAGCGTTGGGTTTTGCGTCGGGCGAAAATCGTTACCGTCAATAGTCGGGCGACGGCCCAGGCGGTTCGGGAGCTGGGCTGTCCGGAAGGAAAAATCCGCCTCATCCCGGCGATGCCCAATGCGGTGGATCACCATCCGGAGGTGGCGCAAAAAATCCGTGAGGAAGTAGTGCGGGAACGGGGGCCGGTGGTGAATTTCACTGGTCGAATCATTGAAGACAAGGGGGTAGGGGACCTGTTGGATGCGATGGCGGTTCTGCAAAAAGAGTTTCCCGACATTTTGCTGCTTTTGGTAGGGGATGGTCAGGATCGGGAACGGTTTCAAAAACAAGCCAGGGAGTTGGGGTTGGCGAAAAACTGTCATTGGGCCGGTTGGGTTCCCTCAGCGGAGGTTGGGACCTGGATGGCGACCGCGGATGTGGTGGTCGTTCCCAGTCGGGAAAATCCGGGAGGATGGAAGGAGGCCCAGGGATTGGTGGTGGTCGAGGCGATGACCGTGGCCCGGCCGGTAGTGGCGACCAATACCGGGGGAATTCCTGACATGGTAGAGGACGGAGAGACTGGAAAGTTGGTTTCTCCAAGCTTGCCCGAAGCCTTGGCGGAGGCTTTAGGGTCGTTGTTGCGTAGCCCCGATACGGCCAGAGAGATGGGAAAAAAGGGACAGCTCAAAGCGAAAAGAATTTTTAGCCAGGAAGCTGTTCGAGATGCGACGGTAAAGATGTATCAGGAGTTGGGGGGCAAGTAGATCGAAGGTTGAGTGGTGGAGTAGTGGAGTGGCGATCCTGTTGTAGGGCTTGCGCTTGCGCAACGCCGTCGCGGTGGGGATGATCGGAAACGTGGTGATGGGAAACGCCTTTCCCGATGGCCCATGGAAACCTTTGGCCGGAGCGCAGATCTCCACGGGCGGCGCTTCGCAAGCGAAGGCCCTACCGAACCCCCGGTGCGGCGGCGGACTCACGTCGGAAGGAGTTTACCTTCCGAACGAATCGGTCGGAAATTTCCGAACCTTTGATAATTTCCCCCGACGTTGCCAGCCTTCCCCAAACCGCGAGGTCCTACCCGCTGAGGATCGGGGCGTAAAGCCCCTCCGAC
>JAIUMY010000116.1 GCA_022565335.1 Opitutales bacterium
GATCATTACCAAAAAGTTCGAATCAAAACTTAAAGAACCGCCCTGTACCGAACGGTATGCAGGGTGGTGTGAGAGGACGGAAAGGGAATTAATCCCTTTCCTCCTACTCGATTTTAACAGGAGGCCATTTCCCCGGGCCGCTTACTGAATGGCTGGCGGGAGTGTGTTGCACTGCCGCCCACAAGCGGCATCAAACCAGAAACCAGAAACCAGAAACCTCAAACCTACTTAATCAGCATCATCTTCCGGGTGAAGACTTTATCGCCGGCTTGCAGGCGGTACAGGTACACGCCGCTGGAGAGGCTGCCTGCATCAAAACTGAGGGTGTGGGTGCCGGCGGCCTGCTGACCGCTCACGAGCGTGGCTACCCGCTGCCCCATCACATTATATACCTCAAGCCGTACTTCTGCCGCTTCGGGCAGGGCGTACTCGATGAGCGTAGTTGGATTGAATGGATTTGGATAGTTTTGTTCGAGTGCAAATTCAGCGGGCTGTTCAGCCGGTATACTCGTTGATGAAATGAGCGTTACCAGGATATCCTCAATATCCGGTGCGATTTCTAAAATCTGCCCGTCTTCAAGTGTATGCGTTTCTGTAGCTGTTCCGTTACGCAACAGCACCAGCTCTGCAAGGTTTCCGGCTTCGTTTGCAGTATAGCCAAGGTTAACCGGCTCACCGGAAGATCGCAGTTCCACGGTCGCTGTCATTTCGTCGAGCAGCCAGAAATCATCACTGAACCGGACATCAAATACACCGGCAGGCGGGGTTGGTGGCAGGGTGTACTGTAGCGGATGCTCGCGGTTTGCTGTATTTGCGCCCATGAGCAGCTGCCGGCTGATTCCCGGAGTGTCAGAGAAGTCTAAAACGGCGTAGGTACTTAAATCCTGAGTTCCGGCAGCAAGGATTACGGCACCTTCCTCAGCCGAGCCAATACCTATAGTGCCTGCTCCGGTTGTCTGAATCCAGTAACCGATGCCGGCATCCATGGCATCAGTTCCGAAATAAGCGCCGTTGAAACCCAGCAAGGTACCCGGTATCACAATTTCGTCCGTATCTGTAAAACCACACGGGCCATCGCAGCCGGCGTGACCGGATATCATATTCCAGCCTTCCTGAAGCGCCACACTTATTTCTGGCTGTGGTGTGCCGCTAAAAAAGACTTGGCTGGCCTGAGTAAACCGGAGCCAGTAACCTGTACCCATTTCGAGGGTTTGTTGCTGAATATAGGAGCCGTTGAACCCTAAAAGTGTATTATCGAGCGCATCAGGGAACAATTCCAGAAAGTTAGTATGAGGCATTTCTATTCCCATGCCAACGAGGTTCCAGCCTTCCATATAAGTCACGGTTTCATCAATGGATAGTGAATGTGTAATCAACAGTGACTGAAAGCCGCTGCCCGGTACCTGTACGGTGTTTTGCTCCCGCATATTCACATTTATTTCGCTGCCGCTCAGGATAAAGATTCCATCTTCAGCCAAAGCTGAGGAATCCCAGCTCAGGGTTAGCGGGGCATTATCCGCTGAAGCACGCGCACGAAGCGGCCAAACAGTTTGGTCTGTGGTCGTTGGCTGAAAAAAGCTAAAGTATTCCTCATTATTAAACCTTATGCGGGCATCAAAGGTGCCTGAGGGGCCAGGTGGCGGCGCATACAGATCGTACACAGAATCGAAACCAGGGGTTGCATCCGGTGCAGTACCAATGGTGAGGGTTGTGTTATTGCCGGCTACATCAGTAACAATAATCCCGGTTAAGAAATCGGGCGTACCTGGTGTTGGGTCTGCTCCGGAATCGGGACAGGTACCCCAAACCGGTTTAAAAGCAGGATTGTTATTAAGCGGGCTGTTAGTGGCAAATTGATGTGGTTCATTAGGAAATTGTTCCACGCACCAGTTTGATAAGTCCTGATTGAAGGCAGAAGCATTATAAAACATTTCATGCATGTTGGTAACCTTTGTTACGTTCCAACCGCCAATGTTTTGGTTGAAAACAGTTGCACCCTCAAACATAAATCTCATATTACTAACATTGCTTACATCCCAGCTGCCAATATCCTGATTAAAGCTAATGGCATTGGCGAACATGGTATTAACATCCGTAACATTGCTTAGATCCCAGCTACCTATGTTTTGGTTGAAAGTTGATGCATTTTGAAACATAGACCCCATGTTTTCTACGTTGCCAACATCCCAACTACCTATATTTTGATTGAATGAAGATGCATTACTGAACATTGAGTTCATATCGGTAACACTGCTTACATCCCAGCTACCGATATCTTGGTTGAATACGTTTGGACTGTTATGATGCCCCCTGAACATAGCGAACATAATCGTCACATTACTGACATCCCAACTACCTATGTTTTGGTTGAAGTCTGTTGCGTCTGCAAACATAGAGTTCATGAACTCAACTTTTGACACGTCCCAGCTGCCTATGGGCTGATTGAAGAAAACTGCAGAATAAAACATCCGGCTCATATCAGTTACATTGCTCACATCCCAGCTACCGATATCCTGGTTGAACTCCCAAAATTCATAAAACATATTATGCATATCTGTAACTGCGCTCGTACACACTCTGCTTAAATCTTCATCAGCATCTCTTAGTTCAATTAACAATTCACGGTCAACGGCTTGGTAGGTTATTCCATTAACTTCACCGGTTTCACCAATCGCTGCATCGGGGCACATGATGGTTACTCCGTTATCGGCAAGGTAGAAATTGCCGGGAGGCGGATTTGAACAGGTTCCCCAAATGGGGCGGGGTAGTGTCCAGGCAGTTGCACCGCTGTCAAACCCCTGGGGCTGATTGGGGATTAGCTGTACACACCATTCAGAAAGATCCTGATTGAAACTTGTTGCAAGGGCAAACATTTGCTGCATATCCTCAACACGGGCTACATTCCATTCGCCAATATCCTGATTGAAGTTATCTGCATCATAAAACATCAGTGCCATATCTGTAACTTTCGATACATTCCACCCGCTTATATCCCCGTTAAAGGCCTCGGTTGCCCGAAACATGGTGTTCATATTTGTTACGTTGGACACATCCCAGTAATTAACAGAATCATCATCACTACATGCCAAATCCTGATTGAAATTTCGGGCGCCAAAAAACATGCTGCTCATATTCTCTACCTTTGATACATCCCAGCAACCAATATTCTGGTTAAATAAACGGGCACTTCTGAACATTCCGCGCATGTTCTCAACGTTCGATACGTTCCAGCTGCTAATATCCTGATCAAAGCTATTAGCATTATAAAACATTTGATGCATGTCGGTAACCTTTGTTACGTTCCATCCGCCAATATCATGGTTAAAATCTGATGCTCCTGAAAACATGTTGGCCATGTTGGTTACCTCCAAAACCTGCCAATTACCAATATCCTGATCAAAGCTCCCGGCACCATTAAACATGCTGTTCATATCTTCCACTTTTGATACATCCCAGCCGCCAATATCCTGATTAAAGCTACTGGCTCTTCCAAACATGGTCCGCATGTTTGTTACGTTAGAAACGTCCCAGTTGCCAATATCCTGATTAAATAGTGAGTTATTATCAAACATTCTGCTCATATTGGTAACCGAAGAGACATCCCAATGGCTGATATCTTCATTTGAATTAGCTCTGAGCAGGTTACTCATATCTGTGATACCGCTGGTGCATGTGGCGGAAGCATTCTCAATGGTAATTTCACCGCGCGTACGTTTTGTAAATACTGTGCCGTTAACTTCCCCGCTTTCTCCTACAGCGGCATCCGGACACATAACTGTTACCCCGTTCTCGTGCAGATAAAAGTTTTCATTCTGCTGACTCTGAGCCAAAAGACCTGGTACATAAAAAAGCATCAATAGTATGAAAACTACCGGAACATGGGATATATTCGAGCTTCCCTGTTCTTGATTTTTATATGTTATGTTCATTTTATTTATTTGATTTGTCTGTCGATGTAATCTGATCGGCATCAGGAAAAGCTGTTCGGATTTATTCAAGCGTGTTTTTTTAGATTTCTATCCCTAAAAAAATATCCAGAATGACCAGCCTGAACCGGTCATTTGCTTGAATATGGGCTTATTTCACCAGCATCATCTTTTTGGTTTGTACAAAACTCCCTGCCTGTATGGTGTAGAAGTACAAACCGCTCGACAGGCGACCGGCATCAAAGCTGACGGAGTGCCGGCCTGCGGCCTTAGGCCCGCTTACCAGCGTTGCCACCCGTTGCCCACTCAGGTTGAAGACCTCCAGCCTCACTTCTGATGCTTCGGGCAGATTATAGCTGATCAGCGTTGTCGGGTTGAAGGGGTTGGGGTAGTTTTGATTGAGGCTGAACATCACCGGCAGCTGATAATCCGGTCCGGTGCTTGTGGCTGGAGGGCAGGTGCCCCAAACGGGAAGCTGTTCTGGCAGGAGGCCGCTACCGGTTGAAAAACTTGAGGGTTCTGTAGTGATTTGCTCAACACACCATCCGCTCAGGTTCTGACTAAATGCAGCCGTATTGAAGAACATGAAAATCATACTATTTACGCTGCTAACGTCCCAGTTGCCGATATCCTGATTAAACGCGGGATTATCACGGAACATCCCGCCCATATTGGTTACGTTACTGACATCCCAATTACTGATGTCCTGATCGAAGGAAATAGCAAAAGCGAACATTGTTGACATATTGGTCACACTACCAACGTCCCAGTTGCCAATGTCCTGATTAAATGCAGGGTTTTCCCGGAACATTCCAGCCATATTGGTTACGTTACTAACATCCCAATTGCTGATGTCCTGATCGAAGGAAGAAGCCTGCCAGAATATGTGATCCATAGTCGTCACGTTACTCACATCCCAGCTACTGATGTCCTGATTGAAATCAAATGCACTGTTAAACAAATAATCCATAAAAAACACCTTGCTGACGTCCCAACTGCCAATGGGCTGGTTAAAAGAAGAAGCACCTCTGAACATGAAGTTCATATCGAAAACGTTACTGACATCCCAGCTGCTGATATCCTGATTAAAGGATGGAGCGTTTCTGAACATTTGAGCTGTTGTCGTTACACTACTGGCATCCCAATGGCTGATATCCTGATTGAAGGAAGGGAGGTTAATGAATAGCATACTAAAATCGGTTATCCCGGTTGTGCAGGTCGTTGCAAATTCAGGATTGTTTGCATCCTCATTTCTTAAATCAATCAGTCCGAACTTGGAGCGCTTGGTGAATTCGATATTTTCGCCATTAATGGTCACGAAACCTGTATCTCCGAGAGCAGCATCGGGGCATAGTACCGTTATGCCGTTATCTGCGAGGAAGAAGGTAGTGTTAACCTCCGGGCAGGTGCCCCAAACGGGCAGTTGTTCAGGAAGAAGCCCACTGTTATCTGAAAAACCAGTAGGTTCAGAAGAAAAGTTTTCTACACACCAAAAGCTCAAATCCTGGCTGAAGGAAGAAGCATCTGAAAACATGAAGCTCAGGTCTGTCACATTGCTTACATCCCAGTTGCTAATGTTTTGGTTAAATTGAGTAGCTGAACTGAACATTGACTGCATATTGGTCACATTGCTAACGTCCCAGTTTCCAAGATCCTGGTTAAATGAAGATGCGCTTCTGAACATTAAGGCCATATTGGTAACGTTACCTACGTTCCAACTACTTATGTCCTGGTTAAATTGATTGTTACTTGTAAACATTCTAAACATATTGGTAACGTTGCTCACGTCCCAGCTGCCAATATCCTGGTTAAATGAATTTTCACCAATAAACATTGAGCCCATATCGGTCACGTTGCTTACATCCCAGCTGCCAATTTCCTGATTGAATGCAGAGGAAAAAGCGAAAGTCTGAACCATATTGGTAACGTTGCTCACATCCCAGCTACTTATGTCCTGATTAAAACTGCTTGTGAATAAAAACAAGTTGTTCATGCTGGTAACACTGCTTACATCCCAGCTGCTGATATCCTGGTTGAAATCGTTTGGATCATTGAATAAACCAGAAAATAAATCACTCAAATCCGTAACCCCGCTAATGCAGCTTGTTGCAAATTCCGGATTGTTTTGGCTGATGCTTCTAAGGGTGTTTAATCCGTCCCGATCGCGCTTGGTGAATTCGATATTTTCGCCATTGATGGTCACGAAACCTGTATCTCCGACAGCAGCATCGGGGCATAATACCGTTATGCCGTTATCTGCGAGGAAAAAGGTAGTGTTAGATACTTCACTGCCATTTTGTGATGATTCCTCTTCGATTTCTGAAAAAGCCTGATGAGGCAGCAAGAAAACTAATATAAGTGAAGCAAAAAGAATGAATGAATATGCCAATGACGGCCAGGGATGGTAAACTGTTATATCGTGCTTCGTAGGGGCTGAAAGTATGGCTTTGGTTCTATTGTTTTTCATCTTAAAAAATATGTTAGGGTTTTGCGGAAATGAAGAATTGAACCAGACGTTATGGTTCTCAGGCATTGAAGTATGTTTTATAGGGATTTCAGATACATTACAGCACGATTAAAATTTCGGGCTAAGTAATGAGGGTGTTTCCTAAATAAGCCCCGGTACAGACCTCTGTACCGGGCTTGTAAATTCCAAACTTTAGGAAGTTTGATTTATTCAATCGTCGGTGGCGGCGGCGGCGGCGGTGGCGTTATAGCACCGCCGCCCACCGGCGACATCATGACTACGGAAGTGGCCTGATCAAAGCTGATCTGCGATACGCTGGGTTTCTGATAGGATTCTTTCATTGTTTTAAAGACGGGTTTTGGTAAGAAAATAAAATTCGGAATACGATAGATGATGCCGGGGATGATGTGATTTGAAGATTCAAGGATTTGAACATTTGAGGATTTGAAGATTCGGGTTCCTGATTTCCAAAAGAAACCAGAAACCCGAAACCTCAAACCCGAAACCTCAAACCTACTTAATGAGCATCATCTTACGGGTGAAGACCTTGTCGCCGGCCTGCAGGCGGTACAGGTACACGCCGCTGGAGAGGCTGGCCGCATCAAAACTAACCGTGTGGGTTCCTGCGCTCTGCTGACCGCTCACGAGCGTGGCTACCCGCTGACCCTGCACGTTGAAGACCTCGAGCCGAACCTCGCTTGCCTGCGGTAGGTCGTAGCTGATCAGCGTGGACGGGTTGAAGGGGTTGGGGTAGTTTTGCGCCAGGCGTACTTCGGCCGGCAGCTCGCTGCCGGGCTCGGTGCTGGTCGGCTGACCCGGCACAACGCTGATGCTGAAGCGCTGCGCACCGATGC
>JAIUMY010000117.1 GCA_022565335.1 Opitutales bacterium
CATACAGGGCTCGGTTTTTTTGTATTGCCAACACCGGGGCGTTGCCCCGGCCTTTGTTCTTTTGCCCCGTTGGGGCGGGAAGGTGCGCACCTTGAACAACCACGCGGTGGTCTTTGGACGGATGTTTACGTAGTCGGGCTGATTCATCGCCCGATCCACGGGCTGTTTGTGTCGGAGGGGCTTTACGCCCCGATCCGACGTCGGGGCAGATCATCGGATGTTTGCGAATTTCCGGCCGATTGGTTCGGGCGCTTCCATCCGTCGCTCTTCGAGCTATGGAGGACGATACGGAAGCAGCCCGATTACGGAGGCGTTACCGGTAGCCGGAGAAAGATTTATTTTCCCTACTTACTTTCCTCTGCCCTTGCTCTTCCACGGGGTTTTGCTAACGTGGAGTTACATGCAACGGTTTCCCTGGAAGTTTTTAGTCGGTAGTTTGATGATTCTGGTCGGCGGGTTGCTCTGGGTTTCGGCAGAGACCGCAGAGACCCCCGAGGTCGATAACGCGGAGACGTCCCCCGAATCCGGGGAGACTGCCAGTGCCGGGCATGACCAGGCGGAAACCCCGGAGGACGCTACCGGGGAAGACGCGCCCGAACCCTCTCCGGAGGATTTCGAGGAACTTCCCGAAGTACCTGGGGAGGAAGACCCCGTGGAACCAGTGGAAGAACGTCAAGCCGAGGGCCCCCGTTCTGCCAGTACCCTTCTGCGGGGCGAAGACCGCCCGGAGTTCGATGGAACAGATCCGGTGCAAATCGTCGTCATTCCGGTCGTTGACGGCATTACCCGCCCGGTCCAATTCGCCATGCGGCGGGGTTTGCGGGAAGCCAGTACCAATGGGGCCGATGTGGTGGTCCTCGACATGAATACTCCCGGGGGAGGGCTTAATGTGACTCTCGAAATGATGGAAATGCTGGCGCGTTTTGACGGGCGGACCATGACTTACGTGAACCCCGATGCCATTTCCGCAGGGGCCTTTATTGCCAGCGCTACCGAGGAAATCTTTTTTGCCCCTCGGGGACGTATGGGTGCCGCCGCTCCGGTGATGGGATCGGGTGAGGAGATTCCCGAAACGGCCATGGCCAAAATTATGAGCTACCTTCGTGGAACGGTGGAAGCTTATGGTGAGGGGATCCGTTATCGGCCCGAAGTTTTGCGGGCCATGTTCGATATCGATTATGAATTGGTTATCGAAGGGGAGGTTCTGAAACCCGCAGGTGAGCTGCTGACCTTGACCGCCGCCCGGGCGGTGGAGGAATATGGTGACCCGCCCCATCCCCTTTTGGCGATGGGAATCTACGAGGACCTCGATGCCATGTTTCTGGACCTCTACGGGGAGGGGAATTATGAAGTCACGTATTTTGAAATTAGCTGGTCCGAGTCAGTGGCCCAGTATCTCTCCCTGATTGCCCCCTTGCTCATTGCTGGCGGAATTATCTGCATTTACTTGGAGGCCCAATCCCCCGGGTTTGGGTTTTTCGGAATCGTGGGGGTTGTTCTGATGATGCTCTTTTTCGGCACCAACTTTATCTCCGGGTTGGCCGGGCATGAGCCGATGATACTCTTTTTCATTGGCTTGGTCTTGATTCTGGTGGAAGTCATATTCCTTCCCGGAGTTCTGTTTTTGATGATTCCCGGCTTTCTGTTGGTGGTGGCCTCCCTCATTTGGAGTTTGACCGATTATTGGCCGCAGGAAGGGGTGGACTTTGACCCCTCGCTCTTATTCTGGCCGACTCTAAATGTATTTTTAGGGATCGCCCTGGCGGTTTTGGGGATTCTCGCGATGATCCGCTATATGCCCCGTTCGATCCTGTTGGACCGGTTGGTTCTGGCCAGTGCGGTGGATGGGGTTTCGCAGGAAAGTGGACGCGATCCAAACGATTTTGGCGGTCGAACCACCGGAGGTTTTCAATGGCCCGAACCCGGAACCAAAGGGGTCGCCATCAGCGGATTGTATCCTTCCGGGGAAGTCGAAATTGATGATCGCCGCTACCAAGCTTCTGCGGAAGCGGGAACAATTTCCCCCGGAGAAGAAATTGAGGTTGTCGGACGCGGCACTTTCGCTCTCATTGTTAAGAAGATATGACCCTGATTTTTCTCCTCATTTTTGTTGCGCTGGTTCTTTTTTTTGGCGAACTCCTTGTTCCGGGCGGTATCCTTGGGATTATCGGCGGTATATTTCTATTGATTGCCACCGTGCTCGGGTTTCTCGAAGGAACGGAAGTCGGGGTCTTTGTTTTACTCTTTGCCGCCGTGTCCAGCGTGGGGCTTCTCTATATTGAACTCAAGCTCCTCCAAAACACCACCCTGGGAAAGCGCTTCTTTTTACAATCTGCCATCGAGGGGACCAGTCAGGACCCGGTAGGTCAGAGTGATCTCGTCGGAAAAGAGGGAGAAACCTTGACTCATCTCAGTCCCACCGGTCTTATTTCAGTTGATGGCAAGAAGTATGAAGCTTTCTCCCAAAGCGGTGTCCTGAGCCAGGGAACCAAAATCAAAGTTACGGCCGTGGAAAGTTTTCGCGTCGCCGTACGAAAAATCTAGCAATTTAAAAACCTCTAACCCTATATACAAACATCTATGGAAAACATTGGAACGATTATCCTCATCGGCGGACTGGTTTTACTGGTCGTTATCGCCATCATCTTTTTTGCCTTCTTCTCGGTCTGGTTGCGGGCCTGGTTGGCCGGTGCTTACGTCAGCATTCCCAATCTCATCGCCATGCGGATTCGGCAGGTGCCTTACGGTGTCGTCGTGGACGCCCGTATTACCGCCAAGAAAGCGGGCATGGAACTGACCACCGACGAACTGGAAGCCCACTATCTGGCGGGGGGCAGTTTGATCCCTACGGTACAGTCCCTGATTACCGCCCTGAAGGCGGGAATTCCGCTGGATTTCACCCGTGCCTGCGCCATTGACCTCGCGACCCGGGGTACCGGGAAATCGGTTTTGGAAGCGGTCCGGACCTCGGTGGACCCGAAAGTTATCGATTGCCCTAATCCTTCCGGCGGTCGTTCCACCATCGACGGTGTGGCCAAGGACGGAATTCAGGTAAAAGTCCGCGCCCGGGTTACCGTGCGGACCAATCTTGACCGTTTTGTTGGCGGTGCTAAAGAAGAAACCATTATCGCCCGGGTGGGTGAGGGGATTGTTACCACCATCGGTTCCGCCGATACCTATAAATTTGTTCTCGAAAGCCCCGATTCCATTTCCAAGGTCGTGCTCCAGCGCGGGCTTGATGTAGGAACCGCCTTTGAGATTCTCTCCATTGATATTGCTGATGTTGACGTTGGCGAAAACGTCGGCGCCCAACTGCAGGAAGCCCAGGCCGAAGCCAACAAGAACATGGCCCAGGCGCAGGCGGAAATCCGCCGTGCTGCTGCGGTCGCGCAGGAGCAGGAAATGAAGGCCCGCGTGCAGGAGATGCAGGCGAAAGTGGTCGAGGCCCAGGCCCAAGTGCCGCTCGCCATCGCCCAGGCTTTCCGCGAAGGCAATATCGGGGTCATGGATTACCAGCGCTATCTGAATATCCAATCCGATACCGATATGCGGAAATCGATTTCCAAGCCTGAGGAAGGCGCTGGGGGAACCTCCGGTGGACCTGGTCCCATCAAGAAATAGTGAACTTCAGACGGACCGGTAACCCACCGGTCCGTCTTTTTCTCCTATGGAATTCATTGAAATACTTTTTCCTTTACTGGTCATCATCTACTTTATCTTTTCTTTCTTTAAAGGATTGATGGCCCCTGAGGAAGACGATCTTCCTCCTGGTCAGCAGTCTTCGGAAAGCGATGAGGAAGCTGAAGCCCGGCGCATTCAGGAAGAGATTCGACGCAAGATTGTAGCGCGGCAGCAAGGGCAACAACCCTCGCCATCCGGTCCCTCCTTCGAGGATGGTCCTCCCCCGCTCATCGTGAATCAGCGGGAAGAACCCAAGCTTTCCCCCGAGGCAGGTTTTCGCCGGGATAAAGGCGCGGACGAGCGTTTGCGGCCCGGTTCCGATTCCCCTTCGCCAAGGGTTGCTCCGAGTTCCCAGGCTGGCGGAAATACCATGCTGGAACAACTCCAGGCTCAGAAACGGCGCTTGGAGGAAAGCCGTGTGGATCGCCGGAAAGCCGAGCGCGATGCCGCCCAAAGCATGCGGCGTTCCGAGTCCCGCCATCAGCACAAATCCTGGGATATTCCTACCAAGCGGGTTCGAACCGCTGCGGGGCCGATTTCCCATTTTGACATTGCCCGCGAACTTCGTGAAGACGAGGGCCTGCGGCGCGCCTTTATCATGCGGGAAGTTCTGGACCGCCCCCTGGCCCTCCGTCCCCTCCGTGATTCCTACGCGGATTTATCCCGTTAGGAACGATTTTTATCTCGCCAAAGGAGCCAATTTCTTCTTTAAGTTTCCTATTCCAATGGTCGCATAGCTCAGTTGGTTAGAGCGCCTGCTTCACACGCAGGAGGTCACAGATTCGAGTTCTGTTGCGACCACCACTTTCAAAACGCCAAAACCCGCTCTATCATACGATGAGCGGGTTTTTCGTGGGGGTAAAGAAAAGGCTAGTGTTAGTGTCCGAATTCATTGCTTGGAGGCGCCAATTCTGCTGTGCCCTGGGTAGCCAAGGTGAAGTGGGGTAGCAAGGATTTTCAGTAACCGTAGTCGCAAAGGGTGCCTCCAAGGAGTGCCGGCATTCTGCTGCCAAGCGTGAATCCGGCAATGGCCGGATTTGCGCGTTCGCTTGTTTCCGGGCAGCAGGATGCAGCCACTCCTTGGGTTCCGACTTCGCCAAGGTTTCTGCCTGTTGTTAGGGAGGTGACAATATAAGGAGCGGGACAGGTGTCCTTGCTCCTTATAGAAGCGCTTCGCTACGAGAGAGGGGGGCTAAATAGTCCGACCTCTATTTCTTAGGTTGGCGCAAAAACAGCGAACGGGGGTTCAGTGGTGAGGCAGCGGTTTGAAGTGCTGGTTTTTTAGGGGATCATGAAGGGGCCTTCTTTAGTGCATCGGGGAGATCGGAGACTCCGTCCACTGCAATCGTTGGGCAATCGCCAAGGCGAACATGATGCGGGTCTCGGGATTTTCAATGTCTTTAAAGCGTTGGGCCAGTTGGTCTTGGTCCAGGCCGGTGAAGTCCACCTCAAACCATAACTCGGACATTTTCGGGGGCAAGAAATAGGAATTGTCTTTGGTCATTCGGTTGACCGTAGTCATGTCATCCACTTGTAGGCTCAGGGAGAAAATTTTATTCAAGTTTCGGGTCAAGTTTCGGGAATTGTAATTTTGCCCGCTGGCCTTCAGTTCGTCCGCTTTCTCCAAGGCGCGGGCTAAAAAGGCTTTGGCGGCATCGTCGCGATCCGCCCGCGCATGGGCTTCGGCAATTGACATGAATCGCGAAATCAGGGTAACGCCCTCTGCGTCGGACAATTTGTCTTCGGCCTCGGCCAAACGGTCTGTTTGGACCAAGGCGTCGAAGTATCGGGCTTTGACCCTATGGTGGAGTTCTTCGTCGTCGGGAACCTCTTCGCTTTTGATTTGTTTGGCTTTTTCAATTTCGCCGGCGTACACATACGCGGTCACCAGACTGGTCCAACCCCAGTTGCGGTGCCATTGCTCGTCGGTTTGTTCCATGATCCACCGAACGGTTTCCACGTCACCCTTACGGGCTGCCTGGCCAGCAATCATAAGGAGGGCATTGGTGATGTCATTCGGGATGGTGATTTGGTCAAATAAGGCCTTGGCTCCGGCAATGTCTCCGTCAATGGCTTTTTGTCGGGCCATATCCCGACCGATATTGGAAAGGGACCGTTCGCTGCCGATGGCCTCGGCAATTTCCTGGGCCATCTCCCAATGCCCCTCTCGGGCCAATTCGCGTCCCGGTTGGTGTAAGGCATTGATTCCCCAATCAGGAAAGTGAGCTTCGATACGCTGACGAAGATCGGCCACCGTGACATCCTCTCCTTTGCCTTCCATGGTTAAGAGGTTTTGGGCAAACTCACGGTGGATTCTTTGCGGAAGAGAATGGAGTAGTTGCCACGCGCCTTCGATATCGCCTGCGGCGGCGAGACTTAGGGTCAATGAGGCTTTTACCATGGACGGTCCCTCGGGCAGTTGCCCGTGTATTTCGAGATGTTCTTCGGCGGTTTCAATGAAATGTCGAGCGGCGGCAAAATCTTCCTTGCCGACCAATTCTTCAATGTGTCGGGCGGCCACTTGCATTCGTAGAATGTCCTCAATCATAGCACTCTGAAACGGAATGGCCATGCTGCCTCCGCGGCGATCAACGGCCGCTTCCGACTCGGTAACGGCTTCCTTTGTCAATTCGTCAACGCGATCTTCGTCACCGAGATGGGCATACAACATGGCCAGCCGGACCAAAATGTCGGCGCGGGTTTGCGAAGGTTCGATAAGCTCCAGGTGTTCCTCAACCTGCTGAAGCCACCAGTTTGCCGTATCGGGTGGGGACTCTGCGGAGAGGGTTGAGGTTTGGGCGAACAAACCGAGGAGCAGGAGGGCAACGCCACCGGCCAAGGAATGGCTGGCCGCAGGGGTAGGGTAGGACTTCATAGTTCGAAACTGGTCAGATTGGAATTGCTGTCAATCATTCAGGATTGCGTTGAGGGGGCAAATGCTGAAGAAAGCAGCGGGGAACCACGAATGGACATCGCCGCTTAGCGGGATTTCGCTTTGGTCAGCGAAGGCAGGCGCCAAGCCACGAAGGGTAGATGAAATCGTGAGATTTTGGACGGTTGTTTACGTAGTCGGGCTGATTCATCGCCCGATCCGCGGCGGGGAAGCCCTGGCGGTTTGGGGGATATTGCCAACGTCGGGGGAGATCTTCGGATGTTCGCGAATTTGCGGCCGATTCGTTCGGGCGCTTCCATCCGTCGCTCTTCGAGCTATGGAGGACGACACGGAAGCAGCCCGATTACGGCAGAGCGGGTGCGTTCCTCGGAGGGCGAGGGTCTCTCCGAGCTCGAGTGGTCGGGTTGCGGTGCGGTTTTTTGGTGGTCGTGCTTCCGACCGGCGCAGGCCCGACGCACCACCCAGTTCCCCTCCTGGATCAGGAGGGGGGGACCGCGAAGCGGTGGGGAGGTCCAGGCACCCCTCCTCAACCGAGGCGGGGAGCCATGATGCGGTGGCGG
>JAIUMY010000118.1 GCA_022565335.1 Opitutales bacterium
GCAGGGACTTAAAGTCCCCGCTCGCTTTATTTTGAGGGAAAAACACCTCCGTTTGCGAAAGGATTGCGCGCAGGGGCAACAAGGCCCCCGTTCGCTTTTTACCCCAAGCGGGGACCTCGTGACCCTGCGCGGAGTGCTTCAGACCAAAGGCACGCACTCCGACCCCGAGAGTCTCTTACCTCATATTCCAGCTCCGCTAATGGTGGTACTTAACTCCAAGTCCTCAAATCGGCCAGACGCCTTCGCGTTCCTGCCATTCGCGGGGGGAAACGCCGAGGTGGCTTTTGAAAGCACGGGAAAAGGCGCTGGCACTGGAAAAGCCACAGCGGTAGGCGATTTCCTCGTGCTTCACCTGGGTGCTTAAAAGATGCAAAGCCTCGCGATGTCGAATGGCGGTAAAGGCATCGACTGGGCGCACCCCCAGAACCCGGTGAAAATGCCGCCGCAGCGAGGCCGGTGAGGATCCGACAGCGCGACAAACTTCCGGCAAACGCGGATTTTCCTCCAAATGCCGGGCAAACCATTCACAGGCTTCCTCCACCTTTTTTTGCCCGGGCGACAGATCCTGTAACAGGCTTTCCATTACCGGGGAACGTAAACAGAGCAAGCAAATTTCATGGAGAATTCGAGCATGCCGCAAACGCCCGGCCAAAGTCAGGTCACCGACGGAGGACTTGGCTTCGAGGGCCAAATCCCGTACCCTCCCCCTTTCCCTGGCACCCAGCGCAATGCACAAATAGGGACGGTAGGACAAAAACCAGGAAAACTGCGGCGGCACCTGATTAAAATGGAACACCACAACCTCTCCCGGCGTTTCCGGCGGAGAGGTCCAACCATGCGACAAGTCCGGAGGCATCACCCATAATGAGGATTCACCAAACGGATCCGCCCCCTCGTTAAGGACCGGAGCAATCGTTCCCTTCAGGATCGCTTGAAATTCCCAAACCTTACGGGGATATTTTTTAACGGGACGATGAAAATAATCACGCCAGCCGGAACCCAAATACGTTAACATCCTTCCATTGCCTTGCAAGTGAGCGAAATTGTCAAGTTTTTGAGTGCCTGGGAAATGGACGCTTTTATTCCTTTCGGGCATACTTACCCCTATGACAACCTCACCTCGAAAACGCTTTGTTATTGTCGGAACCGGCAGCCGCTCCCGAATGTACCTGGATGCGCTGGCCAAGAAATACCCTGAGACCAGTGAATTAGTCGGCCTCTGCGACCAAAACCCTGGTCGCCTGGCCTTTACCACCGAGGTCTATGCGAAACATTTTCCCGACATCCCCACCTACCCGGCCGAAGAATTTGAACGAATGATCAAAGAGACCCGTCCGGACGAGGTGATTGTGACAACCAGGGATTCCACCCACGACGAGTATATTGTCCGGGCGATGGAATTGGGATGCAATGCCATCACCGAAAAGCCGATGACCACCGACGCGGAGAAATGTCAGCGCATCCTTGATGCGGAAAAGAAAACCGGGCGTCGCTGCCGGGTGACCTTCAACTACCGTTACTCTCCCCCGCGCACGCAGGTAAAGGATCTTCTCATGTCGGGCGTCATTGGAGATGTTCTGGCGGTTGATTTTCAGTGGTTATTGGATACCTATCACGGGGCTGATTACTTCCGGCGCTGGCATCGGAACAAGGAAAATTCGGGCGGGTTGTTGGTCCACAAATCGACCCATCACTTTGACTTGGTCAACTGGTGGCTGAGTTCCGTTCCGGAAGAGGTCTATGCCACCGGACAACGGCGCTTTGCCACCCCGGAAATGGCGGACCGTTTGGGCCTGACAAATCGCGGCGAGCGTTGTTGGGATTGCCCTGAAAAAGAACGATGCACCTTCAAGCTCGACCTCGCCGGTAATAAAAAACTAAAGAATCTCTATCTGAATAACGAACAGCACGACGGCTATTTCCGGGACCGTTGTATTTTCGCCCCGGACATTGATATCGAGGACTCGATGAATGTGCTGGTTCATTACCGGAACCAGGTAAAACTTAACTACAGCCTGCATGTTTTCTCCGCCTGGGAAGGCTATCAAATCGCCTTCCATGGCACCAAGGGACGCATCGAACACAAATGCAATGAAACCGTTTATATCAGCGGGGACGGCAGCGTACAGGGAGAGCTTAAAAAAGAAGGAACCCATACCCGGGTGTTTCCGCTCCGCGAAACCCCTTATGAAGTCGAACTATGGGAAGCCAAGGGAGGGCATGGCGGCGGAGATGATCCCCTCCTGAACGACCTCTTTGGGAAACCCACCGAAGACCCTTACCTCCGGGCCGCCGATCATCGCTCGGGGGCCTACTCGATCCTTTGTGGAATTGCTGGCAATGCCTCCATCGCCTCGGGTCGCAGCGTCCGTATCGACGATTTGGTCAGCGGTCTGACCGAACCCGATTACCCCGCCATGCCCGACCCCTCTGCGCCTCTCCCGATGCCCCCTCAAATCAAGTAACGGCGAACGGTTTCCCCAAACCAACAAATCGCATTGCTTCCGGTGAGAGGATGGGGAAACTTGGGGTATGAGTACAGATGCAGATAAGCCGGTTCTGATTGTTGGTGCGGGCATGGCCGGCTTGGCCTGTGCCTTGTCGCTTCACCAAGCGGGCCTGCCGGTGCGACTTTGCGAAGCCTCTGATGAGGTTGGAGGACGGGTCCGAACCGACGTGGTGGAAGGCTTTCGGTTGGATCGCGGCTTTCAGGTGTACCTCGATACCTATCCACGGACGAGCCAATTGCTCGACCTGCCGGCGCTCGAACTGCGACCCTTCGAACCCGGAGCGCTCCTCTACCGGGAAGGAAAATTACACCGCCTGATGGATGTCTTTCGCCGACCCTCCAGTTTTCTGCGCAGCGTGAGGGCCCCCGTTGGTAGTCTTTCCGATAAACTGCGGGTCGGTTGGTTGCGCAGAAAACTCAGTCAAAGCTCTTTCGCCGAAATCGCCAATCGCCAGGAGCAATCAACCGAATCGTATCTGCGTGACTTCGGGTTTTCAGAGAGCATGATCGACCGTTTTTTCCGCTCTTTCTATGGGGGTATATTTTTAGAGCGGGAACTGCAAACCACCAGCCGTATGTTTGAGTTTACCTTCAAGCTCTTCAGTCAAGGCAATGCGACTCTCCCGGCGAAGGGGATGGGGGAAATCCCCCTTCAACTGGCCCGCCGCCTTCCAAAAGGAAGCATCGGTTTGCAGGAGAAGGTTTGTCGGGTCAGCCCACAATCGGTAACCTTGGCCAGCGGCGAGATTATTGAAGGCTCGGCCACCGTGGTGGCCACCGATGGCTCTACCGCCGAACAGCTTCTTCCCGAAAGCTCATTGCCAAAAACCGAATGGCGCTCGACCACCACGCTGTATTATGTCGCCGCGCAATCGCCGGTCAAAGAAGCGATCCTGTGCCTAAATGGTTCCGGTTCCGGCATCGTCAACAATTGCTGCGTTCTCACCGATGCGGCGCCCGCCTACGCCCCCCAAGGGCAATCCCTTATCTCGGTCTCCGTCATGGGTCCGTGCGGGGAAGAAAACCTCAGCCCCAAGGTGATCGCTGAACTGACGAATTGGTTTGGTCCGCAAACCCAATCATGGCGTCATCTGCGTACCGATCATCTTCCCCGCGGCTTGCCGGTTCAGCGACCCCACCGTGAGCCCCCCACCTTTTGTCAAGAAGCCGGCCTGTGGATTTGCGGCGACCATCTCAGCAGTGCCTCCATCGAGGGGGCCGTGGTCTCCGGACAACAAACCGCCCGAGCCCTTCTGAGAGAACGGAATATCGAAACACCGTAACCGCATACCGGCAGATGAAACCAATGTCGAAGTGGATCTACCCCGCTGACCGGAAAGATTAGGGAAAGCGTTTGAAGACCCAACCCGCTCCGGATCGGGGCATAAAGCCCCTCCGACCGAGAAGCAGATCGGGGCTGTAAAGCCCCTCCGACAAAGGAGCCTCAACCTTGTATTCGTTTAAGAGAGATAACAGATCTCTGAAGTCGTCCGGTAGCTGCTTCATCTCCCCAGAATGCAATGCGCAATTTTTGGATGCAAGCTAGCTTTTCCGCAGGGCTTAGCTTTTGACAATCTTTCCGATAGTCCTGACTGACTCTGCTTGAGTGCTGTAGCTAATTTCGTATTTACGGTTCATCCACTTGCAGAATCTGGCAGCATTGCCAGGATGTTGAATTGAAAATGGAAAAAAAATAAACCACCTCTTGCCAAAGCATTACGCGAAGGGTTCTCAAGGCCTCGGAGGGACTGCCGAAAAGTTGACGTGGAAGAAACTCCACCTTCCCCAACCAGCCTTCTCCCTCCCGCATCGCAGAGCGTGTGATCCAAGGGCTTAGCTCTTGCTTCGGTGCCGCAAATACCGTGCAGTCAGGGAAAGAGGGTCTTCCAACAAGAGGTCTTTGGCTTTGGGGTGAAGACTGGAGACGGGGTTAAGATCGATAAAAACCGGTATCCCCTCCTCTCCCAGAAGATACTCGACCGCCCCTAACTCCATCCCGGCCGAAGCGGCGACTTGCTTCGCTTCCCTAACCGCACGGGGGGACATATCCTCCTCCCCCTGAAGAACCACCTCGGCCTCGGTATTGGCTAAACAATAATTATAATCCTTGGCCCGGAGGGTCGAACAGGCTTCATAGAGGATACGGGTGCCTAAAAATTCAACTCGATGAACACAACCATCGGAGGGCTCCAAAAGGGCTTGCTCCACCCAACCGCCGGAACCTTCCCGAAGATTGGTCGGGACGGGACTGTTTTCGTCAAGCTCACGGATTCCCTTGCCAAAGCCTCCGGCCTCGGGCTTGAGCAAAACCCGGTGACCAGGAATAGCCCTCTCTCCGGGGCAGGCCGGATGGGTTCGTGGAGTACCCACCCCAACCGCTTCAAAATGTTTTGCCTGGGCCAGCTTGGAATAGCCGAGAGCGAGCGCCCGGGAACCGTTGACCACGGTCCGGCCTTCCCGCTCCCAGTTTTTCAGGGCATCGATATAAGAACGACTCAGGGCCGGATCCTTACGGACCAGGAGGGTGGACAACCGATTGACGATCAACCCCTCCGGTGGAACCGCCTCAATGGAAGCAGCCACCACGACGTCAGCCCCCAGGGTTCCCAAGGCATCGGCTAAGGGTTTCACCCAGACGGGAATATCGGTAAGCAGGACGATTCGCATCATCAAAAAACGTATCCGCACGTCGCTTGAACACAAACCCCACTCACAACTAACTCCCCACCGCAGAGGGAAACAAATTTCTCTTTGTTGCCCCTCAATCGTACCCCGCCGCTTGCCACGTGGGATTTTCATCGTTTTGGTTAGGCTATGATACAAAACGCCTTGGCCCAACCGTGGAAATGGGAACATTCCTACGCGACCCTCCCAGCCCGCTGCTTCAGCCGCATCAACCCCACCCCGGTAAGTCGGCCCCGCCTCTATGCCTTCAATGAATCACTGGCCGAAGACCTGGGGCTTGAGACACTTGGCGATATATCTCCGGAAATTCTTGCCGAGTATTTGTCCGGCAATCGAATACCGCCGGATGCCCAACCTCTCGCGATGGCCTACGGGGGGCATCAATTCGGCCACTTTTCGGTTTTAGGAGATGGTCGCGCCATCCTTTGGGGAGAACATCTGGATGGCCACGGAAATCGTCACGACATTCAGTTGAAGGGCGCCGGCCGAACCCCTTACAGTCGGGGTGGCGACGGGAGGGCCGCACTCGGGCCGATGTTGCGGGAATATCTAATCTCCGAAGCCATGGCAGCTCTGAACATCCCGACAACGCGAAGCCTTGCCGTCATCGAAACCGGAGAGAAAGTTTTCCGCAACGAAACCTTGCCGGGAGCCATTCTTGTTCGTACCGCGGCGAGCCATCTCCGTGTTGGCACCTTCGAGTTGTTTGCCGCTTTCGAAGACCCCGAAGCTTTGTCAGCTCTTCTTCAGTATACCATCGATCGACACTATCCCGAGTTGGTCGGACAACCGAATCGAGCTCTGGCTTTGCTCGAGACCGTACAAAAGAAACAGATCAATTTGGTTGTCCGTTGGATGGCCACAGGCTTCGTCCACGGAGTTCTCAACACCGACAATGTAGCCCTTTCAGGAGAAACCATCGACTACGGTCCCTGCGCCTTCATAGATCGTTACCACCCAGGGGCGGTTTACTCCTCGGTCGATTGGCAGGGACGCTACGCTTACGGAAACCAACCCGCCATCACGGCCTGGAACCTTGCCCGTTTTGCCGACAGTCTGCTTCCCTTGATCCACCCGGAAACCGCTAAAGCGGTTCCTCTGGCGGAAAAGATTCTCGGACGTTTCCAAGAAGACTACCAAGCGGAATGGGTAAAGCAAATGGGGGCCAAGCTCGGCATCGCAAGTCCGACCCTCCAAGACAAAAGACTCATCGAAGATTGGTTGGACTTATTGGAGAAGCACCGAGTCGATTTTACCAATGGCTTTCGCGCTCTTTCCGGTGACCAAATTCCGGAGCAATCGATTCTGGGGCACCCTGAATTTCTGGCATGGCAAGAGCGCCTGAAGGCCCGTCTGGCAGAAACCAACCTTACCGAAGCGCAAATCCAACAGGTCCGCGACGCCGCCAATCCGAGACGAATACCCCGCAACCATGCCGTGCAGAAAGCTCTGGATGCCGCCGAGGCAGGGAACCCCGAGCCTTTTCAAAAGGCTTTGGAACGTCTACGCCGTCCTTTCGAGCCGTCCTCTGAGGACAATCTTTATTCGGCGACTCCCGAAGAAAGCGAGCAAGTGCACACCACCTTCTGCGGCACCTGAACTCGTCGCGCTCTCAGTTACCTCCGCCGTCCACTTGGATTCTCCGGCGTTGTGCGGCTCAAGACGGTGCTCAATATCCTCGGGACTCCTGACCCACATTTCCCGGAACCCCCATCGAAAATTTTAAGTTGTTTTTGAATAAAGACTTAAGCGCAAGACGATAGGCTCTGCTCTGATGGATCGTGTGAAACGGCAAATGAAGCCCTTTTCGCGAGTGAATACCGGCAAGTCCTAGAATAAGAGGTGAAAAGA
>JAIUMY010000119.1 GCA_022565335.1 Opitutales bacterium
TCCAGTTGCACAAAACCAAAATTAAGCTGTCTCTTTTTTCCCGCTTTCGGCAATAAAAAAGGCCGGGGATACCGGCCTGCTTGGTTTTTCAACTTGTTGTTACTTAACGATATGTTCCATTATGAGATATTTTATAGACTAGGAAAAACTAGGCTCAGCGCCTGAATTCTCCCCAAAGCCGCCAAAAGCCACAATTACAGCCAGCATTGCGGCTACTGCTGACTTTCTAAGCTTTTTTCCTATTTCATACCAAGCCTTTTTTACTTCTTCTGATTTGGCCCTTTCCTCTGCTAGATTAACCAATACCCAGTCTTTACATAAGTTAGCTTCTCTAGCTATGAACAATGCTTGTTCTTCAGTCAAAGGCCTTTTACCTGCTTTAATTTGGCTCATATTCCCGCTATTCATACCTTCCATAATATCAATAACTTCCTTGTCCTTTTTAAACCCTTTAGCCTTTTTTAGTTCTTCAATTAATTCATAGCTAAACATAAAATTCTCCTGTCAGACTTGACAGTTTTTCATTAAGTGATCATAATTTAACTGTCAACTTCGACAGTTTTTTTTCAAGGCAGCTACCATGAAAAACATACTCACCATCTTAGCACAAGCGAATAGCATTCAAGACGCTGTTTCTTCTCTGGTTCAATCCGGCTACAACCCTGAGTACAAAGCAAGCCCTTTATCTGATGGCTGGTACGAATTGCCGGAGCTTAATTTCTGGGTTTGGCGTGGTCAGATTTACGTCAATTTAAAACATGATGAACCAATGCCCCGTTTACCACAGGATGCGCTTGCACTTCTCGCCTGTCTGGTTGATGCTGACCATTCAACCGCTGTAGCTGCCTTGAATCCAGCTCAACCAGTACAGGCACCTTTTTTCAGTTCAAGCGTTTTTTGTCCTGAGTGCAATAGCTTTGATATAGCCTATCAGGACAGCACCCAATCAGAGCACGAGTTTTTTTGCACTTGTCTCTTCTGTGATTTTAGCTTCTATATGTCCCGCATTGATTGTTTACAGGGGGCCGCATGACCCCTGAAAGCATCCAAGCGCTATACTCTGCTAAGGCATTCCCTCATGCCATCATTCAAAAGTCTTTGAACTGGCGCTTTGCAGTCGAATTTAAAGCCTTTTTACCTATCCGTTGCCCTGATGGTTCAACCGTCAATGTTCAATTTAAGCACCCGGTCACCGCAAACGAATTGTTCTTGCTTCGGTTCTTCGATGATTTAAAGGTTCCCTTTAAGTATGAAGATTTAACTTCAGCCACTATTTCCGACAATATCAGCATTCCTAAGCGCTGCCGTATTTGTCGAAAGTCCAGTTTTAAGACCCCTTTAAACTGCTTTAATCCACAGCGTTTAGATCGCAACCGCTGGGCCTGTAACTTACAGAAGGGGCTGATTGCATGATTGATATGGTCGGCCTGTGCGTTTTCTTTAAGCCGGAATACGTTCACAACGTAGGCACTCACGAATGCCTGAAAGATATGCAAGGCATCTGCTCTGAACTCAATATGGAGCTAGAAGCGACCGTTTTTTTCTCGGATGGTAAGCCGGTTCTGTCTAAACTGCGGCATTCATACGAATCATTGCCCAGCAATCTAGCCACCCTTGCCTATAAGCTGATTGACGGAACCGATCTAAAGAAAACGCCCTACATCCGCATTTCAGGCAACCCTGCAAAGCTTTTGCAAGGTCACAATGTTTATGGTTCATCTGACCCTGAATTGTGCGTCATGGCCGTAATAGAAGCGTTTCACCTGTCATTCCCTGAGCTATCAGACAAGCTTGATTGGTATCACTCCCTGATTGAATACATAGACGTCACCTATTCAGCCAGGGTAGCTAATGAGCATCAGGCCCAGCAGGTAATCGACACCCTTAAAAACTTGTCCTATGGCCAAACCAAAGTTAGCACTTCAGACAAGTACAAAACCACTGTTTACTGGGGCAAAGGCTCCGAGCATAAAGAGCTGAAAGCCTATATCAAGCTCCCAGAGGTCATGCGGCAAATCAAGTCCCTGTCTCACAAGTATGTTAAGTGCGTTCTTAAAAAGACAACGCCACCTGATCACATTGTTCCTGCCATTGAAGCCATGAGCAATAAAAAGCTTCTGGACTTTGCAACTGGCCTTGTACGGTTCGAAGCCCGTTTAAAAAGCCGTTGGCTAAAGGCCAACGGTATCAACCTTGTACTTAGTCACTTTATCAACCCCGAAACCCCTATAAACCCTGAACACCTTTGGCAAATCGCCTTTAAAGACATTTTAACCACCTTCGAGGGTGCTACCATGAATGCACACGACACCACCCAAGTATTAAACCAACTACGTCAAACTCATTTCACTTATACCCGTACCGGCAATATCAGCTATGCAAAAGCTGAAAGGCTTTATGACTTCTATGTCAGCATCACCAAAGACGGCTACAAAGCCACAAAGGAGCGCATTGCAACCCGTTCACGCGCAACCTTTAAACGCAATCAGGATGCCCTGTTACAAGCCGGCTTAAGCCTTGCTCAGCTTATGCAATTCACAGGCGACCAAAGCAACGTAATACCGCTGATCCGTCTGATCAATGTTGATTTTGCCAACCAACGACCAACCTACTACACCGAACCCCAACCACTACGGCAGCGGAATCTAACCCCTGTCTTACGACTGGCATCATAGGAGATCAAACCATGTCAAACACTGCACGCGGCTACATCTGTGAAGGCACTTTCAAAGGTTTTCATCAATCCATGAAACGCGATAACCCAACCGAAAAAGGAAAGCTAGTAATCGGTATTGAAATTATGAAGCCTGGCAAATTTGGTGATGAATCTTCAATGGAAGAATTTACCATCCCACAGCCCCTTATTGATCGTGGCTTACCTGCTCGACTTCATAGCTTTACTAACAAACAAATCACTGTCCCTTTTGAGATCCGCTCTTGGTCTATGGAAGGTCGAAGCGGTGTCTCACAGTTAGTTACTGAGAAGATTTTTCAGTACTTGGACGATGGTGTTTTAGAAATTAAGCCAGCTACGAAGGCGGCTTAAACTGCAGCGCTGAAACGCGAAAATTTATAATTTTCGTGGTGAAGTGCAATTTCATCAAGATTCGAGGCTAAGACGATGGAAGTTATACAGATAGACCCCGACCAAATTGAATATGTCCTGCTGGCCCTACTCACTATGGCGGGTTGTATTTGTGCTTTCCTTGGCCTCAATGCTTGGGAGGGTTCAGCAAAATGATGTCTCCCGAATTTATAGCCGGTGTTCTGTTCGCCTGCTATTTCTCCGGCTGGCTAGCTGGGATCGTCTGGTACTCATTCAGGCGGTTTCTATGGCAAGCCAGTCATTAACCACAACCACCATAAGGAAGCTCTTATGTTTAAGTCTAAAGTTCAAAAGGCGGCTCTCGCGGCTGCTGCAATGCTGGTATCTGCCGGTGCTTTTGCTGATTCCACTGCGGCTATTACTGCTATTGAAGCTGAAATCACTTCTCTTGCCTCTGCTGGCTGGGGTCTTCTCACTGCTGTAATGGTTGCTATCATTGGGATGAAGTTGTTCAAGAAATTCGTTTCTCGTTCAACTTAATTCGGGGTGCTCCACAGATGAAGTCTTTAATTGTAATTACGCTTTTATCTGCTTCTCTGTGGAGCAGCTTTTTATACTCGGCCCCTGGTGGTTATGAGTATTTATCTTTTACTTTTTGGGATGGTCACTTACAAAGAACCGTTTCATGGTCTAATTCTCCATCTTCGCTTATTGCCCCTTGCTCCTCTACCAGCTGCGTCAGTGATTATCTTGCAACCAACCTTACAGTAACTTGGAATGATACAAATTATGGATTAAAACACTGTCTCTCTGAGTCAAAGATAACTTTGGATAGCCATTCATGCTCAAGCAATGTTCGAATTTCATATTCAGGCCGCTGGCGTGGTGATTTGGAACCAACAAACACCTGTCCAGACAACGAAGGCGGATTTCTTGAGTCTCGCCATAATTCACCAGATCCGTTTTGTGTTCATATAGGAGACACAGGCGGCATCAGCCCTGAACCCTTACTTTGCATGACTCGTGAAGTTGCCGAAGTTCCTGCCGGTTCAGGCTCCCACATCCACGAAGTAACTGCTCAGCCCTGCTCTGCTGCTACTGGCCCTGTAAGCCCTGATGGTGATGGTGGCGACGATGGCGGAGGCTGCCAGGAGGACTGCGGAGGCGATGACGATGGCGGTGGCTCCGATGATGGTGGCCCTAGCTCTGGCATACCTAGTACTGGTGGTGATTCAACCGTTGTTCAGGTTCACATGGGCGGAACCTTTACCGATTCATCTGGTAACATTACCAACGTGAACCTTACTATGGACAACGATTTTAGCCCGATAACGGTTCGCCAGAATGAAACCAACCAGCGCTTGTCGGCCATCCAAGATCAACTTCACACCGGCCAGCAGCAAACCAATCAGCGCCTTGATGGTGTTATTTCAGCCATTGGCGGTATTGGCTCCGGTGGTGGCTCTGACTTTGATGCTTCAGGCATTGAAAGCCGTCTTGATGCCATCAACGACCGCTTTAATGATACTGGCGACTCAGTTGATATTGACGACTTTTTGCCGTCCTATGAATCACACCTCGAAGCAATGCATCAGTCAGTTTCGGGCGCTATTTCTTCCGGTCAATTTCAGGATGGCGTTTATCAGCTTGAAAACTCAATGGAAGGATTAGACCAAGGCTTTTCTTCTTTTGCTCAGCTTTGGCAGTTCCACAACTCCAACTGTTCACCAATCCCCTTCGGTAATTCAGAGCTTAATTTTTGCGGTATGGCTCCTACTGTTAGCAATGTTCTAACCTGGGTTGCCACCGTATTGACTGCCATTTTTATCATTCATGGAGTTATAGCTCTGCTGCTTAATGTGAGGTTGACCTGATGCCCGTATTTATTGCAACCATGCTTGGCTGGTTAGCTGGCACCATTCAAAAGCTGATAACTTGGGTTTTTGTTGCTAACACTGCTTCAGCGCTCAAAACCGTTGCCATCTATGGCGTTATGATTGCTTCCGTTTCCGGTTCAATTTATATGCTTATCCAGTACGTTAACGGCTTGCTGGTTGATTTGGTTTCTGGTCTTGGCCCCATTGGTCAGGGTATATTCTCAGGCATAGCATCTTTTCTGCCTTCAAACCTTCCCTTTTTGGTTACCTTGGTGCTTACCTATTATACCTTTGTTGTAGGCGTACACATTTCAATCGAAATTGCCAAGCTTAAAGCCCGTATCGCTGACAAAGCAACACGCACCATGAAGGCTTAACCATGCCTGTTTGGGTCGTCACTGGTAAACTGGGCGCGGGTAAAACGCTTATGAGCGTTTCCCGCATTGAAAAATACCTTCACGAAGGGCGCAAAGTAGCTACAAATCTTGATATTGACCTCTCCGCCATGCTTGGCCCCTACAAGCGCAATACAGAGCTCTACCGCCTACCTGATATTCCGACCATAGAAAGCCTTAAATCTCTTCCTAAAGGCTATGACGGTGACGAAATAGATGAAAGTAAAAACGGTTTGCTGGTTCTCGATGAATGCGGCATCTTTTTTGATTCCCGCAACTGGAACGACCCGCGAAGAAAGCCGATAAACGCTCACTTTAAATTGCTTCGAAAACTACGCTGGGACGCCATTCTTATTATTCAGGACATAGACAACCTTGATTCAGATGCTAGGCGCACCATTGCTGAACACGTTGTTTACTGTCGCAGGATGGACAGGCTAAGAATTCCCATTATCAGCTGGCTTGTTAAGCTCATTACCACTTATGACTTGCCTTTGCCACAGGTGCATTATGGCATTGTCAAATATGGAACCAGTGAAAACAGCATGAAGGTTGATGACTGGACATACTACGGAAAGCGTTTATACAGCTGTTACAACACCGAACAGCTATTCGATGAACAGGTAAACCATTCTGGCATTGATGGCTTAACCCGAATATTACCGCCCTACTTCACAGATGGCCGGTATATAACACCATTTCAGAGGCTCAAAAATGCGTTTAAAAACTACGAAATTAAAGGCTACCATGCTTTTTTAGCAGGGGCATTGATGGCAGCTTTTGCTGTCAATGCCCTAGTCACAGTTGAAGCCCAGGTACCAAAGAAAGGTATTTGGCGTTGTAATGATGCCTATAAGCAGCTTTTTGGCTCCTGCTCTGCAAAGCCTATTGCTCCTTATGAATACTACTTCCCCAAACCTGACGAACCTGCACCCGATTCAGAATCATCCACTTCATTAACCACACCAGAAAAGCCGCTAATTTACATTGCTGGATGGAACCGAACCACACGCGGTATCTATATGAACTTTGTCGATGAACATGGAAAACCATATTTCCCTGAAAGCTACCGCGTGCGCGAGCTTGGCGACTGCACTGCCAGAGTACAAATTAACGGTGTTACCATGCGCTTGACCTGTATGCCCGACCATCTAGCGTACCAGCAACCAGACAGGCCAAGCGCGTAGGTTACCCATGCGCGGGGTTTCTCCCCGCATGGGTAACCGTAGCGCTGGCCCAAAGCCCCAAAAAAACAACTTTTCTACCTCCCCAGCTCAAAATCTGCTGATCTCCGAGAGTGGACTATAGTAATAGTCCACTCTTGTTTCATTTTGAAACAGAATTGCCAGTTTTACCCCTATCCCCACACCCGATACATAACCATAAAAAAGCCCCGCTATTGCAGGGCATTTAGAATCATTTTAAGTTATTGATTTACCATAAAAAACACATTATGAGATATTTTATAGACTAGGAAAAACTAGGCTCAGCGCCTGAATTCTCCCCAAAGCCGCCAAAAACAACGAATAAAGCCAGAATTGCGGCTGTGACTGACTTATTCAGCTTTTTTCCGAATTTTTGCCAAATCTCCTTTGCTTCTTCACACTTTGCGCCTTCCTCTGCCAGCTGCACCA
>JAIUMY010000120.1 GCA_022565335.1 Opitutales bacterium
ACCAAGACCTTCGAAGACTTTTTCTGATTCATATTTGAGTGATGGGTCAACTCTGGCTCTGACAATTTCAGTTTTCATGGTACCAATGTAGCCGAAAAGGGCTACATTTGCAAATATTTTCCAACGTCGAGGTCAGGAGCCGGTACCGACCACGAACGTTTGATTGGTTGTGGGATGAATGAATTGGAGTGAAATATTAGTCATCTCGGGGCACGGTACCAGTTTCCTGCACCGGCTGGTTCCGGATGGGGTCAGACTGGCCTGGGAACGTCTGATGATCTTAATCGTCATGGCTGGATCTGTTTGAGGGGATGACATCTTTCTCGTGGACTGTTCAAATCTTGTTGCTGGTGGTCGGCTCTGGCAATTGCGAAATTTGTTCAGTTTGTAGGGTGCCTGTCTTGGTGAGGTGTAGCGTTGTGGGGTGAGGCTATTATATTTTGGCCTATCGTTATGGTTGCCCCGGAACATGTCGCCTGATCGGCTCCCCAGGGACAGAAATGTCCCTGCTCCTTATAAATCAACATCCAACAAAAACAGCATACCCCAACCCAACCATTCGAGCTCGGGGAGACCCTCGCCCTGCCCTACCCATATTGGCTCCTTGGGCTCTTGGTCCTGCGAAGTCGGCAGGGCGAAGAAGAATCAGCTTTTTCGCTTTTCCACCCCTTTCCACTGTTCCGCCCCTTCATTTCCGTGATTGCAGTCCGGCCCCCCTTAACAAATACTGCCTCTCCATGAAAAGCATCTTTGCAGACCCCCGGGAAATCCCGGAAGGAAAAACCGGTTTGTTCTCACTGGGCCCCCTGCAAATCCGGGTACGCCGCCAAAACCATGACTGGCTGACTCTCGCAAAGCGGGACCCCGAAGCAGACCATCCCTCTTCCTTCATCCTTTCGGATGAGACGAGTTCCCATGATGATACCTGGACCCGTTACGCCTTTCGAGAGGAAGAAGAAGGCGTCTCCCTGATACCCGCCTTCCCCGACCGTTCCCTGGTCGTTCGCCCCAAATCTCCCCTTCAGCTCCCGCCGAAAAACAAAGTCACCTTCTACGTCAGCATTCCCCTCTGGGTTCGTCTTCAATTCGGTGAAAAGACCCCCGTAACCGTCGAAAACCTCCCCACCGTCATCCTCTCCAACACCTGGTTCGGACTGCCCACCGAAGGAGAACTCTGCTACGCCCTCAAAACCAGCGCTGTCCGCGACCTCTCCCTGGCCCAGAAAGGAGACCACCGCGCGATTTGCCCCCTCACCGTAAAAAACGAATCCGAGGAAGTCTTTCCCATCACCAAACTCTCTCTCCCCACGAACTACCTTGGGCTCTACCAAGGCACCACCCGATGGTGGACCAATCCGATGGAAATCCTTCACCTTGGCCCCAATCGCCCCGGCACCCTCCGTCCCCTGAACACCCCGCCGTCCTACGAACAATGCGGAAAGCAACTCCTGCCTCCGGTAAAAAAGCCCAAGGAAGATTTGGTCCACCGCACCTTTTCCGGATTCCGTTCTCTTTTCTACTAACCCCTAATCACCATGGAGATCCTTGAGGAACACCTTGAATCACTAATCCGCATCGCCCTGATTCTCTTCATCGGCCTGCCTCTCCTCTTTGTCGGCACCCGGCTTTTGCGCAAATTCGTAACCCGCAAGCTGAGTGCCCATTTTGGCATGATCATCGCCAATGCCCTTTTCTATATCGGCATTATCATCATTCTCGTAACCGTCCTGGCCGATATGGGATTCCAAATTGGCGCCTTGCTGGGCGCCGCCGGGATCGCCGGAGTGGCCATCGGGTTTGCCAGCCAAACCAGCCTTTCCAACATCATCAGCGGCCTCTTCACGATCACCGAAAAACCCTTCGCCATCGGCGATGCCATTCAAGTCGGAGAGACCCGCGGACTGGTCGAGCGCATTGGCCTCCTCTCTATCAACCTGCGCACCTTCGACAACCAATTTGTCCGCATTCCCAACGAAACCATCATCAAGAGCCAGGTCACCACCATCACCCGCTACCCCATTCGCCGGCTCGATATCAAAGTCGGCGTGGCCTACAAGGAAGACATCGCCAAGGTCATGAAAATCCTTCGGGACGTCGCCAACAAAAACCCTTATTGCCTCGACGAACCCGAACCCCTCATCCTCTTTACCGACTTCGCCGACTCCAGCCTCAGCTTCCTCTTCGGCGTCTGGTTCTCCCGCACCGATATGCTCCTTTTGCGCAATAGCATTATGCGGGAAATCAAAGAAGCTTTTGATGCCGAAGGCATCGAAATCCCCTTCCCCCACCGTACCCTCTATAGCGGCGAAGCGACCCAACCCTTCCCCATCCGCCTGGTCAAAGACGACCCGATTCCCGAGGCGCCAACGGAGAAAGGGGAATAAAAAAGAAGCCCTTTCTTCTCGCCAAGATTCGTTCTCTCCCCGTAAAACAGACCCTTATGCAAGTTGAACAGCTCATCGCCAAAGCCAAAGTTCTCCTCGAGGCCCTCCCCTACATCCAGCGCTTCCGGGGCAGCACCTTCGTCGTCAAATACGGCGGCAGCTTTATGGACAACCCCGATGCCGAAATTCGCGCCCGCCTCGCCGTGGACATCGTCTTTCTGGCTTCCGTAGGCATCAACGTCGTCGTGGTGCATGGTGGCGGCAAGGCCATCTCCCGCGCCATGGAAAAATCCGGCATCGAACCGCGCTTTGTCCAGGGCCTGCGCTATACCGACAAAGAAACGATCAATCTGGTGCGCGACACCCTTAACAAAGAGGTTAACACCGACATTTGCCAGATGATCTCCGCCAACAAAGGCAAGCCCCTTCCCATGCCCGGACAAACCCTCATGCGCTGTCGCAAAATGACCCATAACGACGACGGCGAGGAAACCGATCTCGGGTTCGTTGGCGAAGTCAGTGAGGTCAAAATCAAACTCATTAAAAAAGCCATCTCCGAAGGCTATATTCCCATCATCTCCCCCCTTGCCGAAGACCGCGACGGCCAGACCTACAACATCAACGCCGACCTCGCCGCCGCCCGCGTCGCCGGAGCCCTGCGAGCCCGCCGGCTGGTCTTTATGAGTGATGTCCCCGGCCTCCTCGAAGACCCCGCCGACCCCGGAACCCTGATCCCCACCCTGCGGGTCAGCCAGGTTGACGACCTCAAAGTCCGGGGCATCATCGACAAAGGCATGCGCCCCAAAATCAACGGTGCCACCCGCGCCCTCGACGAAGGCGTCCACCGCGTCCACTTCATCGACGGCCGCCTCCCCCATAGCCTCCTCCTCGAAATCTTTACCGACCGCGGCGTCGGCACCGAAATCGTCCACGGCTAACCGCCTCAACAATCACAAATCCAACCGGTCCTCCGATCTCCGACCTTAATTCCGATGAAGCCTCGAAGCCGAATTATTCTAACATCTCTTAGCTAAATGGAGATCACGCCACAGCCGTGGCGAAAGAGGAAACAAAGGTTTGGGGAAGGATGGTCAAGAATTGGAGGGGGTGAATGATGGGTCCCATTCGTGGACCAGGCCCGGAAACCCTGCTTGGCGGAATTTGGATCTTTGATTTTTTTGCAGTGAACAGCACCTCTAAGACGGAACGGCAAACGGTAAGCCTTCGCCGTTGCAGCTTTGGGAAATTTGGCCCATAGTGGGAGAATGTCTGCTAGCTCGAAAAACCAAGAAAAACCAATCCTGGTCGCTTTGTCCGGAGGGGTGGACAGTAGTGTCGCCGCGGCTTTGCTTCTGGAGCAAGGCTATGCGATCGAGGCGGCCTACATGAAGAATTGGATCAATGAGGATGATATTTTCGGGGATTGCCCCTGGCAGGAGGATATTGAAGCGGCCCGCGGGGCGGCCGAAAAACTGGGGATCCCGTTTCAGGTGGTGAACTTGATCGAGGAATACAAAAGCCGCATTGTCGAATACCTGTTGGACGGATACCAACAGGGGATAACGCCCAACCCCGATGTACTGTGCAACCGGGAGATGAAGTTCGGGGTCTTTTTGGATTGGGCTCTGGAACACGGCTATGCGGGGGTAGCCACTGGTCACTATGCCCGTAAAATCAACAAACCCGGGGGTCGCACGGGGATTGCCCTCAGTGCGGATGAGCGCAAGGACCAAACCTATTTTCTCGCCTTGATGAAACAGGAGCAGGTGCAAAAGGCCTGGTTCCCGCTGGCCGATCTCCCCAAAGCGGAGGTTCGAACCAAGGCCCGGGAACTGGACTTACCCAACGCCCACAAGAAGGACAGCCAGGGCATTTGTTTTATCGGCAATATCCGCATGAAGGATTTCCTGCGGCACTATGTGCCCGACCAGCCGGGTCCCATCGTCAACCGGGAAGGCCGCGAATTGGGAACGCACCAAGGCTTGCACCTCTTTACCATCGGTCAGCGCAAAGGACTGGGAATCCCTTCCAACAAGGACTTTGAACACTACGTGGTGGTCGAGAAGAATTGGGCGGACAATCAGCTGATTGTCGATTTTGACAAGCCTTCCTCGCCGGGCCTGTTCACCGACTCAGTAACCCTGCGGGATCTTTCCTGGATCGACCAACCGGTAACGCAAAAGAGCACCCTGCTGGCTCGCCCGAGGTATTTGGACCCCTCTCAGGAAATAACTTTTATCCCTCTGGAAAACCACCGGGCCGAGATCCTCTTTGCCTCCCCCCAGCGGGCCCTGGCGGCTGGACAGATTCTGGCCATTTACCGGGACGACGAATTGCGTGGGGGCGGGGTTTAGGAGTGCTCGGAAATTAGCGGGGCCACCAGCGGAGCTGGAATATGCAGGTGAGAGACTGACAGCGGGCGGGGGCACTCCGCGCAGGGACGCAAGGTCCCCGCTTGGGGCTAAAAAGCGAACGGGGGCCTTGCGCCCCTGTGCGCAACACTCCGGAGGCCACGGAAAAACCCTAGTATCACATTAGTAAAATCCCTAATGGCCCCGCAAACTTTTCCTCTTTTTGCGTGCTTTGAGGGCAAACCCGTGCTTTATTTAACCTACTTATGGCAACGAAAAAGTTTAATCTGGTGATAATCGGGGGCGGCCCCGGAGGCTATGTATGCGCGATACGCGCGGCGCAATTGGGGCTTTCCACCGCCCTGATCGAAAAAAGACCCACCTTGGGAGGAACTTGTTTGAATATCGGTTGTATTCCATCCAAGGCGCTGCTCCACAGCACCGAAATGCTTCACTTTGCCAAGGAAAACGCGGCCCAACACGGCATCAAACTCGATAAAGTCTCGGTTGACGTGCCGACTATGATGAAGAAAAAAGATTCGGTGGTCAGCAACTTGGTCAAGGGAGTGGGCATGCTGGTGGAGAAAAAGGGCGTTACCGTTTTCAAAGGGACCGGGACGCTGCAGGACGCACACACCATTGAGGTGGACGGGGGCCGCAAAAAAGAAACCATTGAAGCGGAAAAAATCGTCCTGGCCACCGGTTCCGTCCCTTCATCCCTGCCGGGGATCGAATGCGACGGGAAGGATATCGTCACTAGTGACGAAGCCCTTTCCTTCGACAAAGTTCCCGAACGTCTGGTCGTTATTGGAGCCGGAGCCATTGGTCTGGAGCTGGGCTCGGTTTGGTCCCGCATGGGCAGCAAGGTAACGGTTATGGAATTTTTGCCCCGGGTCGCCGCGACCTACGACGCGGATGTCAGCAAAGCGGCCGAACGGATTTTCAAGAAACAAGGGCTCACCTTCCATACCGATACCAAAGTGACCGGGGTGGACAAAGGTAAAAAAGGTCTGACCGTAAAAGCCGAAGCCAAGGGGAAAAAATTAACCGTGGAAGCGGACAAGGTCCTGATGGCGGTGGGGCGTAAAGCTTTCAGTGAAAAACTCGGTCTGGACCGGGCCGGGGTTAAGGTGGATGAGCGCGGACGGGTGGAAACCGACCATCGTTTCCGCACCAACGTGGAAAACATTTTCGCCATCGGCGATCTTATCAAGGGCCCCATGCTGGCACACAAGGCGGAAGAGGAAGGTGTTGCCCTGGCGGAGTTGATTGCCGGAGAACCCGGCCATGTGAATTACGACGTAATTCCCAACGTCATCTACACCGAACCCGAGATAGCGTCCGCCGGAATGGGTGAAGATGAAGCCAAAAAGGCCGGGAAGAAGATCAAGGTTGGGAAATTTCCCCTCTCGGCCAATGGCCGGGCACTGGCCACCGATGCCACCGAGGGCCTTTTTAAAGTTATCGCCGATGCCGAAACGGATCAGGTTCTGGGGGTGCAGATTATCTCCGCTCATGGTTCCGAACTTATCGCCGCAGCGGTAGCCCATATGGAATACGGTGGCAGTGCGGAGGACATCGCGCGGACCGTGCACGCCCACCCGACCCTTTCTGAGAGCCTCAAAGAGGCCGCCTTGGCAGTGGACAAACGGGCACTGCATTCGCTTTAGGCAGGAAACGACCGACGCCGAATGGAACCTTCGGGGCAGTTGGACGGGCAAGGCTCAGGACTCCTGACCCACATTTCCCGGAAACCCCCCATCGAAAATTTCAAGTTGTTTTTGAATAAAGACTTAAGCGCAAGACGATAGGCTCTGCTCTGATGGATCGTGTGAAACGGCAAAT
>JAIUMY010000121.1 GCA_022565335.1 Opitutales bacterium
CCATCTGCGCAGCTTTGGCCAGTTCGGATGGTTCTGATCCGCCAAGTTGTAGCGCGACGGGGTGCTCACCCGGATCATGATCAAGCAGATATGTCGCATTGCCCCGCACAAGCGCTGGCGCTGTCACCATCTCGGTATAGAGAAGGGCATGCTGACTAAGCGTACGGTGGAAAAAACGACAATGCCGATCCGTCCAATCCATCATCGGGGCCACGCTGAGGCGAGAATTGTGGATATCCCCTTTTTTTACTGGCTTTTCAAGCATATATATTGGACCTTACATCGTCATATTTGGTGCCGAAATGGCATATTTGGACGGATACATCCACCTTGGTACGCCATGGAGTACCAGAAAACCACGTTTGGAATACCGAAAATGGGCACAATCACCGACCGCAGACGGACAGACGGCACGACAGCTTACAGTGCTCAGATCATTATAAAGTCAAACGGTCGGGTCGTCTATCGCGGCTCGGAAACCTTTGACCGCCGCAGCACAGCTGAGGCATGGATGAAGCGCCGTGAGAAAGAACTGAAATCACCCGGCGGGCTCGAGGCCGCACAGCGTAAGGTGGGCACGGTGGGTGACGTCATCAAGGATTATATCCTCGAGAAAGAGGGAGGGATGGGGCGGACGAAGACGCAAGTGCTTCGTTCGATCTGCGAAAGTCACTTGATCTCGGATATCCCGACGTCAGATCTTCAGCCGAAACATATCGTGGATTTTGCCCGCGGCCTGCGCCGTGGTGGGCGCAGCCCGTCTACCGTTCAGAATTATCTCAGTCACCTGAGTGCGGCCCTGTCGATGGGGCGCACGGCGTGGGGCTATGATCTGGATCGACATGTCGTCGAAGATGGGGTTACCGCTTCTCGTCAGTTGGACCTGGCTGGCAAATCCAACAGCCGTGACCGACGCCCTACTCTTGCCGAAATTGACGCTTTGATGACCCATTTTGCAGAGGCCAGCGCCCGCGATTCCCGTACCTTGCCGATGCACCGGATCATGGCTTTTGCGATCTTTTCGGCAAGGCGCCAGGAAGAGATCACCCTTGTCACATGGGAGGATTTTAACGAGGACGAGATGCGCCAGATGGTGCGGGACATGAAGCACCCCGGGCAGAAGAAGGGTAACGACGTTTTATGCGAGGTCACGCCAGAAGCCCTGAGAGTCATGCAGCTACAGCCTGGCCGAAGCGGCAGGATCTTTCCCTATAATTCAGATACGATCAGCAAACGGTTTACCCATGGCTGCAAGTTTCTGGAAATCGAAGACCTCCACTTCCACGACCTGCGCCACGAAGGAATTTCCCGGTTGTTCGAGATGGGCCGCACCATTCCACAAGTCGCCACGGTGTCCGGCCATCGGAGCTGGCAATCCCTGAAACGCTATTCGCACCTGCGCATGTCGGGCGACAAATTTGCGGGTTGGAACTGGTGGGATAAGCTTGAAGCAGAGTGAGGCGGGGTCAAAAATCGGGGCCGTCCGTGGGGGGTGGCTTCTCACTGTCCATCTCAGTGGCCTCCAGATCAATGTGTTCTTGGGCAGTAGGCAAGCCGATACCCTTTGCCAAGCCTTTCGCAATCCCGGCGAACTCTGGTGATGCAGGTTTTGCCCGCCCGCCATCAAACACCATCGCCGGGACGCCCATCATTTTCACCTGAAATCCGCCCCCCGGCATTAGCCGCAGTTGGGTGCGTTCTTTCGTCAATGTTTCGATTTCACCCAATCTTGCGATCACATCAATCAGTCGCGGGCGACCGTCGTCATCAGGCGCTGGTGAAGCTGGGCCGTCATCTGCTCTACCTGCAAGAGCCGGTCTTCCTGGGCTTGATGCACTTTCAAGAGTTTCTCGACGGACATCTGGGTGTCCGTTCCGAGTGTCTGGATATCGTCCAACTGTGCGAACAGCTTCATCATCAATTCGCCTGCGCTGCTCGGAACCTTGTTCAGTTCCGCTGAGATTGGGTCCAGACTGTCGGCTATTGCCCTCAGTCGATTCACCAATTGCCACAGGGCCTCGATGGCTTCCGCCTCCGCTTGGTTTTCGGGTGTGGTCATCGTCTTTCTTCCTTTCGATCTCTTGCATGATTTGTTCGGCATTATCGGGAAACAGGTGGCGCAGCATCAGAAGTGCCGGCAGGTCGGTAAGATACCTCAGCATTGCGATCCGGCGTTCGATGCCGCGAAGGGTGAATTGCGACCCGATGCGCCCGCCAGAAATCGACACTTTACGTTTGTGCAACTGAGCCATTCCCGGTGTGGGAATGCACAGCGTGAAAGCAACACCGTCCGGGCCGTTGTCATGTGTGCGCAAAGTGGCCTTGATATTATGGCTTTTCAAATCGGACTGAAGCCGATCAAAGCTGTAGGGCTTATCCTGTTTCATCACGTCGTTGATCACAGCCCCCGCTCTGGCGGCAGCAGCAGCTCTTATGTCGTCTGAATTGCCTGTGCGGATCGGAGCCGCGATTTTTACAGGGCCGCCTGACGCATCGTCGAAAGGTTGTGGCAAGCCTACACGAAATGCGATTTGATTACCGAGCGCAAATACATCCTTGGGAAGAGTTGGAACAACCCTCTGTTGTAGGTACGTCCATGCACTGAACAGGACATGCACATGGTCATGAGCAACATTTACGTGACGATATATCAGATACGGCAGGATATGCAGCGGGGCACCGATCTGCCGCCCAATTTCCCGAAGGGCCGTTTTCCATTTCGTTTTTGAAAGGAACTGCCCCGGGGCTAGGCTGACAGTCATGTGCCAGATCTTTGTATTGGTCGGCGCTCCGACCGTGACATGGTGTTTACGAAAATGCTCGACAATCCGGCTCGGTCGGTCAGCCAGAATACTCCCCCCTATCAACTCGCCCCGCTTTTGCAGGTATGCTGCAACCGTGGTCGAGTTTTGAGCCGTCCGGAGATCAATCCGCATTGCGGCTGCCCTGATCAGTCAGGGCACGTTCAATCCGCCTTGCCACCTCCAAGAGCTTTTTCCGGACAGTCAGGTCATCTTGTGCCGCAAGAACATCATTCAGCCGTTCAAGCACATCATGCCGCCATCCGACGGCCCCGTCCGCCGCGTCCCGGCCCAGATGCCCCAAGGCTGCATCCGTCAAAAACGGAGCGGCTTTTTTATAACCAAGGTTGCGCATCCGGCGTTGCAACACCAAATTCTGCTCTTCCGTCAGTCGCACAGAGTAACTTGTTTTTCTCATGCAAGGCCTCGTGTTTCAATCCTTGCACTTGCATATAGCGACGCCCGAATTTTCTTCGACAGCTTATCCACAATGTTGTCGGATCGTCTGGAAATATCAGAGTTTGCAGCACTCTCTCTTTATGTTCGGGTATCAGGAAAACCCCGAAATGATCAAAGGTCACCCTTATGAAGTTGAACGATAATTAAATGCAATGAAAGATTGCCAATGCAAAATTGGGTCACCCGATCACTCGTTGGTCACCGCATCCACCAGATCATCCAACTGGCCCTTGACCCGCCGCCATTCCGGAATTTCCTGACCCAGCAAAGCAAAGAATTCAGGGCTATGGTCATGGTGTTTGAGATGCGCCATTTCATGCACCAGCACATAATCAACACAGGGCCTCGGGGCTTTGATCAAGTGCGGGTTCAGGATGATCTCGCCTTTTGGGGAACAGCTTCCCCATTGCCGGGTCATCTCCAAAAGTCGGAACGGCGGCCTTTCCCTGACCCAGGGCAAACTTGCAGTCAACTCGGCAATCCTGCGATCAAAGAAGTCCCTGGCATGCACCCGATACCAGGCCCGCACAGCAGCCCGGACAGCGTCGCGGGAGATGTCCTTGCGGGTGACTTCCAAGCGGTTGCCCTTCAGTCGGACACGGGGTGATCCTGTATCTGACTGGGTGACCTTCAACACATAACGGCGGCCCAGATATAAAACCTGTTCACCCGAGATATACTCCCGAGCGATCATGTGACGCTGACGGTCTTCTGCAGCGGCGACATGGCTCGCAATCCAGCGGGCCCGCTTGACGACGGCGGAATGAATGGACGGCCTGTCCGCCCCCGGGGGTGCCTCGACAATCACCCGCCCATCGGGTTCAACATGGATGGCAACCCTTTTGCTGCGATCCGGATCAACCTCGATTAGGTAAGGGATGCGCCTGTCGCCGTAGTTCAGAACACCCTGTTCGCTCATGTGCCTGTCTTTGCGCGACCGGCCCGGACAATACCGATGACTGTGGCCACCAAGGCTTGCGCTCGATCAAGACTACCCAGAACGCGGTAGAACCGGGTCAGCAAGGTCTTGGTGATCTCGGCCTCGATATTTGCGGGGCTGAGCGAATGGGTGCGGATCGCAGCTTCGACGGCCGCATCGATTGCGAAGGCCTCGGCGACAATGGCATCCTCATCTAGATCACGCCCGCCCTCGGATTTTGTGATGTCCAGCACCGCCCCGAAAAACGCCTGCGCATGCCGGTTGTCCCCAAAGCGATCCGGAACACCCGGCGTCTTTCTCGCGGCAATCTGGTCTTCCAGATCCTTCAGCAGGGTGAACTGTTTATGAGGGTGCTCAAACAGGGCATCCGCTGCTGCGATTGCCTTTTTCAGAAGATCTGAAAACACCTTTTGCGCAAAGGGGTCATCCCCCAGGTCCTGTTCAATCGTCTTGCGCATGCGGGTCTTGATCAGGTCGGCCTCGGTCCGGGTTTTCTCGTCGCTCCAGCTCTCCGGGTCATCGTCACGGGCGCCCAGATCGCTCAGAAGGATAACCCCCTCAGGATCGACAATCTCTTGTCCATTGACCTGCCGGTCGACCAGCCTGCGGATCTGATCTTCATATTTCGAGAAGTCGACCGTTTCCTGTGCGTCCTGCCTCGCCTGTTGCCGGATCGCCGTGAAAAAAGTCAGGTCTTTCTTGTAGGTTTTGATCTGCTGTTCCGAGAATGCGCCATCCTCAAAAAACGCCCGCGATGACAGGGCCAGTTTCAGACACATCCCGAACTCTGTCAGGGCCGCATAGAAATCCTCCCGGCGCTTCTGGTTTTCGTCATGGGTCAGCCCTGCTTCATCCTCGATAAGCTGGGGCATGAGGACACGGCGCATTTGCTCTGCATCGCCCTGGTTTTTCACGCCCTTGAAGATCGCCCACAGTGCATCGTGCAGGCCCGGCAGGCGTTTGTATTCCATTGCGACATTGGTGACCGTGCCGACCAGATCGCCCGCCTCGAACCCGCTTTCGGTTTCAGCCGCAAGATCCTGATAATCCTGAATCGACACGTCCAGCTCGGCCAGAATGCCCCGATAATCCACAAGATAGCCGAATTTCTTGGCGTCATGCAGGCGGTTCACCCGGGCGATGGCCTGCAGCAGGTTATGGCTTTTCAGGTTCTTGTCGATGTAGAGAACCGCGTTGCTGGGCTCGTCAAATCCCGTCAGCAGCTTGTCCACGACGATCAGGATTTCTGGCTCTCCCGGCGTGGCGAAATTGGCAAGCATGCGTTTTTCATACCCCTCCGGGTCAGCCGCAACATTCGCAGTCCACCATTTCTGTAACTCGGGAACCCGTGTTTCCTCGGTGTCGTCATGCCCTTCTCTGGTATCCGGGGCCGAAATGACAACCGCACTCGTAACCTTCCCGGTGCGATCAAGCGCCGCCTTGTACCGGATCGCGGACATCTTGCTGTCTGTGGCCAGTTGCGCCTTCAACCCATCAGGGGCGACATTGCGAGAGAAATGATCGGCGATATCCTCGGCGATCAGCTCGATCCGGCGTTCGGCCTTATAGACCTCTCCCCGTGTGGCATATTTGCGTTTCAGGTCGGATTTCTGCGCCTCGGACAGATCGGCCGTATGCTTTTCGAACCAGGCATCAACCGCCACCTCGTCAATCGACAGCTTCGGCCGGCGCTCCTCATAAATCAGCGGCGTGACCGCCCCATCCTCGACCGCACGGGCCATCGTATAGGCATGCAGGATCGGCCCGAATTTGTTGCGGGTCTTGTCCTCTTTCAACAGGGGTGTCCCGGTAAAGGCAATGAAGGCCGCATTCGGCAGCGCCATCCGCATCCGTTCGTGGTTTTCCCCGCCCTGGCTGCGATGCCCCTCATCCACCAGCACGATCAGTTTGTCCGAGGTGTTCCGACATTCCGGCAGCTTGGTGGCCGAGGTGAATTTTTGCAGCAGGGTGAAGATGATCCGCTCTTCCCCCTGACCGATCCGCAAGGCCAGATCGCGGCCCGATTGTGCCCGCGACCGCTCTCCATCCACCTTCGACGCAATCTCGGACCCGAAGGCCCCGCCTGACAGAAAGGTGCCTGACAATTGCCGCTCCAGATCAACCCGGTCTGTCACGACAATCACCCGGCATCCCGCCAGATCAGGGTCGATCAGCAAGGCCCGCGACAGGATCACCATAAGGTTCGATTTCCCCGATCCCGTCGTGTGCCAGATCACGCCGCCCGCACGCGCCCCATCAGGGCGGCGGCTGCGCACTTGGGACAGGATCGCCTTGACGCCCTGCACCTGCTGATAGCGG
>JAIUMY010000122.1 GCA_022565335.1 Opitutales bacterium
ATGGTACTGTGCTAATATAGCTAAGTACGTGCATAGTGGCTCCTTGATAAATATCGCTTATCCATAAGTGAAAAGGAGCACTATATATTTTAAATAATAAACTTATTATTATAAAAAGAAAAGATAATATAATATAAAAATCAATTAGTTGAAAGCTATTAGTGGCTAGATTTAAATAATATGATGAGCTAAATAGAAGTAAGTCACTTATAGTAGTTACTCCTGTAGTCCCGTACAAGATACTTAGTCCAATTAAGAACATACCTGACGTAACTGCCCCGATAATAAAGTATTTCAGTCCTGCTTCAATACTATAATTATTTAATTTGTTTAATGAAATTAAAATATATATAGTTATAGTAGTTAACTCTAAGCTTAAATATAACAATATTAAATTGTTTGAGATAAGAATAATTAAAATACCTAGCTGTGCAGATAATATAAGTATATAAGTTTCAAAGTTATTAAGTTTTAAAGTTTTTATGTAAGTATAACTTATGATACAAATAAAGAAAACTACTAAGTTCAGTATTAATTTAATAAGATTAGTGTACTCATTTATATATATAGAACTTTCTAAAATATAATGACACGCAAATGGGTATTTTAATTCTAATAATACTACTGTTAGTAAAATCATGGCAGGCATACTAACATTTTGTTTATAAGAAATTACATACTTATGTACTTTTGAGATAGTATAATAACCATAATAAACAATAAGAATTACATAGTTTATTAAAAATAGAATTTCAGGAATTAATAAATTTAAGTGTAACGACATACTTAAGTATTGAAATAAATAAAGTAAATATTACTTTCTATCAGTTCTACAAAAGCGTGAGGATAAATACCTATCCATAACATAATGAACACAAACGGTATGATCATATGTAATTCACGACGAGTAAGATCAAATGTACTATTTACTTTAAAAATGCTTGATAATCCAAAGAATACTTTGTTGAATAGTAATAGAGAATATAAAGTACATAGTAATAATATGATAGCTATAAATAGTAAAGATCCTTTTTGAATATTTGCAACATCGATTAATACTAATGTCTCTCCAATAAAACTACTTGTACCTGGAAAGCTTATATTTCCTAATATAAACAAGAAGAACATAGTAGCAGTAAGAGGCATTAGCTGTACAAGTCCATTGAAGTAAAATAATGTTTTGGTTTTAAATCGGTCATATAATATGCCTATGATTAAAAATAAAGCTCCTGATACTATACCATGACTGAACATTAATATAATTGAACCAACCATACCTATAGGTTTTAAAGTAAATAACCCAAAAATACCAATACTCATATGAGCAATAGAAGAGTAAGCAATAACCCTTTTAATATCGGTTTGTCTAAGTGTAGACATTGATGCATATACTCCACTTATAATTGCGATCGTGAAAACTAGAGGCATGTAATATAGTGTTGCTTGATAGAATATAGGTATAAGTATTCTAATATATCCATATATACCTAGTTTTAAAAGTACTCCGGCTAGTATAATAGACCCTTCTGTAGGGGCTTCTACGTGAGCTTCTGGTAACCATATATGAAATGGAAAAAGAGGTATCTTAACTGCCAAAGAAATAAATAAAAAAAGCCACATTAATTTTTGAATAGATGGATCTATTGATACGTTATATAGTACATAATAGTTAAAACTACCAGATATAGAATATAAATAAATAATAGTTATTAGCATAAATAATGAACCCATTAGGGTGTATAGAAATAATAAGTATGCTGCGTGTATTCTTCTCTTCCTAATATTATTTATACCTATGAGTATAAATAGGGGTACTAGTGCTATTTCAAAGCAAATATAGAAGAAAAGTATATTTTGAGTAGCAAATATAGCAATTAGTAGTAATTCCATTGATATCATAATGAGACAAAATTCTCCTGTAATTTTATATATATTATTCCAATTATAAAGTAGACAAATTGGAAATAGAAAAGTAGTTAAAAATATGAATAGTAATGATATGCCATCAAGTCCGAAATAAAATGAAAATTCTATATTAGTACAGATGAAGTTAAATTGAAAAGTTTGTTCATATGGATTGAAATATATCCATAGCATTATGGATAATATGAATAAGAATAGAGAACTTAATAAAGTAAAGTACTTAATAAGTTCTTTGCGTTGTTTAGGATAGTTATAAAATAATAATATATATATTAATACTGTAGTGACAATTGAATAGTAAACCATTATTAGTGAAGAGCTTATATATGTTATATACGAGTAATAGGGATATTCACCTATAACTTTGATCTAATAATCAACGCTTTAATTAAGCTATACTCGCAGATATAGATTAACGGTAAATCCTCTGTCTTCCAAACAGAAGTTATGGGTTCAAATCCCGTTATCTGCAAAATATTGTTATTAATACACAATTTAATACGTAAAATTATCAGCTATTAATTAAATTGCATGAAAAAAAAAATATTAAAGAAGAAAAGAGAAAAGTTATTAAAAAAATTAAATAATGAGTATGAGAACAAATATGAATCTCCTGCTATAGAACTTATTAATTCTATGAATACTAAAGGGAAGAAAAAGTTAGCGAAGTTGAAGAAAATCTGTCTCTACATAGAGCAATCAGAGAATAACCTAGTTAAAGATCAGTTAATAAAAAAGAGATCTTCTTTACTGGGAAAGCTATCCGAAAGTAATTATAAGGAGTATGTTAGAATCATAGAAAGTTATTTCACATCTAAAGAGAACTTACTGCAATACCTATTCCCCTATATCATAGAATATAATAAGATGCAATCTAAATTTATAACAACTAGGTACTATAATAGTATCAACTTAGTTGTTCCTTTTATTTTTAATTTTCATAAGATAGTACATAGATACGATGTTTCGACGTACTATAACAATGAGATAGAGTATTCTAATATTAACAATTATCTATACCGTAAAACATCAAGAGATGTTTTGCGTACTAATAAAGGTATACAGTTGAAATGTTTTAAAAGTACTTTCTATACATACAAAAGTTTTTTTTATATGTTACAGGAAGTACTACGCAGACAACGCATAGTCGATGAGTCTATAATAGAGTTCGAAGGACCTATACTAAGGAAAGATATTATAAAAAAATATGATAGGTCTAAATACTATAAGTATCCTACCTATATATGGTCTATAGTGTTTCAAGATCCCATTATAGAGAAATTTACAAATCTTTTTTTGAAACACGGTAAGAAAGAAAAAGCTGAGAAAATACTAATGAATTTATTTTTTCAATTTCATGACTATATGCGTTACAATCCTCTTTACATATTTAAAGAGGCTATAGAAAATGTTAGGCCGTACGTATGTTCAAAAAACATACCATTTGGAAGACGTACTAAAACAGTACCGCATCCTATAAATGAAAAACAACAAATCAAATTAGCCATGAAGTGGATAAAGTCAGAAGCGCTAGCTATCAGAAGTAACATACCAGTGCACTTTAAATTAATGGATGCTTTAATTAATGCATCTCTGAAAAAAGGTTACGCATATAACCAAATGATATCACTTCATACTGGTGCATATGCACAGCGTGCTTATATGTATTCTAATTATTACTTGAGAAGTTCAAAAGCAAAAAATAAAAGACCTTTTTAACCTTCACTTTTAATAAGTATAAAAAATTTATTTTTATTATTCGGAATTAAATCTTATAATATAATATCTATCAGTTATTTAAAAACTATCACATTATTTTCTTAACTATAATATAAAATACATTAATATGAATTACGTAGTAGAAGCAAAATTAATAGGAGCAGGTTTAGGAACTATCGCATTAGCAGGAGTTGGTATTGGTATAGGTTTAATTTTTTCATCTTTCTTAGGATCTGTTGCTAAGAATCCAAGTATTGCAAAAACCGCATTTAGTTATGCTATTTTAGGTTTTGCACTTACTGAAGCTGTGGCACTTTTTGCCTTAATGATAGTATTTTTAATACTATTTACTTTTTAATTTAAATAAATTAATTTATATATTTAGATTCTAGTATTTATCAAGGGGTTATAAAAGCCCCTTTTCAATAGATTATTATATATGTTTTATTCTCCATTTGAACAATTTAAAATATTTTTCTTGAATTCATTTAATATTGCAGGTTTTGATATATTCTTTTCTAATTTTACCTTTTATAACCTAATGGTTTACATTATAATATTCTTAATGTTTACCATGTTTTATAGGAATTTATTTCATTCTAACTTATACAATCAAATAGTGAGTGGATTTTATAGTTTCACTTATACAACATTAGAGGGACAAGTTTCTAAAAGAGGCTTAATATATATACCCTTTTTCCAATTTGTATTTTTATTTATTGCTGTTTCTAATCTTGTTGGTATGGTACCTTATAGTTTTTCTATTACAAGTCATATAGCATTTGTATTTGGATTTTCTCTAATGGTATTTTTAGGGCTTCAGGTAATCGGACTCAAGTTATTTGGATATGAATTTTTTGGTTTCTTTTTACCTAGTGGTGTGCCTTTATACATGACTCCTTTTTTAGTAATAATAGAATTAATCTCATATGTTTTTAGAGTAATTAGTCTATCTATCCGACTAGTAGCCAACATAGTCTCAGGGCATATATTACTTAAATTGATCATGGGATTTATATTTAATATGTTATCTAAAGGATCTTTTTTTTTCTTAGCATTTGCATGTGTTATACTAATAAGTGCATTAATATGCTTAGAGTTTGCAATCGCTTTATTACAAGCTTATGTATATTTAGTACTTTGTGCTATCTATTTGAAAGATGTATTAACTATAGATGATCATTAATTATGTATTTATTAATTTTTCTAGCTTGTTTAGTATCATTTGTAATTGCTAGTCTATTTGGTAGGTTTCTGGGTTATTTAGGTGTTTGTTTTTTCACCACTCTTTCAGTTTTAATTAGTAATTTGTTATCCTTTATTTTATTGTATGAAGTTGTTTTAAATGAAAGTATATGTTATTTACCTCTTTTCAAATGGCTACAGCTAGATTTAATAGATATTAGTTTTACACTTAGGTTTGATACATTAGCATCTTTTATGTTGGTGGTTATCACTTCTATTAGTTTATGTGCTCATCTATATTCTATTTCATATATGAATGGGGATCCTCACCAAGCTCGATTTATGTCATATCTTTCATTATTTACATGGTTTATGATAATTCTAGTAACAAGTTCTAATCTACTTCAATTATTTCTAGGATGGGAAGGAGTTGGTGTATGCTCTTATTTACTTATTAACTTTTGGTACACACGTATACAAGCTAATAAGTCAGCTATAAAAGCTATGCTTACAAATAAAATAAGTGATATATGTTTAACCATAGGTATGTTATTTATATTTTTAGAGTTTAAGACTTTAAATTTCGACTTAATATTTTGCCTATTAAGTACAAATATGTATGTCACACTCAATACTATCTGCTTACTTTTATTAATAGGAGCTGTTGGTAAATCAGCACAAATAATGCTACATGTTTGGTTACCTGATGCAATGGAAGGACCTACCCCAGTTTCCTCTTTGATTCACGCAGCGACCATGGTCACTGCTGGGATTTTCTTAATAATCCGTTGTTCATACCTATTCGAGTACTGTGGCAATATATCATTGTTAATTATTTTTTTAGGTGCTTTAACTGCTTTTTTTTCATCTACGACTGGATTTTTTCAGAACGATATAAAAAAAGTAATTGCTTATTCGACATGTAGTCAGCTAGGGTATATGTTTTTTATATGTGGATTTTCTTACTATAATGTCAGCTTCTACCACTTATTTAACCATGCTTTTTTTAAGGCATTGTTGTTTTTGACAGCAGGATGCCTTATTCATAGTATTGGAGGTGAGCAAGATATTAGAACAATGGGAGGTCTTTTGAAGGTTTTTCCGTTTGCTTATATTTGTTTGTTTATAGGATCTATATCATTATTAGGGTTTCCGTTTATGACAGGATTTTATTCCAAAGACCTTATTATAGAATCAAGTTACAACAGCTTTTTATATCAAAATCATATCTCCTTCGGATATATACATAGCTTATTTTGGCTATTAGTAGTTTCTATTTTATTTACTGCCTTATATAGTCTTAGAGTTTTATTAATAGTATTCTTTAAAGAATTTATGGGCAAATTACATATCATTAAAAATGTACATCATACTGATCTATATACTATTATACCCCTTACCTATTTGTCAATACTTAGTATCTTTATAGGATACTTAACTAGAGACTTGATAGTGGGTATAGGTACTCCTGTATGGGATATATCTATTTATAATATTACCTATTATATAGATTTTGAGTTTTATTCAGTGCCTTACAAAGTTATACCTTTAATACTAAGTATATATAGCATGATAGTGATATATATAGTATATTATTCTTGTAACTCTATATTCGAATACATTAAATTAAATATAACTTATAATAATTATTATGTATTTTTCAATCAGAAATTGTTATTTGATAAA
>JAIUMY010000123.1 GCA_022565335.1 Opitutales bacterium
CACAACACAAAATATCCAAAACCCCAAATCTCCACCACTCCACCACTCCACCACTCCACTACTCCACTTTTTGCTTCCCGATAGCCGGCGGCGTAGGCTTCGAAGACGAGTTTGATTTGATCGCGGATGCGGCGGAAGGCGTCGCGTTCGGTTTCGCCTTCCCGAACGGCGTGCGGGGGATCTTCAAAGCCCCAGTGGTAGCGGTTTACTTTACCGGGAAAGGTCGGACAGGCCTGGTCGGCATTGCCGCAAACGGTAATGACAGTATTGATCCCGGCATTCAGATACTTGTCCAGATGCTCTGACTGGTGACCGGAGGCATCGATACCGATTTCCCTGAGCGCTTCAATGGCCAGCGGATGAACATGGCCCTTCGGATTGGACCCCGCACTGAAGACCTCAAAGAGATCGTCGGCGGCAGCCCGCAGGATGCCTTCGGCCAGGTGACTGCGGCAGGAATTTCCGGTACAGAGAATGAGAATTTTTGCTTTCATCAGGTTGTGGCAAAGAGAGATTTTCTTAGATTTTGTGAATGGCGCTACGGGGCTTACCAAAGTGAGGAATTTCTTCGCGGAGAAACAGGCTGGAAGCCTGTTCTACTTCTGGTTCCGAAGAAGTCATCAGGAACAGCATAGGCCGAGGCTCCGGATTTGCGCCGGGAGATCCTCCCCGGGATGATTGAGGATGCGGTCAATGGTTTGTTCTCGTTTCACCAGGTCGGCCTTGAATTGAGGTTCCTCGGTCCGCAAATCCTGAAGACAACGCAGATTGGCCTCCAATAAGGCATTCGGAGTTTTCGGAAGCCGACAAATGGTCCAGTTGCAACAGCGTTCGGTTTCCAACGCCCCGCCATCGCGCAACCCTTTCAGGTGGCGCGAAACCTTCGGTTGCGGGATTTCCAGAATCTCCGTCAGATGACAAACACAGAGTGGCCCCTCCAACAACAGATTCAAAATCCGCAAGCGGGTCTCATCGCAAAGACATTGGTACACACGAAGAAATTGCATAACTCGACTATCCATCCAAACGAATATGCTGTAAATCGAATATTCGGATAAAAATATATTCTTTCTCGTGTTACTCACCGACCTTTGCCGCTTCTTGGATTGCCATCAAACCCCGGCTTGAGGCATCATTTTTTCATGCCTCCAGAATCCATTGAATCCCAGACGGAAAATTTGCTCGCCCAGATGTCTCTCGAGGAGAAGGTTGCGCTTTGCCATGCCAATTCCCCATTTCGCTCAAATGGTTGCCCGCGCCTGGGCATCAGTGATCTGGTGTATTCAGATGGTCCCCACGGGGTACGCGCGGAAGTGGCCGGGGATTGGTCTCAGGTGCCGGACGCTGACGATGCCATAACCTATTTTCCCGTAGGCATTGCCCTGGGGGCAACCTGGAACCGAAAACTGGCCTACGAATTTGGCCAGGCATTGGGAGCGGAAGCGAGAGCCCGCGGCAAGGATGTGATCCTGGGGCCTGGCGTTAATATTGTTCGAACTCCGCTGAATGGTCGAAATTTTGAATACCTTGGGGAGGATCCCTTCCACGTTGCCGACACGGCAACGGCCGCCATTCAGGGGATCCAGGAAAATGATGTTGCTGCCTGCATAAAGCATTTTGCCCTCAACAACCAGGAACTGGACCGCATGAAAGTGGATGTTTTATGTGCTGATCGTCCGCTACGGGAACTCTACCTTCCCGCTTTCGAAAAAGGGGTCAAGGAGGGCGAAGTGCTTACCGTCATGGGGGCCTACAACAAATTTCGCGGCCAGCATTGTTGTCACCACGATCTTTTACTCCAGAAAATCCTCAAAAAAGAATGGGGGTTTCCGGGGTTGGTGGTTTCCGACTGGGGCGGCGTGCATGATGCGGAAGAAGCCGCCCGCAATGGCCTGGATGTTGAAATGGGGGGGAACCTAAAGGAGCTTTTTCTGGACCAGCCCTTTCTCCAGGGTCTTCGGGAGGGGCATTACGAAGAGGCCCTCGTGGACGATAAAGTCCGTCGCATTCTGCGCGTGATGTTGACCATTGGGAAGGATCAAACCGGACGCCAAGCCGGGGCCAGGAATACCCCCCGACACCAAAAGATCGCCCGCCAAATGGCCGCCGAATCCTTTGTTTTGTTGCAAAACGAAAAGGGGTTTCTCCCTCTGAATGAAAGAAAAATCAAAACCCTTGCGGTTATTGGGGAAAACGCCACCCTGCGACACGCCCGGGGCGGCGGCAGCTCGGGGATCAAAGCCCAGTATGAGATCACTCCCCTGGAAGGTTTGCAGGAACTCCTTGGTGACCAGGTGGAGATCATTCACGCTAAGGGCTACCCTTCCCTGCCCGGAAATTTTTCCCCGATCCCGACCGATCTTCTGGAAGCCCCCGACGTTGCCGGAATCGGAGGGTGGCGCAAGGAGCTTTACGCCTCCCGAGGGCCCCAGGGAGATCCCGTTACGGTCGAAACCGTTCCCGAGGTCTCGTTTGCCGCCAAATCCCCTCCCCCGGTGGACCGGCCCATTGGTCAATGGTGCATCGTTTGGAAAGGCCGGATCAAAGTCCCCGAGCGCGAAACCGTCGAATGGGTCATCAACGGGTGGGATAACTGGTTTGTCCGGATTGACGGTGAGCCACTGGCCAGTGTTTGGAACCTTACCGCGCCGGGGATGAAGAGAGAAACGTTCACCTTGGAAGCCCACCGAACCTACGAAGTTTCGGTCACGTTTACTCCCCGCACCGAAGGGGCCAGCTTGCAATTCGGCTGGTGCCGTTGCGGGAAAGAAACCATAGCCTCCCCCAACGAGGGCATGGACACGAAAGGCGAAGCCCTGAAAGCGGCGAGCCGGGCGGACGCGGTGCTTTTCATTGGAGGAACAACGCACATGCAGGACGTGGAGGCCATGGACCGGCCGGACTATGACCTTCCGGGAGGACAAAATGAACTCCTGGAGGAACTGGTCACGACAAACCCGAATCTTACCGTGGTCTTACTGGGGGGAAGTGCCGTGCGCCTGCCTTGGCAGAAAAAGGTTCCCGCCATCGTACAAGGCTGGTATCCCGGAAGCGAAGGCGGCCGGGCCCTGGCCGACCTCATTTTTGGCCGAATCTGCCCTTCCGGAAAACTCCCCTTCTCCTGGCCCGCGGTACTTGAAGAATGTGCCGCCCACGCCCGGGATGCCTACCGTGATGAACAAGTTGACTATCGCGAAGGACTTTTTACCGGCTACCGCTGGCACGACCTCCCCGATAGCCCGAAACCTCTTTTCCCCTTTGGCCATGGCCTCAGCTATACCCGGTTTACCCTAACCGACCCATGTTGGGAAACTTCCCCCAACGAGGATCAACCGGGCAAAGTGAAGGTCACCGTGCAAAACACCGGAGAAATCGCCGGAGCCGAAGTGGTGCAATGGTATGTCGCCCCGACAAATCCTCCGGTCCCCCGCCCGGTCAAGGAACTCAAGGGATTTGCCAAGGTATTTCTCCAACCCGGGGAAAGCCGACAAATCACCCTTCCCCTGCAATGGCGCGATCTGAGTTTCTGGGACGACCAGAAAGACTGCTGGGTCGTCGCTTCCGGAGACTACCAAATCCTTCTCGGAACTTGCAGCGACCATTGCCCCCTCAAACTTACGCTCGAAGGTGTAGCATCGAAGAAACTCTTCTCATAACCCTTCCCTTTTTTACGTATCACGCGAAAATTAAAATTCTCACAATTATGACCGCTGGCGATAAACAATCCTTGCAAAAGCTTCAGGAAAGCCTGGGGCACACCTTCCGCAATGAGGATTTGCTGCAGGAGGCTCTCACCCACCCTTCCTGCATGGTGAACGCCGATGACACCCACTGCCGTCATTACCAACGTTTGGAGTTTTTGGGCGATGCGGTGCTGGGACTTCACCTGGCGGATCGCCTTTTTGCTCTGCACCCCGATACCCGGGAAGGGGAATTGAGCCAAATGCGAGCCAGCCTGGTCCGCGGTTCGACGCTCTCGGAAATAGCCCGCAGACTTCACCTCGGGAAGTATCTCCGCCTAAGCTCTGGCGAGGAGGCAAGTGGAGGCCGCGATCGCGACAACTTGCTGGAGGATGCTTTTGAGGCCCTGGTGGGCGCCCTCTATCTCGATGCCGGGATGGGCAAAACTTCGGAAATCCTTACCCGTCTTTACGGAGAATCCCCCCGCCAGGCCGGGAAAGTCTTGGCGGAGTCCAATCCCAAAGGACAACTCCAGGAGTTTCTCCAGGCGCAGGAAATCTCCCCTTCCCTCAAATACCGTTTGCTTTCCACGGAAGGCCCCGATCATAACCGGGTTTTCACCGCCGAGGTTTGTTTGGACGACGAACCCTTCGGCAAAGGCCAAGGCAGTTCCAAAAAAAAGGCCGAAGAACTCGCCGCTCAAGAAGCTTTACGAAGACTCATGAATTCTCCAATCTAAACCTCTATGCGACGCAAAACACTTATTACCGGAGGGGCGGGGTTTCTTGGCCGGCACCTGACCGCCAAACTTTTGGCCAAGGGACACGAGGTTCTGTGCCTCGACAACTTGTTTACCGGATCGAAGGAAAACATTGCCGAATTCCGCGACCACCCTCATTACGAATTCATCCGGCATGATGTCGTTGACCCTTTCAAGCTGGAAGTGGACGAAATCTACAATTTGGCCTGCCCGGCCTCTCCGGTTCACTACCAATACAATCCAATCAAAACGGTCAAAACCTCGGTCATGGGAGCCATCAACTCCCTGGGATTGGCCAAACGCATCAAGGCCCGGATTTTCCAAGCCTCCACCTCCGAAGTGTATGGCGACCCGGAAATCCATCCCCAGGAGGAAAGCTACCGGGGAAGCGTCAACCCTATCGGTTTGCGCGCTTGTTACGACGAAGGCAAACGTTGTGCGGAAACCCTTTTCTTCGATTACCACCGGGAGAATGCGGTCGATATCCGGGTCGTCCGTATCTTCAACACCTACGGCCCCTTCATGCACCCCGACGATGGACGGGTGGTCTCCAATTTCATCATGCAAGCCCTGCGGGGGGAGGATATCACGATTTACGGCAATGGCTCCCAAACCCGTTCCTTTTGCTATGTCAGTGATCTGATTGATGGCTTCGTCGCCTTCATGGAACAAAATGATGAAACCGGCCCCCTGAACCTCGGCAATCCCGGAGAATTTACCATCCGGGAACTCGCCGAGAAGGTTTTGCAAAAAATCGGCGGCCGCTCCAAGTTGGTCGAAAAGCCCCTCCCCTCCGATGATCCGGTGCGCCGCAAACCCGACATCACCAAAGCCCGCGAACTCTTACAATGGGAACCCAAGGTGGACCTCGACGAAGGCTTGGACCAGACCATCGCGTATTTCCGTGATTTTGTCTAAGAGCCGTCTAAAGGCCGAATACACTTTCCATGAACTCCGCCGCTTTCACCAATTCTCCGGCCCCGGTATCCTTTTTCGATTGGGGGCCGACCGACTACGCCGAGGCTCTGCAACGGCAGGAAAAAATGCTCCAGGAGCGAATCGCCAATCACCGGGGAGATTCCGTTTTTTTCACTGAACACGACCCGGTCTACACCATCGGCGTCCGCCCCGGGGCGGCCCACCACCTGATGGCCCCGCCTGAATATTTGGAGCAAGAGGGCATACAAGTTGTCAAAACCAACCGGGGCGGCGACATTACCTATCATGGCCCGGGCCAGGTGGTAGGCTATCCGATTATCAGTCTGGCCGATACCAAGGATTTGCATGAATACCTGCGAAAAATTGAGGAGGTCTTGATTCGCACCGTAGGGTATCTCGGTCTGGCGGCCGCCCGCCGCGAAGGAAAAACCGGCATCTGGATGGGGGAACGCAAAATTGCCGCCATCGGCATCGCGGTGCGTAAATGGGTCACCTTTCATGGCTTTGCCCTGAACCTGAACCCGCGACTCGACCACTTCCGCGGCATCGTCCCCTGCGGCATTACCGACGGCGAGGTCAGTTCCATCGAACGGGAACTGGGTTTCGCCCCCCCACGACGCGAAGTCCTCGACCTCCTGGAGCATGTCTTCGCCGAGGTCTTTTATCCGTAGAGACAAACGGGTGCCTTCCTGGGAGGGCGAGGGTCTCTCCGAGCTCGAGTGGTCGGGTTGCGGTTCGGATTCTTGGTGGTCGTGCATCTACCAAGCGGGTGCCGTTTGGGAACGATTGGGCGGGCACCGCGCGAAAGCGGCGCGGGACGTTCGCCCTCCCGGCAGAACGGGTGCCTTCCTGGGAGGGCGAGGGTCTCTCCGAGCTCGAGTGGTCGGGTTGCGGTGCGGGTATTTGGTGGTCGTGCTCCCGCCAGGGGCAGGCCCGACGCACCACC